>DATNAF010000358.1:0-3391 GCA_035572845.1 Terriglobales bacterium
CGCGCCCGCAACAAAATCAAGCACTGGCTGAACGTTCACCAGCGCGAGCGCGCCATCGAAATCGGCAAAAAGCTGATCGACAAAGAGGCCCGCAAATATCGCATTTCGCTCAAAGACATTAAAGACGCGGACTTCCAGCGCATCGCCTCCGACTACGGCCTGGGCCAGCCCGACGATCTGATGGCCGCAATCGGCTACGGAAAATATTCCGCGCGCCAGGTTTTGGGCAAGCTCACTCCCGCAGGCGAACCAACCGCCGCCGCTCCCGCCGAAGAAGACACCGGATTCGGCAGCGTTGTCCGCCGCGTCTTCGGCGGAGACAGCAGCGCCATCCGCGTCAAAGGTCAGGGCGACATGCTCGTTTATCGCGCCCGCTGCTGCAATCCCATTCGCGGAGAGTCAGTCGTCGGCTACGTTACGCGCGGCAAAGGCGTCGCCGTCCATTCAGTGAATTGTCCGAATGTGATCAACCTGATGTACGAGCCCGAGCGCCGCATCGACGTCGAATGGGGCAAAGAAGAAGGCGCGCCCGTCTCGTTCCCAGTCAAACTCACCGTCTTCTGCGACGACCGCTTCGGCATGTTGAAACAAATCACCGCCGTAATCAGCGACTTCAAAACCAACATCCGCAGCATCGGCGCCCGCACCGAGAACGGCCAGGCCAACGTCGACATAGTCATGGAAATCGAAGATCTGAAGCACCTCGAAAACATCATCCACGGCGTCCGCAAAATTCCCGGCGTCCACGATGTGCAAAGGTTGCAGAGAGTGTGAGTCCCTCGATGCCGCCTGGAATGAACGCGTTGCCGTCAACGTGCATCGAGATGTTTCACCAATTACCGCACTTGATTAGAAAATCAGTTTGAAGGATCGAGTTGCACGTCCAGTCTCAGCCGATTTCCAGAAGGCACATTAACGGGCTTACCCGTCCCAATGCTTTCATCCCACTCCCTAAATCCGTCCGATTTGACATGTAACAGGAGATTTCTGTCTGGCGGCACCAAAATTATCCCATGCGAATCGCAGCTCATCGTGAACACGCCTGGGTCATTGAACACGTGTGAGTCCGGCTTCTCAATTGGCACCACTGTAATCGTCATTGCCGAGACTGCACGCCCAGTCCTTCGGTTTTTCAGATGGATGTGAATGAAGCCAGCCTTCGGGGGGAGCGTAAAACTGAGCTCCGCTTTGGGGTGTTCGGGCGTGACTTCAACTTCTGGGAGCGGATTGTCGCCTGTACTGTAGGCGGAATATCCAGCTTTTTCGTCTTCACCAAACACCTTGTATCTGCCCCACCATTGCAGATTCTCAAAGCGATATTCACCTCTTTCGTTGGTTTTTGTTTTAGGAAGTTTTCCGTTAATTTCTACGTTCAGGGGCATCGCTTCGAGATTTAAGCTGTTTGCGGGTCTTCCATCCGGAGTGCTCAGGACTCCGTAAACTACCGCGTTTGGTGTCGGTTGCTGCTGAGCCCCAGCGACGGTCAACAGCATGATCGCAAGGAAGACAGACTTTGCCTTCATAGGCCGAGATGCTAACACGCTTTGAATAACTGTTGGTAGCAGGTGATTAACACCCAAGCCCCTGTGACTAGCTATAATCGCAATTCATCACGAGTCAGTCGCGGCTTGGGCCGCAAACGGCATTCCCAAAGGCAATATCATGCGCAATGTAATCTCCACCCCCGACGCTCCCAAGGCCATCGGCCCATATTCCCAGGCCATCCGCGCCAGAGGCTTGGTATTTGTCTCCGGCCAGGTCGCCATTGATCCGGCGACACAACAAGTCATCGAGGGCGACGTCGCCGCGCAAACCGAGCGCGTTATAAAAAATCTGTCGGCGATTTTGTCTTCTGCCGAGAGCAGCCTTGACCAGGTGGTCCGCACCACAGTATTCCTGAAAAACATGAACGACTTTGCCGCAATGAACGAAGTCTATGGAAAATTTTTCGGTACAAAGCCGCCGGCCCGGTCCACGGTTGAAGTCTCGCGCCTGCCAAAAGACGTGTTGGTTGAGATTGATGTAATCGGGCTGACCTCGATAGACGAGGGCGGAGATTTCTATAAATAGGAGCGAAAGCTTGATCAGTAAATTCCTTGTGCTGGCACTGACGATTTCCACCGCCGCGGTCATCTTCGCGCAGACCGCACCTAAAAAGAAGCCGACAAGAATCGTCAGCGCCCGTCCAAACACCAAGGCTCCCACCGCAGTCACAGGCGACGGCGTCAAAACCGACTCCGGCCTGCAGTACTGGGACATCGTCGTCGGCACCGGCAAAGTCGCGAAAGAAGGCGACGGCGTTCGCGTGCACTACACCGGCTGGCTCACAAATGGCAAAAAATTTGATAGCTCCGTCGACGGAGGCCGCCCGTTCACATTCGTGCTAGGCAATGGCGAGGTAATCAAAGGCTGGGACGAGGGCGTGGCAGGCATGAAAGTCGGCGGCAAGCGCCAGCTACACATTCCGCCAGACCTAGGCTACGGCGAAAACGGCACCCCCGACGGCACCATCCCACCCAATTCCACACTGATCTTCGAAGTCCAACTGCTAAGCATCCAGGAACCGCCGCAATAGCACTGGCGCTGCATAATCCAAACCTTCACCACAGAGTGCACGGAGTTTCACAGAGGAAGACACACAGAGGAAACCTGCGGTGGGCCAGCAAGCACACCAATGCAAGCTTTCCTTCGTGAACCTTAGTGTCCTTTGTGGTAAATGCTTTTAGGTTTACGCCTTAACGACTTTGCCGCTGCGCAGGCAGGAGGTGCAGACGCGGATCCGCTTGCTCGCGCCCTTCACCTTGGCGTGGACCGGGCGCAGATTGACGTTCCAGCGCCGCTTGGTCACGTTGTGGGCGTGGCTGATGTTATTTCCAAATTGCGGCCCTTTGCCGCAGATTTCGCATACTTGTGCCATGACTGCTCCGAATGAAATCAGAACTTAATCGTTGAATTTATATTTTAGCGGATATCGTCGTTTTTGACCAACGCGGAACACAAGGTCCCTCGACTACTCATGATCCTCGCTACGCTCGAATCATGCTTCGCTCGGGATGAGAGGTTGTGATGTAGGTCTTGGGATGAGAGGTTGCGATGTAGGTCTTGGAATGACAGGGTTGCGACGGAGGATACTGATCGCTTACCAAAGAACTGTCATCTCGAGCGAAGCGGCACGTCGAGTTTTGCGACGTGCCGCGTAGTCGAGAGACCTTGTGTCTCTTTTACTGCACACAACAAAACCGTCAGTGTTCGTCGCGATTGCTCTTCCCCCGCGGAAACTCCGCCGCCTTCCCAATATTCTCCTCCGCAAAAATCCTCACCCGATCCAGCGCCGCCTGCAACTCGCCTAAATACTTCTCATCCCCGCCATCTTTCGGAACCGGAATCTCCC
>DATNAF010000359.1:0-5279 GCA_035572845.1 Terriglobales bacterium
AAATCTCGTCGTCTTTGGCGCGGAGATGCCGCCGTTGTCTGCCTGGCTTCGCATATTTTCACTGCCTTCTCTGTTTTCTATCGTCGTTACTCTTGCTGCGCTTTATTGGATATCCCGCAGTTCTTTATCCGTGCGGCTCGAAGCCGAACCTGCTCAGATTCGGCTGTCTTCCTCGGGAAGACTGGCCGGCTATGGCTTGATCTTTTCCGCCGCCGTTCTCATTGCCGCTTCGGCCATGCGAATCGATCTAGGACTGCCTACCCTGGTCGCAGCCCTGATCGCTCTTGCCTTGGTCATAATCCGTGACCGGGGGGCACTGGGCGGCGTCATTCGCGAGGTCTCCTGGAGCGTGCTGCCGCTGGTTGCCGGCCTCTTCGTGATCGTAGAAGCGGTGAATCGGGCCGGCGCGCTTCAACTCGCACACGATGCGCTCATAGGGACGGCCCGGTTAGTTCCCACATTGGGACGGGTAGTCTCGGCATTCGGGGTCGCAGCGGTTGCTAATCTCATGAACAATCTGCCGGTCGGGCTTGCCGGCGGGGCCGCGCTGCGTCATGACGGAATACCCGCATCGATTGCGCATTCCGTGCTGATCGGCGTCGATCTCGGCCCGAATCTCTCGGTCACCGGATCGCTAGCTACTATCCTGTGGCTGATTGCGCTGCGCAGAGAAGGTATCAACGTGAGCGCATGGCAGTTTCTCAAAGCGGGAATGGTCGTGATGCCCTTTGCTCTGTTCGCAGCCGCTCTTGTGGCGGGGATCTGACGAAGCCTTCCCGGCTTCTGCAATCGTCGTGTGGCTGACAGCATACAATCACTCCTGTGACGAAGGCGCAGTTTCATCGCATCTCCAAAGTCCTGGCCGACCCCACGCGATACCAGATACTCTCCCGCATTGCGCGAAAGGATGAGCTGGCCTGCATTGAGTTGCGCTGCGACTTGCCTATCACGCCCGCCACTCTGTCGCATCACCTCAAGGAACTTAGCTCGGCGGGCCTGATCGACATGCGGAAATCTTCAAAGTTCGTGCATATGAAGCTGCGCGATAAAGTCTGGAAAGATTACCTGTCCACCCTCTCCCGCCTGTAGATTTCCACAGTTAGTCTCGAATCCTTTCCCCAGGCTGCTCATCAGTTAGATGGTCATCGAACTATTACTCGGAAGTTCGATCAGGAGGAATTATGAGCAAGCTTACAGGTAAAGTCGCAGTGGTAACCGGCGCGTCGAAGGGAATCGGTGCGGCGATCGCCGCCAAGCTCGGATCGGAAGGTGCCAGAGTAGTGGTGAATTATGCGAGCGACAAGGCCGGCGCAGAAAAGGTGGTGAAAACCGTTGAGGCAAACGGCGGCAAGGCGGTTGCAATCCAGGCCGATATTTCCAAAAAGGAACAGGTCAAGAAGCTTTTCCAGGAGACGAAGAAGACCTTTGGCGCGGTCGACGTTCTAGTCAACAACGCGGGGGTCTACGAATTCAAGCCGCTGGAGGAGGTGGACGAGCAGCACTACCGCAGGCTGTTTGACATCAACGTGCTTGGGCTGCTCTTGGCCAGCCAGGAAGGTGCGGCGAATATCGGGAAAAACGGCGGCTCGATCATCAACATCAGCTCGATCGCATCCAAAACGCCGCCACCGGGAGGTTCGGTGTACAGCGCCACTAAAGGCGCTGTGGATGTAATTACACGCTCGTTAGCGCAGGAGCTCGGTCCGCGCAAAATTCGCGTCAATACTCTCGCGCCCGGCGCTACCGATACCGAGGGCATACGCACCATGGTGGGAGAGGACCGCACATTCACCGACCATGCCATCAGTCGCACTCCTCTCGGCCGAATGGGCACGGTGGACGACATCGCCAACGCCGCTCTGTTCCTTGCATCGGAAGATTCCGGCTGGATCACCGGCGAGCAGATACTGGTAGGTGGTGGAATCCGCCTGTAATCGGCTACGCGAGATCCTCAAGGTCCAGAGTGGTCTCAAAAAAAGGCCGGGCATCTCTGCCCGGCCTGAGGAAACCAACAAAACCTAGAAGCTGAAGCGCACGCCAAACTCGCCCCAGAGAGAGCGTGGAGTGGTGGTGCTGCTCGGGTTTATAAAGCCCGCCGGATGACCAAAGCTCGGTGCGTCTCCGATGTTGTTGTTGAAGTTGTTGCCATAGTTGGCGCGATTGGTGAGATTGAAGGCCTGCGCCATTATTTGCAGGTTCATGCGCTCACCAATCTTGACGTTCTTGGCCAGCCGCATATCGAGCTGGAAGAACGGATCGCCGCGTAGCGGGTCATATTGTGCGATGGTGCAGGCTTGAGAAACGCCATTGATTCCATAAAAGCAGTTCTGCGCTCCCTTGTTGTTGCCAGCGAACGCGAAAAAGTTCGTGGGATCGCTGGTTGGCACTACCACTGCCGTGCCCGTGCCGCCACCGGTATTCAGAGTGTTGGAGGAGTTGGTCACGTTGTAGGGACGAGCCGAACCAAACTGCAGGATGGGCGAGAGCTGTAACCCAAACGGCAGGTCGCCAGTTCCGCTGATGGTTACGTGATTGCGCTCGTCATTCGGAGACGGGCCAAACTCATAACTGGCAAACGGCGCAAAGGCAAGCCGGGGATAGTTGCGGAACGAGCCTCCGCCACCATCGTACGAATACGCCCGCGCGAGCGTGTAGTTAGCTTCAAACTGTACGCGATGGGTCATACGCTGGCGATAGCTGAGGTTCATGCCGTCATAGTGCGAACGGCCGATCGACTGCTCGTCGCGCACGCTAACCAGTTGGGGCAGACCAGTAGCGGCGAAGGCAGAATCCAGCGGGCGGGTGAGGACGCCACCCACAGGCACCTTCTGGTCGATGTTGATGGTCTTGTTTTCATGCAATCCGAGCACGTGAGTGTACTCCGCCTCGAAGACCGAGTTGTTGCTCAAGGCCCAGCTATAACCGATGTTCCACTCTTCGGTTACGGGATTGCGGTAGTTCGGATCCATCAGCCGCCCGACGCTGCCATCAGCCAGCTGAGCCGAAGGTGGTGCAACAGTTGGGAACGGGCTGACGCCGTATTGCCACTGTCCCAGCGGGATTCCCGTTCCGGGAACAATGTCACCAGGGGCACTCAACGAGAACACCTGCTGGAAAATGGTGGAGTTCGCCTGCTGCTCCATGAACAAGGGGATGTTCTGGAAGGAATCGCCGTAGTACAAACCGAAGCCGCCGCGCAAGACGTGCTTGCCGGCCCCGGTAAGGTCATAGGCGAAGCCCACGCGGGGGCTGACGTCGCGATTGTCGTTGCTGGTGATCTTAGCCACGTATGGATTGGAGATGGGACTATTCAGCGCAACCAGCTCCTGGTAGGTGCGGCTGTTGCGGATATCCGAGGAGCCAAAAGTGTTGAAGTCCTTGTCATAGCGGACGCCAAGGTTCAGAGTCAAGCGGGGTGTCATCTTCCAGTCGTCCTGGAAATAAATGCCGAACTGCTTGGTGGGAACGATGAAGTCCGGGTTGCCGTTGGCGATGCCCATGCCGGTGACCAGTCCGGGAGTGGCAAAGCCTTGGGGATAGAGCGCCGGATTTCCCAGAATGGCACTCGGATCCGCGCCAAAATCAACCTCCAGCGTGGAGCTGAACTCGAAAAATCCGCCCTCTACCGGATTGTAGATATAGTCCGCGCCCGCTTTGAACGTGTGCTTGCCTATGGTCTTCGAGATGTCATCCTTGAACTGGAACTTGCGCTGGAACGACTGCTGGGGGACGTTGGTGTTGGTGCCAAACGAGGCGCCGGGGAACGTAACCAGCGGCTTGCTGATGTTGCTGGCAATCAGGTTGTTCCAATACTGGTAGCCGACAGTAGCGGTGTTGACGAGCGTACTGGACAAAACCGAGTTGACCGAGAGGTTCGCAACTTGCAGATGGTTCAGAGTGAAGTTGCCATTGGTGAGATCGCCGGTACCGTCGGATTGATCGTTCAAGCTGTTATTGGCTTGCGAGGTGTAGCTGATGAAAGCCGTATTCCTGTTGTTGATCGTGTAGTCCAGGCGGCCGTTGTAGCGGTTCTCGTAGAAAGGAGTGGGAATCACCGCCGCGGGCTGCGCACCCAGGGGCTCGGCCAGCGTAAGTTCGGCAAGCGCTTTGGGATCTTCTGACAAACCTTGGCTCTCGCGTTGCCGCTCAAAGGCGAAGAATCCGAACAGCTTGTCTTTCTTGAACGGGCCGCCCACCGATCCGCCGAACTGCTGCCGGCTGTAGTCGGGGTTTGAGAGGGTAAATCCGCCCTTGCTATCAGCATTTTTCTGATCTGTGTTAAGCGCGTTGTTGCGGAAATAGCCGAAGATCGATCCGTGATAGCTGTTGGTGCCCGATTTGGTAATCATGTTGATGGCCGCGCCTTCGGACCGGCCATTCTCTGCGGAGAAGCGCTGCGTACTGATCTGGAATTCCTGCACGGCTTCCAGAGGAAGCTGCATCACCGGACCGCCGACGGTGTTGTCCTTGTTGTCGATACCATTGACGGTGACGTTTACGTTACGTCCACCTGCGCCGTTGACCGACAGAATCGCATAACGGTTCTTGGTGGGATCGTAGGAATCGGCTGCCTTAACCCCAGGAACCAGATAAGCGAGGTCGGCCACATCGCGTCCGTTTAATGGGAGGTCCTGCACCTGCTGCGGAGTGATTTCCTGGCTGACGCTGGTTTTGTTTAGGTCGACGATGGGGGCTGCCGCTGTAACTTCTACCGTCTCAGTGGTTGCGCCCGGCGCCAAGGTCGCGTTTGCCGTGGCGGTGGTTCCGACCAACAGCTCTACGTTTTGAACGGCTGAGGTGAATCCATCTTTCGAGACCTTCACCGAATACTCGCCGGCTTGGAGGAGATCGAATCGGTAGTTGCCAGTGTTGCCAGTGGTTGCGGTTCGAGTGGCCCCGGTGGCCTTGCTGGTGATGCTCACTTCAGCGCCGGTAATCACCGCCTGAGATTTGTCGAAGACCGTGCCTTGGATGGTTCCGCTCGAAGTCGCCTGAGCAAAACCGTAAACGGCACCGAATGCCACCAGTGCCGCGATTAGCAGGTGTAAAAACCTCTTCATGGTTGTCGCCTCTTCTGGATGAACTTGCAGTAGATTTCGGGCATTGCGCGCTCTACGTAAGCTTCCGCTACGCCCAGAAATGTGTGAATTTCCATCCCATATCGCAATCGTCAGTCCAAAGCGGGGCGAATTTCCAAGCTGCTGAATCCAAAGCTGCGGCACTCCAATTCTTCCCAGCATTAATGTTAAGAAATATTAAAATTGGGACTAAATGGATTC
>DATNAF010000360.1:0-4378 GCA_035572845.1 Terriglobales bacterium
GTTCCGCCTGTACTCTGGGGTGATGAAGCGACGGTTCGGCAGCGATTCTCGCAAGGCATCTCAAAGTTGAGTTTGACGCGGCACAATCTGAGTTTCGAATTTCCATTTGGTCCAAGAGAAGTGGTGGCGTTGTTCAGACAATACTTTGGGCCGACGCAAGCGACCTTCGCGCGTCTGGATAAGGCCGGCCAGGACTCGCTGGCTTCGCAGTTGGAAAAAATCTGGACCGAGAACAATGAAGCTACGGACGGGACCACAAAAATACAGGCCGAATACCTGGATGTGAGAGCGGTTCGCGCATAACCCACTTCTCTATGAGTGCGGATAGTATTGATGCATGAGGTCGCCATCCCCCACCGCTGAAGGCTTCCGTCTTATTTTCCGGCGACCCGCTATTCCTCTGGCCGAAATTGCCTGGCGCTGGTGCTTCGCCGCCGCCTTCTGGTTTCTCAGTGCCAGTTTTCTGGTCGAGTACGCCGATTCGCTTCCGGCTAATCGAGTCGATCGATTGCTGCTTGGAACGCGGCAACCAGAGCTGATATTGCGTGCCCTCCACCGAATTCTTCACGGTAGCGCATTGCGTTTCACGGCCGGCGGCATCGTGCTCGCTATCGGGCTCCTGCTGGTTTGGATTGTTCTGTCGTCGCTTGGCCGTGCGGCCACTCTGAAAGCGATGATGGAGGCATTAGAAATTACGCCGTCAGTAAGTACGCGGCGGAAAACTGTTTCGTCTCTGCTGGCATTAAACTTCCTGCGCGCTGCGAATCTCCTGGCCGCAATTGTGGCCGCAATGGGCACAATTCTTATTGCGAGCGGCGCGTGGGCTTCGACCCACATGTCAGGATCGGGCGCCGCACGCCTATGGCTTTTACTCCTGCTCATGGTTTGGACAGCTTGGGCAATGCTCAATTGGATTCTTTCGGCTTCATCGCTGTTTGTTGCCGTCGATTGCGTCGGCGCCTTAGCCGCGATCTCCTCAACCCTCGGTTGGTATCGTGAGCGACTCGGCTCCGTACTTGCGGCCGGAGTTTGGTTTGGGCTGATTCATGGCGGAGCATTTTTGATCGCTTGCAGCGCAGCCTTCACCGTGCTCAGTTTGGCGCAAGTGTTGGGCACAGGCGCCACAATGTTCCTGGAATTCGTGATCATCGCAGCTTATTGCGCGGTTGCTGATCTGCTTTATATTGGGCGGCTGACCGCGTATCTCACGATCATTCGGCGCGCGGATTCACTCGATGTACCGGAGCCACAACTCCCGTCGCCTATATCTCCGAGCACTGAGCGAAGCTCAATCGACCAGAGTGAATTAATTCTCAGCGATATTCCACTGGGCGCAATCTAGGTAATTGAAGCCCCGGTTCGGGTGTCCTTCGTGATACTTCGTGTCCTTCGTGGTAATGATTTTGAAGTTGTATGCACATACAAAAAGTATTAACCACAAAGGTCACGAAGGTACACGAAGTAAAGCCCTGGAACTTCCTTCGTGGTTAGTGATTTCGGTGTGCGGCTGGCTTTACACGGCACTTCTGATTTGAGACACTCATCCGTGGAATCGCAATCAATCGTTGTCCTGGATTTCGGGGCGCAGTATTCGCAATTGATCGCGCGCCGCGTCCGCGAGCAAAACGTATTTTCTGTTGTTCTTCCCTGCACCGCCAAGATTGAAGAAATTCGCAAGTACTCGCCGGCTGGGATCATTCTCTCCGGCGGCCCATCATCGGTGTACGACAAAGATGCTCCGGTCGCGAATTCGCGCGTCTTCGGCCTTGGTGTCCCCGTGCTCGGCATTTGCTATGGACTGCAATTTATGGCGCACGTGCTCGGCGGAAAAGTTCGCGCCGCCAAGCATCGCGAATATGGGCACGCTCAAGTCGAGGTGCTCGCTGATTCGCAACTGTTCGACGGCGTCCCTCGCAATCTTGACGTTTGGATGTCACATGGCGATGAGGCGCTGGAACTCCCGGCAGGTTTTCATCTAGTAGCGAAATCTCCCAGCGCAGTGGCGGCAATCGAAAACACCAGCCGGCAATTGTTTGCGGTGCAGTTCCATCCCGAGGTTCGACACACCAAGCTCGGAACTGAAATTCTTCGCAACTTCGTTCTCTACATTTGCCAGGCCAAGCCAACTTGGACGCCACAGCACTTCGTGGATTCGACCGTTGCTTCAGTTCGCCAAACCGTCGGCACCGGACGGGCCATCTGCGCTCTTTCTGGCGGCGTCGACTCGGCGGTCGCGGCCACGCTGGTGGATCGCGCTCTCCGCGACGGTGATAAATCGCGGCTGACTTCCGTTTTTGTGAACAATGGTGTCCTGCGCAAGAACGAATTTGAAAAAGTCCAGCAGAGCTTGCGCGAAAAGCTCGGATTGCATGTCGTCGCCGTCGATGCCACCGAGCGTTTTCTTTCAAAACTTGCCGGCGTCACTGATCCCGAAAAGAAGCGCAAGATCATCGGAAACGAATTCATCGCAGTCTTTGATGAAGAAGCTCGCCGGATTGAGAAAGAAGAAGGCGAGGTGGACTGGCTGGTGCAGGGCACGCTCTATCCTGACGTTATCGAATCGGTTTCAGTGCGTGGGCCGTCGCAAGTCATTAAGTCTCACCACAATGTCGGCGGGTTGCCCGAAAAGATGAAGCTGAAACTCATCGAGCCGCTGCGTGATCTCTTTAAAGATGAAGTCCGTGTAATCGGACGGGATCTAGGAATGCCGGAGGAAGTTCTGCAACGGCAGCCATTTCCTGGACCAGGACTGGCGGTAAGGATTCTCGGTGAAGTTACGCCCGAACGATTGGCAATTTTGCGTGAGTGCGATGACATCGTTGTGAACGAAATTAAAAAAGCCGATCTCTATACAAAGATCTGGCAATCTTTTGCAGTGCTGTTGCCGGTGATGTCAGTCGGGGTGATGGGCGACCAGCGCACTTATGCCTACACCTGCGCGGTCCGCGCGGTGCATTCTGAAGACGGCATGACCGCCGACTGGGTTCCCCTGCCCCACGAGGTTTTAAAAACGATTTCAAGCCGCATCGTGAATGAAGTTCATGGAGTCAATCGCGTGGTTTACGACGTGACCTCAAAGCCGCCGGGAACCATCGAGTGGGAATAGCTTCAGCGATGGCGGGGCCTGATTGTACGTAAGTGTTTTCCTTCGTGGACCTTCGTGTCCTTCGTGGTTACAGGTTTTAAAAGCTTGCAACACTAAGGACACGAAGGTCCACGAAGGAAATCGCGACCTATTGTTGAGCGTCGGCAGTGAGCGGCCCCACCGAATCGCGCACCGAACCCATTGGCCGGCGTGGGCCTGCCATTGCCGGAACCGGTGGACGCTGCTCCAATGTGCCCAGCAACGGAACATAGTCAACCGCCAGATCAAGCGAGACAAACTGGTTGTTGGCGCACATTGTTTCAATCATGCGGCGCTGGCGCGAACTTAACACCTTTACCGGCAGGTTCTCAAAATGTCGAAACACCCAGATTAAATACAATCGCTGCAAGAACGAAGGGTTCAAATATCGCGGCCCGAGCGGAGTCAGAACTCGCAGCACGCCTGAAGACAATTTTTCAAGCCACATGAAACCGGTCCCAAGAGGATTTTAATAAGCAACGAAGGAGGCGCTGCAATTCAGAGTCCATGAATTATGCACGGAAATCCTTGCATTGGGAAGGGCTGAGATGAAATTTTTTTATGGAGCCAGCCGTTTTTATATCGTCATCGAATCCCTAAGATTAAAAGTGTCTTAATTTGATCGATGAATTCCATGGCCAAAGCACAAGTCTCCGGACGAACAGGCCTTGCCCGGGCGCTCTCTAAGCTCGGGTATTGTTCCCGAACCCAAGCCTTTAGTTTGATTCGATCGGGTCGCGTCCGGCTGAATCAGCGGGTTGTTCGCGACCCGGAAACCCCAGTGCGGCTGGATAAAGACCGGATTGAGGTCCACGGCAAGAACGTTGGTCCTGCCGGCAGGGTCTACCTCATGCTCAATAAGCCACGCGGCCTGGTGACCACCCGGAGTGACGAGAAAGGCCGCAAGACTATTTATTCGCTCCTTCCCCGATCATCGGAATGGCTGGCCCCTGTCGGCCGGCTCGACATGGCAAGCGAAGGCCTGCTTTTTCTGACCAATGACTCCGCTTGGGGTGCCCGCATCTCCGCCCCCGAGGCGCAGATCAATAAGACCTATCATGTCCAAATCGACGCACTCGCAGACCAGAAATTAATCGACCGACTGCACCACGGCGTACGCAATGGCGACGAGGATTCCCTGGCGGCAAAACGGGCTCGCATTCTACGTTTGGGTAAGAAGAATTCGTGGCTGGAGATCGTGCTCGATGAAGGCAAGAACCGTCACATCCGCAGAATGCTTTCTGAACTCGGGAT
>DATNAF010000361.1:0-6482 GCA_035572845.1 Terriglobales bacterium
TGTCTCCAAAATCGAACTGATACTTCCTTTGCCGAGTTGGGCGGGTGGCCCACCTTTTCGAGGCGTTTGCGTGCACAATTCTCGCCGAAGGTGCCCCATCCTTTCGCGCTTTGTGCGAAAGGGTGGGCAGAACAAATCTCAACTTCCAAACGGAACACTATAGAAGAACAGGTTCGAGGTTCCCACCGTTGCAAAGAACACAAGGATGGGGCACCCGGCTATGACTAACACCAGTTACTGAAGTCCTCGACTCTTCGCCCATTCTTTCCAATGAGCTGCATACTTCTGTTGATGATCATGAAACTCTGATTCACTCGGGCCTCCCCACCCGAATTCATTGACAATATCTGAGAGACCGCGGACAGCATAGAAGCGGACCATCTCATCTGGATCGTCCAGGCTTTTGATCAACAAATCAATTGTCGATCGGTCACTAATGTGCCATAGGGCCTGGGTTGCGGCCTCACGCACAGAATCATCCGGCGCGCGAAGGAGAGAGCGAAGCGCCGGAACAGCTTGCGGAGCCTTGATGTGATTTCCTATCGCATATAGGAGCCACTCTCGACCGCGTTGCGTAGCGGTGCCTTCCAGCAACAGGTTGGCTATGTTGGGTAGTTCGCTGACGTCCCCAAAGTAGATCAGTTCGCCCTGCACCTTCTCAGCAAATTCAGGATCATCCCGCGAGGAAGTCAATGCACGCCTCAGGGCTGCTACTGTCTTACCGTTAGCGGGAAGTGCATAATTGATCGAGAGAATCCGATTTTTGTCTGAGGTAGATGCTTCGGGTGATTCGAGGACGCGCAGCATCTCCCCGAACACCGAGCCCGCAGGATCCAACGACGGAGTTTCTGAGTCCACGGTGTCTGGAACTGCGGGGAAATCCGGATAGTACGGGTCTGTGAGTCGAAGTTTGTTTCCCCGGCCACTCAGGAACACGAGCCTCGTGCCAGTGTTTAGATTACGGTAACCGATGTAGACCGTAGGAAGTGTGTAGGTGACGGTGATGTGGTCCAAGATGGGTCCCTTGATTGTCCTTCTCACGGAAATGTCGGCTGAGTATGCGTTGCCTTGAAGCCACTGGCCTCGCCACTGTAATGGCGGCCCGACTCCCAGGTCCTTAATTTCCGTGATATCGCCCACCACAATCAGGCTGGCCTCTTCGGTTACGCGTTCAATGTTGAAGTTAGGGACGCCAGTGGCATAAGACGAGCAACTCATACCAGCGAGCAGCACCACGAACCATATGCTAGCTTTTGTTTTCATACTGGCTTCATCAGCCACCACCCGCCTTACTCGAGATGAAATTCTCCTCCACTCCAGTCCTCAGGAGCGACATCGGCGATGGTTTCAGTGAAGTCCCAGCGGTGACCGTAAAAATCCTGAACGTTGTATTGTCGCTCGCCGTAAGGGTGATCTTGAGGTTCACTCAGGATGACGGCGCCGTTCTGCCGCGCTCGCTCGCAATGACCCTTGGCGTCTTCAATGCGAACCTGAACGTGTTGCGAGTTGTTGGGCGCCGCCATGCCTTCAGCGATCGTGAAGCAGCCATCGCCAGCTCGCATCTGTATGCGGTGATTGGCGATGCGAAGTCGGACCGTGAAGCCAAAAGCTTTTGCCAGCCAGTGGGCGGCTATGCCGGGGTCTGGGTAAATCAGCACAGGGATGACGGTACACGGCGGCGCGGAGCGGTTGGATAGCATTTTGAAACTTTATCATCCAGGACAAGCTGAACAGTTGCCCCTCAAGCATCGTTTGAGTGAGTCGCGCAGCAGGGGACATTCCTCGGTTGCCGCGGAAAAATCAGGCTATGACTTCCGAGTCGCCGATTATCCTGAAAATTGCTTGGCGATCCTTACGGTCCTCACAGTACGTGTCACTCTCTAGCAGTCCCTAAGGACCTTAGGAAATCTGACGACCACCAACCTGCAGCGCACAACCACCGTAAACACTAGCGTCATCCATTTTCCCAACTTGATGCAGCACCGAACCTGCTGCTCAGGATTTTTTTTGAGAGGTATGTCATGGCAGCTATGTCACATAGGCTTAATCTCCGGGGCTCGAGCCTTGCACTGATCGGTGTATTGGTCCTCGCGCTCAATGCAGGTCTTGCCAACGCGCAGACCCAGGCTTCTTGTCAATTCAACACTTTCAACACGCGCTCTTATGTCGATGGGAATTATCGGACTCTGTTTCCGCTCGGCGTCAATGACTACAACACGGTCGTTGGCGATAGGGTGGATGACAGCGACTTCTCCGTTCGCGGCTTCACCCGATTGTCTAACGGAAGCATCACCTACTATCAGCACAATTCGACCGATACCTTCTTCACCGATCGCACCAACGATGGCGTGACGATCGGTATGGCCGGGGACAGGTTTGCGCCGGGCGACATGCGCGGCACACCATTCACCTTGAAGGGCTCGACATTCACTCCCCTAACGATAACTGTCAACGGAAAAACCTATGACAAATTCGCAGTATCGGGGAGAAATCGCTATGGAACGATCGTGGGCACATATCCCGACGCTTCGGATAATCCGCATGGCTTTAAACGCTTCAGCGACGGCCACACGGTTGCGATCGAGTATCCCGGAGCCGCTGAGACGAAAGCCACGGCCATCAACGACAATGGAACGATTGTGGGTTCCTATAGCAACTTCCTGCCGGACAATGTCTGGTGGCACGGCTTCATCTATAACAACGGCAAATGGGCAACGCTGGATTTTCCCGGCAAGCAGACCCAGCTCAGTGGTATCAGTAATTCAAACCTGATTGTGGGAAACACGGTTGCAGGCCGAGATGGCTCGCTCACCGAAACGGGCGCCTTCATGTATCAGAATGGCACGTTCAAGAGGATCCAGTTCCCGAACAACGTTCCAACATCGGTACGCGGGACGAGCGCGAATAAGAGCTTGATCGCTGGTTCCTCCGGCAGCACCGGCTTCATCGCGACGTGCAAATAACGCGCCGCACAGGCTCAAACGTTTGTTGGCGAAAAGAGGTGTTATCACTCATTGAATTGCCGTCTATTAAAAATCAGACTTGGCTAGCCGCGAGAAAAATCGGGGAGAAAAATTGGGGACAGACGGGACGTTCCCCGGTTTTCTGCGGCAACAATCGGATAAGGGCACTACAAATGTAAAACTTTATGCACGCAAGATCGCATTCGAACCGCAGTATGTATAATCCCGCGCGTGCAACGAATACTCTGGAGCATAATTGCGCTTGGCTCGCTGTTGGTGGTTTCGGCCTCAAAGGGAGGACAGAAAGTGGGATCTTCGCAAACTGACCGGTCAAAGGCGCCGGTGAAAACGGAACAGCGCGGGCGCATCCTTGGAATCGGCGGTGTGTTCTTGAAATCCGCTAATCGCGACCAGATGCGCGAATGGTATGCGAAGCATCTTGGACTGGTGGACAAGGGCTCGGGCGCGATGCTCCCGTGGCGCGAACATGACGATCCGCAAAAGGAACACGTTACAGTTTGGACGGTTTTTCCCACGTCCACCGATTATTTCGCTCCCGGCCAACCGTTCATGGTCAACTAAATCGTGGACAATATGGATGCTTTGCTCGACCGCTTAAAACAAGAGGGAGTCAAGATTGATTCCAAACGAATGGATGAATCCTACGGGCGCTTTGCCTGGATCTATGATTCGGATGGGAACAAGATCGAGTTGTGGCAGCCGCTGAACGCCAAGCCGTAGGGAGCACTCGTGCAAGAGCGGCCCTTTCAGGGGCGTGAGAATTGCCGCACTTCAAACGGCACGGCTGAAAGCCGTGCCCTCCCGTTCGTGCCGAGCCACAAGATCCGCGTCTGCGCTGGGTGGAGTAGCGCTTTCAGAGTTGCGCTGCCGTTCTGGGACGCCTTGATGCGGCCATGAATGGCCCGCAGTACCAGTGATTCCGCCCATCCACTAATCTGCGATGTTCTGAACAACGCTGAGGATTTTCCAGTTGCCGTTTGATTTCGAGAGCGTCATGTAATCCACCCAGTGCGGCGTTACCAGCTTGGCGGAGGCAATGTTTCCGGAGATATCCAGGACGCTGATCTGTTCGGTTTTCTGCGCTTCGGGAAAGTCTGCGGGGCCATGGGAGCTCACTTCCTCCACCATCTGTGAGCCGGTTTTCTCTCGCATCGGGATCGTTCCGTGAATCATGTGTTTCAGGTAGTGGGGATCTAAAGAGGCCTGCATACGGGCAGCATCGCCGCGGTAATAGCCCTCAATGTAATTCCTGACCGTGGCTTGTACGGCGGACGAATCATTTGATTGAGGAGCGGTTTGCGCGCTGGCTGACGTGCCATATACGAGCATGGCAAGGGTGATAGTGAATAGAAGTCTTTTCATGGTGATCTCCGGTAGAGAGCTTGACTGCGCTCAGAAGGATTATGCTCTAAATCTTTGCAAGAAAGACTGCACGAAAGATCATGGCCGAAACTCAGAGCAGCCTGTCCGGTGCTCGGCTTCGCCCACGATGCTTCAATCGCGCCAAAAATTGTAGGCTAGTGGTCAGCAAGGAGTTTATATGGCAACAGGAAACGATTCTCTAAAGAACGCCCTTTCCCGAGCGAATGAAATTCGCGTCAGCGTGACCGGCAGAAAATCCGGGCGGGTAATCTCGAATCCAGTGTGGTTTGCTGTGGACGAAGACAAGCTCTACCTGCTTCCGGTGAAGGGCTCGGACACGCAGTGGTACAAAAATGTGGTTAAGAAACCGTCGATCAAGGTCAAGGCTGGCGGCGCAGAGGTCGAATTAAAGGTCACGCGTGTCACCGATGCAAAACCGGTCGAATCGGTGGTTGAGAAATTTAGAGAGAAGTATGGCGCGGGCGACCTAAAGAAATATTATTCGAAGCTCGACGTGGCTGTTGTCGCGCCGTTGCGCTGAAAGAGTTCCGTTGCGCGACAGCTTGGCTACACCTGCAGGACATCGCCTTCGCGGGCCACCATTTCATACAGCACTGGATTGACGAAGAATCCGATAAAAAGTCGAGAAATTAACCCGGCGACAATTACGATGGCGAAGGGCTTTTGAGTATCTGAGCCGATGCCGGTGGAAAGCGCGGCGGGCAACAACCCAAGGCAGGCGACGAGGGCCGTCATCATGATAGGACGCAACCGCAGCAGGGAGGCTTCGCGCGTGGCGGTACGAATGTCCATTCCTTCTTGCCTGAGTTTGTTGATGTAGGAAACCAGGATGACGGCGGTCTCAACCGAAACCCCGAGCAGCGCCATCAGACCCAACACTGAAGAAACGCTAAAAGGAGTGTGGGTGAGCTTGAGTGCGACCAGCGCGCCTACTGGCTGGGTCATGATTACACCGACTGCGATGGCGACCGGAAATTTGAAGTTTCCGTAGAGTGCAAACAGGATCATGAAGATCAGCACCACGGCGAGCGGCCCGGTGAAATACATCTGCGATTTGGCTTCGAGGAACTGGCTGTATTCTCCGCCCCACTGCATGGTGTAACCCGCCGGCAAGGTCACCGCGCGTTTTACTGCCGACTGACCATCTCGCACCGCCCGCTCTAAGTCACGGCCATTAATGCTGTATTGCACGCCGATGTAGCGCGAGTTGTTTTCGCGATAAATGAAAGATGCGCCGTTTCCCTGCGTTAGATTAGCGAGTTGGCTTAGCGGGATCTGCTGGCCATCGGGCGTGCCGACCAAAAGATTTCCAATAGCATTTGCGCTGCTGCGGAATTGCGGCTGCATGCGCACAACCAGGTCGAACAGCTTTTCCCCCTGGATAACCTGCGTGACCGCTTGTCCGCCCACTGCTGCAGAAATCACAGCTTCAACATCGGCGACGTTAATCCCGTAACGCGCGATTTTGTCGCGATCAACATCGACCAGCAGACTGGGCTGGCCAAGTTCACGTACCACCGTCAGTTCACTAAATCCGGGGACCTTCGACAAAGTGTTTTTGATCTGAATGGCTTTGTCCTGCAGCACATTCAGATCGTCGCCGTAAATTTTCACGGCCAGCGAACTTTTGAGCCCAGTGAGAGCCTCATCGACGGCGTCTTCGGCGGGCTGGGTGTAGTTGAAAATAATTCCCGGGAAGGCGCTGAGCTTTTTATTAATGGATTCGATCAGCTGTTGCTTCTCGTGAATTTCGCCGCCCCAGGCTTGGTCTTTGTACGGCTTCAGCCCAACATAGAATTCGCAATTGAAGAAACCCGTAGGATCGGTGCCGTCGTCGGGCCGCCCTAGCTCGGAACCCACGACTGTGACTTGCGGATAGGACATCAAAATGTTGCGTATTTGCGGAGCGATGCTGCTGGCCTCCTCAAACGAGATGGTGTACGGCATGGTGGCCCGCACCCACAGCGCGCCTTCGTCGAGGTGCGGCATGAATTCGCCGCCGATGAATGGGATCAGCAACAGGCTGGCACCGAAGATCAGGGTCGCGATCACCATGGTAAGTTTGGGGTGATCGAGCGCCCAATCCAGCTGAAAGGCGTATTTGTCTTTCATCCA
>DATNAF010000362.1:0-6175 GCA_035572845.1 Terriglobales bacterium
TTGGAAGATTCGCAAAGGCAGCCTTCTCCTCAAAACGGCTGATCCGCGGCGCGTGATGCAGCACGAGTTCTGAAATCTCGAAATTGGGATTGGGTTTGGCGGATGCATATCGACCGATCGGTTCATCCACATCAAATTGGAACTCGCCCGTACCTGCCGGAGGGTGCTCCGTGAAAGCTACACGAAAGAATTTCGCCGTGGTGGCTGGAAAAGCGATAGTGTGTTCAACTCCACCATCATTTGGAATGTCCACTAACTTTCGAAATGTTTGGCCGTCGTCGCTGGCTTCGATGTCAGCAATAGATTCCGCTGCTCCGAACGCATTGGCCGCAGCTGAGGCTTGATCGTTGAGGACCAGCGTTACCGCTCGCATAGTTTGGGCCGACGGAAATTCATGTTGAATCCACGCCTGCTGGCCAACAGGAGCTTTTGGCAAATCGGTGGTTTTCACCAGATCGCCATCAGACAGAATCGCGGCATCGATATTGCCGGAGCTGGAGCTGATTTTCGGATTCAGAGAAGAAAGTGGAACATCGCTTTCAGGAACTTTGTAGGCGATTACAGCCGTGTCCGCATAGAACGTTGGTTCAACCGGCTGAGGCTGGCCGGTGAAAAAAGCAAGAAAATCAAAAACCGGAAGGTTCTGGAAAGGGCCTGTGGTCGTCGGCGGATGGAGAAGTATGCCGCTGAAAGGTTTTCCGCCTTCAACGAGGGTTTCACTCCAAACAACTTTTTTCATTCCTTGGTTCGGCTTGACCCAAGGGCCGCCAGACTCGCTCCATCCCGGTGATCCCGCGATCGCTTCTTCGAGTCCCAGTTGATCAGCCAGCGTGGTCGCGTACTTGAACGCATCTTTCCATTCTGGGGTCATGTAAACCAAGCGTCGGTCCACCAGTTTCGGAGTGCTGAGTGCAGCGTCGAAATTTTGGAAGCCACCAAGCCCGATTCGGTGCATCCATTCGAGATCCAGCTTGATTCCTTCCTTCGTGATGTTGCCATTCATCCAGTGCCACCACACACGCGGGCGAGCGCCGTTCGGCGGATTCTCAAAGCCCTGCTTCATAGCGTCTGGAGAATTCTGCGCATGAAGATGTCCCAACCCAACTATGCAAATTGCAAGAATGGCGACGTATCGGGCCACACGTTGTGGTGTGCTCATGAAGCCTCCTCAGGTATATTGAGCGCGGAACTTCGTCGGCGGCGATTCAGCCGCCATTTCAGAACACGGATGGTCTCACCGGCACAAGTTGCACGTCAACGAATGCGCCATGTTTCGCAATGAAAAACTTTCGTTTCGCGAATCAGCACACCCGAACACATTCAATTCCCAGCAGCGCAGCCAGTTTTTCAAGCTTGCTACCAATGTGCCCAACTCCTACCGCGCAGTGATGCGCCGGGCCATGTGAGTTCCATTGCGTGATGAAATTTCTTGCGCCTATAGAAAACCGATAACGGCTGTTCGTATTACCAATTTCGAGAATCGGACCGGCCACCGATTCTCCCTCTGCATACAGCAGTTCTATCCGTCCTTCGCCCGTCTCTACAACGGAAAGCAGCGTCACCGGCCCATACTTCACCGACATCTCGACTGAGAGTCCGCGCCCGACTTTGCCGTGATAAACCTTCAATGGCCTCACTTTTGTCTTGCCTTGTGCGATCGCGATGTGGCCAGGCCCGTCATGTCCCATCAGCACCACGTCGTCCGCGTAATCGGCGGTGTAGTATTCAGTGAATGAACCGCCGGCGTCGAACGAATCCATAATTTTCATCGCCTGGGCATTCTTGATTTCGTATTCGCCGGCGACTGGAATACCTCGGGCTGTAAGCAGGCTGGTCCCGAGAATGATCGAACTGATCGCGTCTTCATTCTCAGTACTGCCTGTGCCGCTGTAGTAGTAAGCGAGCGAACCCAGTTGATGAATTTCCACGATGCGATCCAGCGCGACAGAAGTTTTCGCGGCGCGTACAAGTTCTTCTTCCGAACAATCGGGCTGAACATCCATGGCCTTCCGAATCCCGGCGATTCGATCGTCAATCTCAGACGCCGTGACCTTCGCACGGACCGCGGCGAGTTCTTCGACTTCAATGATCTCAATGTGCCCTCCGAATGTCGCGCACTGCAGCGTCATATCGGAGTAAATATCGAGCATGCCGCCATAGTAATGGCCCATCACGCCGAGGCGATTGTGCTCCATGATGTGCGCAACCCGCGCTGCATCAACCCAGTCGTTGATCTCCCGCCACGCCCCGGCATCATCTTCGAGAGTCCCGGTAACCTGAAAGAATGGCATGCGCGAGCGCCGAAAAACGTTAGCGATTTCCGGCACCGGACACGCTTGGCAATACGCCAACCACTCGCCCGTCATTTTCGTGCGATCTCCAAGGCGGTTGAAGGAAGCATAATCGATCGCAGCTTTCGGCGACAGATTCAAGATGATGACTGGGACCTTTGCTCGTCGTACGACTGGCAACACCGTGGAAGAGAGCGCGTAGGTCGTGACGTAAAGAAAAATCACGTCCACATCTTCGCGACGAAAAGTGTGGCCCGCCTCAACCGCTTTCTCCGGCGTATCGACTAGTCCGAGATTGACGACATGAACTCCCGGACCCCCGAGGCGCTGCGCTACCACTTCGATGTAGGCGAGCAGTCTGTCGCGTAAACCCTCAAACTGATGCCAATAAGTATCCAGGCCAATTCCAAACAGGCCCACCCTAAGATTGTGGATTGACTGAGTTGTTGGCATTGAGCAGTTGGTTGGAGCGAGGCGATAATCCCACTTGGCGATATCCCGCGTCAAGCCATGAGAACGCCCGAAAATCGTTTCGCGATGAGAAACAGCCTGCTGCTCCTGAAATGAAGTGCCCAGGCGATAATTTTTGATGGAGCTCTTGAGTTGGAATTGCGTTGCACCAAGGCGCTCGGAGCTAGCCGCAGTAGTTTCGCAATGCACAACGAGTCTCGCCGCTATTCCTTCGCTTGCGAGTTCGGTAGCGCGGACTTATGCTTGCGCGTCGGTGATGGAGGAAATCAGGAATGAGAATGCACCCATGTCGTTCATTATTGTTTCTGGCAGCTGCCGTTTGCTTGTACGCGCTTCCTGGCCTCGCGCAAGTAAAGATCGATGTCAACTGGGACAAGATCGAACGAACCTCACAGACTTCACCGACCTTGCAGGTGGTCGTCAATCCGCCTTTGCATCATGGAACGACAGTTAGCACAAATGCCTACAAAGCCGTACATGAGCTTGGAGCCGACTACGTGCGCTATGTCCCGTGGCTGCCTTATCCGAAACTTGCCGTGGCAGAACTCGAAGCGCCTGCGAACGGGAAAACTTCTTGGGACTTCTCACTCATCGACCCAATGACCATTGATTTTCTCGAAGCGACCAAAGGTCATCCGGCAATCCTCAACTTCAGCACGATGCCGCAATGGATGTGGAAGACCGACAAGCCTGTCACCTACCCCTCAGACCCAGATCAAGTCACATGGGATTACACGCAAGGCACCGAGCCGCGTGATCCCACTTTTAAGGAAATAGCTGATTACTATGCCCGGCTGCTTGCCTGGTACACCAAGGGTGGATTCACAGACGAGTTGGGAAAACGGCACGAGTCCGGCTATCACTATTCGATTCCCTATTGGGAGGTGCTGAACGAAGTTGAGTTTGAACATAAGATGTCACCGGAAACGTACACCAAGTTATACGACGCGGTAGTTACGGCGATGCGCAAAGTACAGCCCGACTTGAAGTTTGTTGGTATGGCGCTAGCCATGCCTTCGCAGGATCCGCATTTCTTCGAATATTTCCTAAACCGCAAGAATCACCAGCCTGGGATTCCGTTGGATTTTATTTCGTATCATTTTTATGCAATCCCCACCCCCGATCAGACTCCTGAAATTCAGGGCTACACGTTTTTCGCGCAGGCGGATGGATTTCTGAATACTGTTCGTTACGTCGAGGAGATTCGGAAGCGGCTTTCTCCCACCACGCGCACCACCATCGACGAAATTGGCGCGATCTCAGCCGATGACCTAGCCCAGGGAGAGCCCGGTCATGTTGCTAAGCCAATCCCAGGTTCCTACTGGAATCTCACCGGCGCGATGTATGCGTATTTGTTTGGAGAAATGACGCGAATGGGAATTGATGTTGCTGGCGAATCGCAGCTCGTCGGATACCCAACGCAATTTCCCTCGGTTTCGATGGTTGATTGGAATACTGGAAATCCCAATCCTCGCTTCCGAGTGCTGCAACTGCTGCACGACAACTTCGGCCCCGGCGACAAAGTTGTGGCGCTCGGAGGAGACACTTCTTCGCACAATCCGTACGTCTACGCCATGCCGGTAATCACCAGGGAAGGGAAGAAGCGCGTGTTGCTGGTGAACAAAAGTCAGAATGCGATGGAAGTTCAGATGCCGGGCGCCGGCGGAGGTCAGATCGAGTATGTGGATCAGACCACAGGATTTGATCCGCCGAAGAAAGCACGGCCCGAATCCGATAAGATAACTTTGAAGGGATTCAGCGTTGCCGTGATAACGCTGCCCTAACCTTAATCATTCACGCTCATTTCTACAGGGCTGCGCCATTCGACGCGATGATTTCCTTGTAGCGGAAGGCTGAGTCCTTCACAATGCGCCGCTGGGTCTTATAGTCCACATAGATGAGTCCGAAGCGCTGTGAGGTACCTTCGCGCCACTCAAAGTTGTCGAGCAACGACCAGTGCATATATCCCTTGACCGGCACGCCATCATTTGAAGCGCGCAGCAAAGATTTTAAATAACTATTCAGAAATGCGGTGCGCTTTGGATCGTGCACTTTCCCATCCGCGGCCGGCACGTCTGCGCTCGACCATCCATTTTCGGTAATGACAATTGGTCTCCCATAGCGCTCATGGAGAAACTTCGGTCCCCAATACAGAATATCGGGAGTAGAGGCCCATCCATATTGTGAGCGCGGAATCTCTGGCGGGTCTGGCACCACCTCCACTGCACCGTTCGCGCCGGCTTTCACATGCGGAGCGAAGTAAAGATTCACAGCGCAGTAGTCCAATGGCTGGTTGATCGTCTTCAAGTCCTCGGGGTTCGCAAGTTTAACTGCGTCAGGAAAGAGCTTCAGGCCGTCCTCGGGATATTTTCCAAGATAGACAGGATCGAGCCACCAGGCTGCGCTGAGCATGGCCATTGGGGAAAATCCTGGAATCACGGGAATTTTCCGCACTGCGAAAGACGCCGATTTCGCCACCGCCAAGTCCTCCGGCTTTTCACTGGAAGGTAGGCTGAGAATGCCCGCGAGCGCCAGCGACACTTCCACATTCTGCTTTGAAGCCGCCCTGATTGCCTGGACTGATCTGCCGTGTCCGAGCAGAATATTGTGCGCTCCGCGGACCAGATCAGCGTCCGCAAGCTTCTGGTTCGGAGGGTTCATCCCAATTTCAGAACCGAACCCCCACAAAATATTTGGTTCATTAATGGTGATCCAATGAGACACACGATCTGAGAGCCGCGCTGAAAGCACCTGGGCGTAATCTGCAAGCCATTGCGGGCTGTCGGCATGGAGCCATCCTCCTTGCTTCTGCAAGGCTTCGGGGTAATCGAAGTGATAGACAGTCAGAAATGGTGTTATCTTCGCGGCGAGCAACGCGTCCACGAGACGGTCGTAGTAGTCGAGACCTTTGGAGTTGATCTTGCCCTTCCCCTCGGGCATGACACGCGCCCACGATGCTGAGAAGCGATAAGCGTTGAATCCGAGCTGCTGCATGAGCTTCAGATCTTCAGGCCAGCGATGGTACTCGTCATCGGCCACAACGTTCGTACTTCCATCTTTTGTGGCGTGCGGCCTTCGCAGAAATACGTCCCAGATATTCTCGCCGCCACCATCGGCAGTGGGAGATCCTTCCACCTGCGCGGCTGCAGTCGATGCGCCCCAGAAAAAGCCGGCCGAAAACGCGGCGGAGTCCGTCCCGGGCAGTGGGAACGCAAGCAAAGATTTCGGCAAACTGGCATGTATTCCCAAAGCGCCAGCGGTTGCGAGAAATGCACGACGAGTAAATGGTTCCATCTGCAACTCCAATCAAATGAGAGTTACTGCGTCGAACCGGATTCCACCTGTTGTTGCGTGACTTCGTTCGGTGAGAAGAGTTTTCTGCCCTGGTTCTGCTGTTGTGCAGATTGCGAGTG
>DATNAF010000363.1:0-3802 GCA_035572845.1 Terriglobales bacterium
TATATCGGTTAGCCCGAAGAGTAACTTAACCTTCCGGTAATGCCGTCTGAACACGTCGATCACAGAATAACAGAGCGGCGTGCTTCATGAGGCTCCGCAACATCAATTGGAGATCCAAACGTAGTGCCATTTCCCGTTGGAGTACACGTAAACAATTCCGGTCGCCTCCAGAGTCCCAGAGAGCACATTTTCCGTCCGGCTTTCAATCTCCTCGCGCTCGTCCGGCGATGACAGAGGCATGTCTAATGCTTCAGTGCGTTTGAATAGGCCGGGTTTTTCGGATTGCACATAGCAGGTGCGGATCGCTTCACACCATATCGGCAATGGATAGATCGCCCATGAGGTGTCTCGACGTAATGCAGCCACCAGACGAACGGCGTTCAATTTTGCGCCGACTAGCAACAGGGCGATATCCTGCCGCCCATCGCCATCGAAATCACCCCTGGCGATAATAAGGCACCCACTCCGCCTGGGTGTTTTAGTAATATCCGCGTCCTGATCGCTCAAGCGCGGCAACCGAAAGCCCGGAAATTTTGTATCGATTAACCTTTTCAACGATGCAGGCACTCTTTGCTCACATGTGTCCACCGTCCCGGCGGCAGGGAGGACCCGTGTCAGCATCAACACGCCGAGTGCAATGCCGGCGGATGTAATCACTTTTAGACCCTACGCCAGGACCCCGGTCTCTTTCCATCCGGCGATCCGCGTGAAGTGGTACTGCAGATACAGCACTTGAAAAAACAGCGTCATCGGAGCGCTGAGTTTCAAGCCAATCGGCTCGGCGGAGTTGTAATAGCGAAGCAGCGAAGCGCGAATATCGAACGCCGCCGCGACGCACAACGCCGTGCTCGCGAGTCCCAGAATCAGCAGACCCAACAGAATCTCCAATGCCGGAACCGCCGGATTCTCGGCCGTTGGAACAACCAGCACCGCGGCCGCCATCAACGGAAACATCGGCAGCAGCGCAATCATGGACCACACGTACAGCCATGTCGCGCGGCTCGCCGGGTCGATCTTCTTCACCCACACCGACTGCACGAACATCCAGATGTACCAGAAGAATCCGGTCAGCAGACTGCACGCTAGAACGATGACCCAGTGAAGGTTCGGCGGAATGGGACCGGCGCCCTGTCGAATCAGCGACGCGCTCGATTCGGAAACCTGCGCCACGTCCGTAGTATAACGCCCTCCGCTCAGACTCTCGTCGCGAAAGGATTGAACTTCGTGTCGTAATCGTAGGTGTCCACGCCTTCCACGCGCTTCAGAAAATTCACGACAGCATACGTAAGAGGCGTCGCGGCGGCTTCGTAGATCACCTTGAACAGATAGCTGGTTGCGATCAGGTTCAACACCACGGATGCCTTCAACGTGATGCCGAATGCGAGGATCATCAGCACGGATGTATCGACGGCTTGCCCCACGACAGTCGATCCCAAGGTCCGCGACCACAAATGCCGGCCGCGCGTGAAAATCTTCATCTTCGCCATCACATAGGAGTTCGCGAACTCTCCCGCCCAGAAGGCCGCGAGGCTGGCGATCACCAAGCGCGGAACGAAGTGGAAGACCGTCGCATAAGCGGCTTGGCCGCCCCACTCCGGCGCGGGCGGTAGAGCAACGATAACGACGCCGACCACCGCCAGCAGCGCCGATGCGAAGAACCCGATCCAGATTGCGCGCCGCGAAGCCGCGTAGCCGTAGACCTCCGTGAACACATCGCCGAAAATGTACGTGATCGGAAACAGCAGCTCCGCTCCGCCAATGCGAAAACTCCCGAAGGCGCAGATTTTCCCGCCGACCAGATTGGAGATCAGGAGCACGACGACGAACGCGCTGACAAGCACGTCATAAAAACGAAATTCGCTCCGTGTTCTCAACTCTCCATTTTCACAGATGTTGCGTGCAACTCCGCGATGGAAGCGGGGATCGCCGATCGCGCTTGGGAAGTGGGCGAACTCGCCGCTTGAGATAAACTGAGCTTTCTGCGCACAGAATCCTGGAGAGAACAAGCATTGAACCGCCTCTATTACGGCGATAACCTCACTGTGCTGAGGGATTCCATCGGCGATGAGAGCGTGGATCTCATCTACCTCGATCCGCCGTTCAACAGCCAAGCCAACTACAACGTGCTTTTCAAAAGCACATCGGGCGAACAGTCCAAGGCCCAAATTGAGGCGTTTGAGGATACGTGGCATTGGGATGACCATGCGGAAGGCGCTTTTGATGAAGTGATGAAAAGCGGCAATGGTGATGTCGCCGAAATGCTCCGCGCCCTACGCTCGTTTTTGAAAGAAAACGACATGATGGCCTATATCACGATGATGGCCGTCCGGTTGTTGGAACTGCATCGCGTATTGAATCCTGCGGGCAGCTTGTATTTACATTGCGACCCGACCGCCAGCCACTACCTCAAGATTTTGCTTGACGGTGTTTTCGGTGCCGACGGCTTCCGAAATGACATTACGTGGAAACGTGCTGAGACCGTTAAGGGCAACTTTGGACAGGGAAGCAAATTCTTCGACCGGAACACAGATTCTATTTTATTCTATGCAAAGTCACCCGTTCAAAGGTTCATTCCTCAATTCACCCCTTACACGCAGGAATACATCGACGGTTTTTATAAATACACCGAAGAAGGTACGGGACGCATATACCGGTTAATTAGCATGACAGGCCCCGGCGGAGCCGCTAAAGGCAACCCAGAGTATGAAGTCATCAAAATCGCGTTCGAACGTCGGTCGAGACACAACCAGGTCATGGATGGAATCACAGACGTAATCGACGAGGGCGGCCTTCTGCTTCAACGACAAAATATTTTCGGTTCGAAGGGCTTCCATTTGCTCCTGCGCAACGTCATCAATTGCGTCGTTAAGCGGATACTTCCACTGTCCATGCGCGAGCTTGTTTCGGAGCGTGATAACGTAGCGGAGGTCCTTCTGAATGGCGTCTCGAAGAGCATTTCTTCGGGCCAAAGCAGTCGTCGGGAGAGCCGGTGGCCGGAGTTCCGCTACGGGAATGGAATAATGCAGGCGAAACGCAGCGTCTACAACCTCGATCCATCGTTCAAGCGCCTTGTGTTCAAGAAGTGCTTTGCGATCTGTTTCAGAAAATGCATTAGGCTCATAAAGAAGCTTGAAAAGTCGGCATTCAGTCCAGGCACCCATGAGGAATGCGTATAACTGAACGTAAGTAGGTATGACCTTAGGACGATTCTGTGCAATTGTCGTACGTGCAGAGTCTAAGACTGCGACAAGACCTTGGTTGATTGCGCGGAGATTGGCAGCGTGAAAGCGGTACAGCTTGCCCGGAGGTTTCATTCGATGCTTACACCCAGCTAGTCTCTACCGTAGGTATCAACTCAATGCTTGATCGAGCCGGGTCTAAGTCGAGCGTGTTTCCGTTACACTATCTCCGAGCCAATATGATACTACACGCTGAGAATGGGCTGGACTGGTTCGTACCAAAAACGCATCAGGGATAATCGAATTTCAGCGAGCGCTTAGTTCAGCCCGGGTGCCAACTAAACCGATTTCATCAGACCTGCAGGTTGCGAAGGTACGGCACACTGGCCCTCATTTCTTCCAAATTCATTTCGACGAAGTAGTTCTTGATGCCGCCCGTCTTCGCCGCGGAAAAGATCTTCTTCCAATCGAGCGTGCCCTGTCCCACTGGCACGACTTTCCGGGTTTTCGCCGACCACCCTTGCACGTGCATGGAAATGAAGCGGCCAGGATACTTCGTGAAATACTCGGCCGCGTCGTAGCCCCGGCTGATTGTGGAAACCTGGAACTGGAACTTGACCAGT
>DATNAF010000364.1:0-6180 GCA_035572845.1 Terriglobales bacterium
GCATTGCGCACGAGCAGATCGGAAAAGCTGTGCGGTTGGCGCTCGACAAGCAGTGCGAATTGCAAAGCCTCACGATCGAGCAACTGCGGAATATTGATCCCCATTTCAGAGATGATTTTTACGAATTCGTGAAGCTTGAAAATGTTCTTGCCATTCACGATGTTGCCGGTGGTACCGCGCCAGAACGCGTTCGTGAAGCTCTGGCCGCGGCGCGCAAAAAACTCGGTTCCGTTCACGAGGAGGCCCATGCACACGCGTGAAGCCCTGCTGCCTGACGCCGAACGCATCCACGATTTGATCGGCTCATATTCCACCGACGGCACGCTCTTGCCGCGGACGCTGGCCGAAATCTGCGAGAACGTTCGCGACTTCATCGTGCTTGAAGAAGCCGGACAGGTCGTCGGTTGCGGCGCATTGCATTTATACGGTCCCCATCTGGCCGAGATTCGGTCCATCACGGTGGAGAGAAATTATCAGAAGCATGGCGGCGGCGAACTGCTGGTCCAGTCATTGATGTCACAAGCTCACAAGCATAAGGTGAGTTGTATTTGCCTTTTTACCCGCAGCCCGCAGTTCTTTGCCAAACTCGGGTTTGACACCGCGCAACGCGAAGACCTGCCGGACAAGATCAATAAAGATTGCTGCGTTTGTCCTCGGTACCATTGCTGCGATGAAGTCGCCATGGTCAAAGGTGAGCTGCCTCGATTCGCCATCCTCCCCGAGCCAGCGAATTTCTTGGTGAAACTGCAGGTATGATCCAGTCCGGCCCGGTGTTTCTTCCTAAAGGATTTAAATTTGCGGCGGTAAAGGCTGGCATCAAAGCCAGCGGAAACCCTGATCTGGCACTGATCATTGCCGAGCCGAAGACCTCCGCGGCTGCGCTGTTCACTCGCAACCTAGTCACCGCTGCACCGGTCGAAGTTGGACGGGCCGCCCTTTCGAAAACTGAAGGCCGGATACAGGCTGCCATCGTAAATTCCGGAAATGCGAATTGCGCGACCGGACAGCCCGGCGTTCGTGACTGCAAAAAGGTTTGCGCCGAAACCGCCCGGCTACTGAACATGAGGGTTGCGGAAGTATTTCCTTCGTCAACCGGCATCATTGGAGTGCCGCTCCCCGTCGATAAGATCATTTCGCATTTGAAGTCGCTGGTTGCGAATGCGGGTTCATCGCTGGAGCATCTTCAAAAGTTTTCAGAAGCAATCCTGACGACGGATTCAAAGCCGAAGCTGGCGAGTGTTCCTTTACGTTCCGGTCGCGGGGCGGTCACCGGAGTAGCCAAGGGTGCGGGCATGATTCATCCGCAACTGGCGACCATGCTGGTCTATTTGTTAACTGATGTCGCCGGAAAGCCAGCGGAGCTGAAAACCGCGCTGCGCAAGGCTTGTGATGAAAGCTTCAATGCGATGTCAATCGATGGCGACACTTCGACGAACGACACGGTGTTGCTGCTGGCCTCAGGCGCGAGTGGGATTCCTTATCAGTCGATCCGCAATGAGTTTGATCGAGCCCTACAAGAAGTATGCCGCTCGTTGGCGGAACAGATCGTTAGCGACGGAGAGGGGGTTCGGCATGTGGTCCGGTTGCGAATCGATCAGGCACGAACCCGTACTGAAGCATTGCAAATTGCCCGGGCCATATCACATTCGCTTTTGGTGAAGACGGCATGGGCGGGAGCCGATCCTAACTGGGGCAGAATCCTCGCAGCCGTTGGACGAAGCGGCGTCCCGGTCAATCCTAAAAAAGTTTTCATTTCGATCGGCAAACAAGTCGTGTGCCGCCGCGGCATGGCGCGCGTGTTCGATGAAAAAGCTGCGCACCAGGAGTTGTCAAAGGCGGAATGCGAAATCGGCGTAAGGGTGGGGAGGGGAAAAGCCTCACTTTTATTTTTGACCACCGACCTCACGCAAGATTACGTAAAGATCAACGCCGATTACTCAACATAAAATGGCGTGGCCCGGACTGACATCGTTCGGCTTCATCCGGGCCCATGCGGGGAAACGATAAAAACCCGCGCCGCCATTTTCTGCGGTAATAAGATGCAGCAAACCCGCAGGCGCAGCCATGTCTTCCTGCGAAAAGTACCCACGCGGTTGCGCCTAAGCCGCCGAGTTCTCTTGCAGGATGGTTCTTTTTTGATCGAGTGCGGCGATCAGATTGGCGTACGATTTCTCAAACTTTTCCACGCCCTCTTCGGTCAATTCCATGCCAACCGAGCGCATGTTGATCTCCAGGGCCTCCAGCTTGCCAATCACCTCTTCCGCTTCGGTCTGGCCGTCTAGTATCGTGACTTTCGCGCGTCCGTGGTCGCGGAAGGCATCGAGCGTTTCCGGAGGAACTGAGTTTATAGTGTCTTTACCGATCAGCCCCTCCACATAGAGCACATCCGAATAGGACTTGTTTTTCGTGCTGGTGCTGGCCCAAAGCGGCCGTTGCAGTCGTGCTCCCTTGGCCTGCAATTTTTGGAAATCTTCGCCGGCAAAGACTTCGCGAAAACGGCGATAGGCCAGTTTGGCATTGGCAATGCCGGCTTTTCCCCACATGGCCAGCGCCTCCGGAGTTCCCAGTTCCTCCAATGCTTTGTCCACCGTGGTATCTACCCGGCTCACAAAAAACGAAGCAACCGAACGCACCTTTTGCGGGTTATGGGTCCGTTCAATTCCCCTCAAATACGCCTCAGCGACATCTTCATACTGACTTACGGAGAACATCAACGTGATGTTTACGTTGATGCCATCGGCGATCAGTTGCTCGATTGCGGGAATGCCTTCGGAGGTCGCCGGAATTTTCACCATCACGTTGGGGCGGTCCACCTCGTTCCACAACCGATGCGCTTCGGCGATGCTGCCCGCAGTGTTATACGCCAGATGAGCGTTGACTTCTATGCTGACGAAGCCGTCGTTTCCCTTTGTGCGATCGTAAGTCGGGCGCAACACATCTGCCGCCATGCGGATGTCTTCAACTTCGAGCTGTTCAAACAGAGTTGGGGAATCTATCTCAGGCGAGGCGCGCAAAATCTTCTGGATCGCGGAGTCGTAATCGCTGCCGGCGGAAATCGCCTTTTCAAAAATTGTCGGATTGCTGGTTATTCCACTAATCCCGTCTTCATCGATCAGTTGCTGAAGTTTTCCGGTTGTTATCAGGTCGCGACGCATGTAATCAAGCCAGATTGACTGGCCGAGGGCCTCAACTTCTCTCAATGAGTTCATGAACTATTTTCTCCATTATTAATTCTATTCCTCGGATGGACGGTGGGAGGCCATGGTTGTATTAGTGCAAGTGATAAAGCGAGCCAAGTATCGCACCGAAAACCGCGTGGGCAATGAAAACGGAAATCGGCGTTTGATATCCGTAATTCAGCGCCATAAATCCGGGCGGCTCGAGCTGTCTGCGCGATGTGGGACCCTTGCGCTCGCTGGCCATCCGCGGGTGAATGCTTGGCAGCAGCGACATGACAACGGTCAGTAAGAACAGTGCGTGGGCGAGGCCGATCAGAAGCCCGAACCACCAGTTCACCATATGGCGGGCTTCGAAGATGTAAATGTAAAAGAATGAAAAAACCCACCCGTTTACCAGATGGACAAAAAAGCCGTATAACCTGGCGCGCTCGCGTTCGGGAGTAATAATTGTTCCCAGCAGGTAGGGAACGTTCATCCGAGTCAAGCGGAATCCCTGGCTGCCCACCAGCAAGGTAGAGAGCGCCAGCGTAGCGACAAATCCCGAAAGAATCCAGCTTTCCCAGTTCATGCTTCCTGCTTTGGATGCGTTGATTGCGGGGTTGCGCTTTCCGGCCTGTGTCCCAACTGCTGCTCCCCTTTTTCACGTTGGGTCAGCGAAAGCGCGGCGCCGATGTAACCGACGTGAGTGAACGCTTGCGGAAAATTGCCCAGTGCCTGCCCAGTGTTTCCGTCGATCTCTTCACCGTAAAGACCCAGATCATTGCGGTACTTGGTGAGCGTCTTGATCAGATCACGGGCCTCTTTGGTGGTACCACCTCCGAGCGCGAGATACTCGGCCTCCCAGAAGCTGCAGATCGCGAAAGTGCCTTCCGGGGGCAGATCTTCAGAGCGGTAGAGCAGCCCTTCCGGTGTACTCAAGCGTTCGCGCAATTTGCGGTAAGTGGCGCGCATCCTGTGCCCATCGGGCTTTTCAAAACCGTACCACGAAAGTAGTAGCAAGCTGGAATCCAATTTGTCCCCGTCCAGTTCGCTCACGTAGCTCTGTAGCTTTTCGTTCCACGCGCGTTCCTGAATCTGCCGGCGGATGGCTTCAGCCTGCTTTTTATATTCATCGATATTTGCGCGCTTCAGGGTTCCATTTTCACTTAGAGTGATGAGCCGGTCGAGAGCAGTCCAGCAGAGTAGCCGCGAATGGGTGTGATTTTGAGGTTCAGTACGAGGTTCCCAAATTCCCTGGTCAGGCGTGTCCCAATGCCTGGCTACATAGTTTCCGAAACGGATTAGCACCTTTTGCATCTCGCGGTCCAACTCACCGCCATGAAATGCGAACTGGGCAGCGGCATCCACGACCTCTCCATAAACGTCAAGCTGCAGTTGATCGCGAGCAGCATTGCCGATGCGCACCGGCCTGGAGCCGCGGTATCCACGCAGAATGCTCGACTCGCGCTCCGCAGCTGGGCGATTTCCGTAAAGGGTATAAAGAATTCTCAATTCCGGCTGGGTGAGCCGTGTGGCATGCAACATCCAGTCCAAGAAGCTGGTCGCTTCGAGCCAAAATCCGAGCTCAATGAGCGCACGGATGGTAAGCGACGCATCCCTGAGCCAGCAGTAGCGATAATCCCAGTTAAGATCGCCGCCAATGCGTTCAGGAAGGGAAGTGGTGGGAGCAGCGATAATCGCGCCCGAAGGCGCAAAAATCTTCAGCTTCAGCGCGAGCGCACTGCGCATGACCTCGTCGCGAAAGTCACCGTCGTACTGGGCTTGCGCAGTCCAGCCCTGCCACCATTTGGCGCAGGCGTCTACGCGCCGGGGGACTTGTTCGAGCGGAGGCAGCACCGCCGGTGCGTTTTCCGTGTAGGTGAAAGAAAAAGCCAGGGTCTCTCCGGCAGCCAGGGTGGCCTTCGCCCAAACCGCCGAATCTTTGATCTGCAGTGGAATGGAGCTGTGTAGCCAGTACACGCCATGTCCATTGTCGATTCGCGTGCCCAACTTACCGAAATCGCGAATCGGGGGGACCTTTTCTCCGTAATTGGCTCGCGGCACCAGCTCAATTTCAATCTCAACCTGGCCGGCAGTGCAGGAAACTTCACGAATGATCTCATGGTCAGGAACCATGACGGCCTGCGTTGTGTCCCTGACCGGCATCAGGTCGAGTAGGGCAACGGCGCCGGAAGAGGTTTGAAAGCTGGTCTGCAGAACGTTCGAACCTTGGAGATATTCGCGCTGAATGGAAAAAGGCCCGGCAGGGGCGATTTTCCAGTATCCCCCACGTTCTCGGTCTAGAAGGGCTGCGAAAATCGAGGGAGAATCGAAGCGAGGCCAGCAAAGCCAGTCTATGCAGCCGTACTTCGAAACCAGTGCCGCCGTACGGCAGTCACCGATAACTGCATAGTCCCCGATGTCAGGATAGGAGCGCGAATCGATGAAGTTGGGGACAGGTTCCTCAATTGCCATGAATAGGGCGATTCAGCTAAAGAATATGACTTGTAAATTGATGCAAACATTAGGGTAACCTTTGCCTGACGACAGCATTCTCGCAACAAACGAAAATACAGTATTTACCTGATAGTCACACCATTCGCAATTCAATTAAACATACATTCAGCCCCAACGCGAAGGAGACGGAAGGCAGGCGTTGGTCGTACCTCCCCTTTGTACCTGCGCCTGCCACCTCCCTAAAATTCTGTCCTTCTTGCTCAAAAGCCTCAAAACCTAGCAGACGTTTTCTTGCACACACACACAGGCATTGTGTGCTCAAAGGAGGACTTAAGTGTTGGGGATATATTGGTGGCGAAATCAGGCGGCTATATTCGGTTTTACAACCACTGCTTTTAACTGGTCGAAGACCAAGGTCAGCTTAGAGGAGCATTCCCCGCACAACCAGAAGTGCGAAAGGCTGCGTGAAGGTTGGGTAGAGGTGACGGGTTCGCTAGGCGTCTGCGGACGCACTTCAAACTGATAGAGGCGACCATCTCTTAGTAACCTGAGAGGAACCGCACAA
>DATNAF010000365.1:0-3398 GCA_035572845.1 Terriglobales bacterium
CACATCTTCGGTGGCGGCTGCACGATGGCCGACGGATTGCTGGCCACTTGTAAGGAGTACTGCTGCACCGCCATGGCCACGCGCTCGCGCTCAAGGGTGAGCGGAGCCGGCAACACAATCTCTATCGGTGTTCCCACGTCCATGTAGATGTCGCTGTGATGCACCGCGAGCGCAACCAACGCCACACCAACAGCGCCTGCCACTCCCGCGGCGATCAAGGCGTTCCGCGGACCATTTCCCAGCGAAAGAGTGGGCAAGGGCGGAGGAGTTGTGCCTGTAGCCGCCATTGCGCCGACTGGAGGAACATTCTGCGGCTGGCCTGGGCCGGGCAGTGTGACTTGTGCTACCACTGGTGTGGCATCCACGGCGACAGGGAAGTTCACGGTATAGCCGGTGGAATAGATCAGGCTGGCCGAGCTCAATTCAAATTGCAGCAGCGCGCGATTGCGGTCGCGGCGAACAATCTTGCCGATCGTCCCCTGTAAATATGTCCCTGGGGGGACGAGCATTTCGCTGCCCGCGCTGACCGGAAACGTTACCTGCAAGTACGCGTTGTCACCCGGTTTGGTCTTCTTCACTGATAGAGGCCGCGCCAACCCGAGTTGCAGTTTCGTTCCAGCCGGAATCGTGACCGTGGTGGACGAAGGGTTTTTTTGATCTGCCACCGGTGCGACTTGAGTCTGCTGTGACTGGGCTGGCTGCTGTTGTTGTGGTTGTTGCTGCGCCAGTGCCACGTTCAGTTGCAGAACAAGAATCGCTGTGATGGCGCACGCGTGACATGTGAAGTTGTATGCAGTGGTGCGTTGAAGCGAAGAGCAACTAAAGCGAGTGGCTTGGGTCATAAGCCCCTTTCAGCGTCAGCTATAACAACGCGGTGCGAGGGGGGAAGGTTCTGCTCTCGACCTGCTTACATTGTAAGTACCTTAGGGGCCCTGAAGAAGGTGTTGAATGATCAAGATTTGTGAAAGAGATTTTTTAGAAAAAACTAAGCATTTGATTTGATGGGTGAGAACATTGGAGCCAGCAAGTTCGTGAAAAATTGCCAAAATTGAGCAAAATTGCCAAAGATTGAAGATTGAAAACCAAATGGCTGCAAATCTCTGTTCCTGCGGCTTGTCCGTGTTAGATTCTTGTTTTCATGCCAACGGCAACGAAATCGGCGCCCAAAACCCGCTGTGCATGGCCCACCACCGAGCAAATGATCGCTTACCACGATCAGGAGTGGGGCGTCCCGCAGCATGATGATCGCGTGCTGTTTGAGTTTCTGATTCTCGAAGGCGCGCAGGCGGGGCTAAGCTGGTCGACCATTTTGGCCAAGCGACAAGCCTATCGAACAGCTTTTGCGGGCTTTGACCCGGCCCGCGTGGCCAAGTTCGGCGCTCGCGATGTGGCTCGCCTATTGAAGAATGAAGGCATCGTCCGCAACCGGCTGAAGATTCAATCGGCCGTCGCGAACGCGAAAGCGTTTCTGGCCGTGCAAGAAGAGTTTGGGAGTTTCGATGCTTACATCTGGCGATTTGTGGGCGGCGTGGCACGCGTGAATGCACACCGGTCAGTAAAGACCGTTCCCGCCGAGACTGCTGAATCGGAGGCAATGAGCAAAGATTTAAGAAAACGCGGGTTCAACTTTGTGGGACCAACGGTTTGCTATGCGTTCATGCAAGCCGTTGGGATGGTGAATGATCACCTGGTGACGTGCTTCCGGTACAAGGATCTGATCTAAGATCCGCGTTTTTCACCGCGGAGACGCGGAGCAAGGCAAAGTAACGGCCCTTAGGACTGGAAGAGCCTTGAAGGGAGGCATTATGAAACAGCGGAAGATCATCGTTTCTATCGCGACAAGCGCGGACGGTTATATCGCCAGGCTGGATGGGGATGTGGAATGGCTGAACCGGAGGCCGCACAAAGAAGATTACGGCATGAGGGCCTTCTATCGGACGATTGACACGATCCTCTACGGTCGCAAGACCTACGACTGGGCGCTGGCGTATCAGAAGAAACATCGCATTAAGGGCAGCATGTTCGATAAGAACGTAACCAATTACGTGTTCTCGCACAAGCCTCCAAAGAAAGCGGCCGAGGGCGTGGAATTTGTGAGGGAGCCGTTGAAGAAGTTTGCAAGGAGGCTGCGCGCGACGCCGGGAAAGCATATCTGGATGATGGGCGGGGGAGAGCTGATTGCGTCATTTCTCGATGCCGGCGAAATCGACGAGTTCGACGTTCACGTGATACCGACGCTCATTGGAAAGGGCATACCGCTTGTGGCGCCGAAGCGTCGCGACATAGAGCTAAAGCTGCGTTCGGTGCGCAAGCATTCGGACGGAAGCGTTCGGTTGAGGTATGAGGTGGAGAAGTAGGGGAGGCGTTGCGGGAACATTCGACTACGGCCCTGTATAGAAAAGATCGTGTTTGGACCACAATTTTAGGATTTACCGCAGCGCTGAAGCCATCATTTTGAGCCTTTACCGCAGGTCTAAAAGCCCTGCTCCGCCCAGTTATTGCCATCCGCCAATCATTTACTCAAAGCGCAAAATCGTTAGGGGCTCGACTTTCGTCGCGCGGCGGGCTGGAAGATAGCAAGCGAGCAGCGCCACCGCGGCGAGCAAGGCTGCAGAGACGATCCACGTCACGCGATCTGTGGGGCTGGTATCGTAGAGCAAGCTGGACAGGACGCGTGTGAGCGCGAATGCCACGGCCCCACCGAGAGCGAGTCCAACCAGGACGACGAACATGGTTTTTCCGATCACAAGCTTCAGCAGATCGGCCGGGGATGCGCCAAGGGCCACGCGAATGGCCATTTCACGCAGTCTTTGCGCTACGGAACAGGAGACAACGCCGTAAATTCCGACAGCGGCCAGCAACAATGCGATGCCGGCGAAGATGGCGAGCAGCGCAGTGCGAAGCCCGGCCGGCGCTACCGATTCTGACTTGATTTCTTCCAGGGTTTCAATGTTCGCCACGGCCTGGTTGTTATTCACCTTCCAGATTGCCTGTTTGATGGATGCGCTTAAGAGCGCGGGATTCATGGCCGCACGAACGACCAGGCTGTTGCGAATGCCGGGACTTTGATAGAACGTGACGTAAACGACTGGAATGTCCTCATCGAGGCTGAAGACTTTCCCGCCGACTCTCTCGTCTTTTACCACTCCCGCGACCTGCCACGGGATTTCCGGGCCGCGAGCCGATTTCCCGAACACAAGCTGCCGAATGAGGATGCGCTTACCGATGGGATCTTCTCCTGGGAAGTATTGCTTCGCCATGGTTTCATTGATCACCGTCACAGGCGCGCTGCCGGCAACATCACTTTCGTCAAGTCCTCGGCCCTTCAGCAATCTCATGCCAACCGTATCAAAATACCTCGGCCCGACGACTTTGAACCCAGAGATAGACGGCGAGGA
>DATNAF010000366.1:0-3156 GCA_035572845.1 Terriglobales bacterium
GAGTCGTCCATTACAACAATGTGACCCATCGCAGCTCCGGTTGCGCCTCCTCCGATCACGTCGCGGTCGACCACGGCAACCCGCATCCCGCGCTGGACGCATTCATATGCGCAAGCGGCGCCCACGATTCCGGCGCCCACAATCGCCACGTCATAGGTCGCGTTACTCATGCCCGAATGCCGTTGCAAAATGGATCGTGCGGATCGAGCAACAGCTCCGCTTGCGAATTCACAAAAGCTGAACCCGTAATGCTCGGATACACGCGCCCGTCAATCACTTTGACTCTGCCCTCAAACACACTGCCGACGATGCTTTCCTGCCGCCACACTTCACCTTCGCGCAACTTTCCATCAGCGAAAAGACACGCCAGCTTTGCGCTGGTGCCAGTTCCGCAGGGAGAGCGGTCATACGCTTTACCGGGACACAAAACAAAATTTTTACTATTCACTCCCGGAAGCAGCGAGGGAGCGAACAATTCAATGTGATCGATCTCGTGGCCGCCATCGCCAGTGATCCCATTAGCACTGAGCGCTTGCCTTGTAGCCCATGTGAAATTCGTAAGGGCTTCCACGTTGTTAAGAGTGAGTTCAAAGCCGTGGTCTTCGACGAGAAAAAACCAGTTCCCGCCCCACGCGACATCTCCATGCATGACGCCGAAACCTGGCACATCGACGGCAATCTTTGCGGCTTTGCGATAGCTGCAGACATTGTCAACAGTGACGCGTCCATCTTCGTGCAAATTGGCAGTTACAACCCCCACGGGAGTTTCAATGCGGTGCTCACCAGCTTCGATGGTTCCCAGATACGCGAGTGACGCGATCAGGCCAATGGTTCCATGGCCGCACATTCCCAGATAGCCGACGTTATTAAAGAAGATGACTCCGGCAGCGCAGGTTTGATCGTGTGGTTCACACAGCAGCGCTCCTACCACAACGTCTGAACCGCGAGGCTCATTGACTACTGCAGAACGAAATTCTTCGTGTCTAGTGCGAAGAAGTTTCAGACGATCTGCAATCGAACCGTTGCCGAGATCCGGGCCGCCGCCAATAACCAGGCGAGTCGGTTCGCCGCCAGTGTGCGAATCAACAATCTGAATTTTGTGAATAGCGCTGTTTGCGTGTTTGGGGTCGTACAATTCGGCCTCGGTCGACTCCGATTCTAGTCGAATAGCAGGCAAGGAAATGCCTTCAAAATGTAGTGCGGACAATGACTTAATCACAATGTCACCAACAAACGATTCGCGAATACTTCATAATATGTATACAATATCCACCTCGTCAAGATGAATCCCGACTGCATGACAATTTCTGATCCACAAAAATCTTCAAACGCGAATTCGGGGACTTCCACATCGCAAACTCCCGAAGAATTCTCGCGCGGACTCGGTCTGTTCGATTCGACCATGCTCGTTATCGGAGTGATGATCGGGTCGGGAATTTTCATCGTCTCCTCAGAAATGGCGCGCGAGATTGGCAGCCCCGGATGGTTGCTGGTGGCGTGGGCAATTGCCGGCGCACTTACGATTGCCGGAGCACTTTCTTATGGCGAACTTTCCGCCATGATGCCGCACGCCGGTGGAATGTACGTCTACTTGCGCGAAGCCTATTCACCGCTCTGGGGATTTCTTTACGGGTGGACACTTTTTACAGTGATCCAAACCGGCACCATTGCGGCCGTTGCCGTGGCGTTCGCGCGCTTTACCGGCGTGCTTTCACCCGCGATTTCGGAAGACCAATATCTCGTCAGCCCTTTGCGAATTACCAGCCATTATGCAATTTCTCTTTCAACCGCGCAGTTATTGGCAATCGTGATGATTTGTGCGCTGACGTTCACTAACACGCGCGGCCTGCGTTATGGCAAAGTGATTCAGAATACATTTACGGTCACAAAAACTGCGGCGCTGATCGGACTTATTGTCGCGGGTATTTTTGTCGGAAAAAATGCAGTAGCTATGGGCGCCAATTTTGCCGATCTGTGGCACGCGCGTGGATTCGTTCCACTTACATCTTCAGGACTCAGTGCTGGAACGGCGCTCGGGCTGTTTGTCGCGTTGTGCGTGAGCCAAACTGGGTCCCTTTTTTCCGCAGACTCGTGGCACAACATTGCATTCGCAGCCGGCGAAGTTCGCAATCCTGAGCGAAATGTAACGCGCGCGATGGTGATTGGAACGGTGACCGTGATTACGTTGTATCTTTTGGCAAATCTTGCTTATCTCATGACTCTGCCATTGACCGCCATTCAGCACGCGCCCGCAGACCGCGTTGGGACTTCTACCCTGGCGGCAATCTACCCGCGCTTCGGTCCGGCATTAATGGCGATCGCAATTATGATTTCAACCCTGGGAACCATCAATGCCTTGGTCCTGACCGGACCCAGGGCTTATTTCGCGATGGCGCGGCAACGCCTTTTCTTTCGGTTCGCCGAGAAGCTGAACCAGCAGAAAGTTCCAGCTGGAGCACTTTGGCTGCAAGGACTGTGGGCGGTTTTATTGGTGCTACCACGCACTTACGATCCCAATACCCACGTTTGGGGAAATCTTTACGGCAACTTGCTTGAATATGTGATTTCGGCCGCCTTGATCTTTTATGTGCTGACGGTTGGTGCGGTGTTCCGCCTTCGATGGAAGCGTCCACAGGCGGTCAGACCATATCGGACCTGGGGTTATCCCGTGGTACCGGCAGCTTATATCGTGACCGCCGGAACCATTTTGGTTGTGCTCTTCGCATATCGGCCGACGACCACGTGGCCCGGGCTGCTCATCGTGGCGCTAGGAATCCCGGTTTACTGGCTGGCCCGGGGAAAAGCCGAAAGACCGACGTAGGCGAAGTTTCGATCTCGCATTGCCCTCGTAAAGACGCGATCTTTCTAGTATTCTGCGAAAAGATGAACTTAGGACTTACACCTGAATCGGCAATTCCGCGACAGTCGCTGACTTCAGCGGTGGCCGACAAACTACGCGAAGAGATTATCCGGGGCACGATTCCCGAAGGCGCACAGCTTAGCCAGGACGCGATCGCCATGCAGTATCACGTCAGCCGGATCCCGGTGCGCGAGGCGCTCCGTCAGCTCGACGCCGAGGGGCTCATTACCATCGTGCCCAACCGCGGCGCCATTGTTCCTGCACTTTCTCCTACGGATATTGAGGAACTGTTCACC
>DATNAF010000367.1:0-2992 GCA_035572845.1 Terriglobales bacterium
CCACTAATCACTCGAATTACTTCGTATCCCGCTTCGCACAAGATTGCCGCCACGGGCAAAAACAGGCCCGCAAACAATCCATAAAGGCTCTCGCGGGAAACAGTAAGTATAACAAAGGCCACTATGGCCATCAAAAAATAGCGCAACAGAAAGCGATGTACCACGCCGCGGCTCGACGCCGGTGTGCCTGAACCGATGGTGAGTTCGGCCAGCCCTGCGACTACTTTTTTGAGCCAATGGAAATTCAGATAAGCGATGATCGCGCCCAGAGCAAAACCTAATGCAATGCGCCAACTCCAAAAGATCAATCCGGTGATCAGCGCCGCGATGCCGAGCACAAGCATGAAGGACTGGATTCGCTCCAGAGAGCGAGTATAGAAATCGTCGCCGGCGGGCTGGGTGACGAAGTTCATGGCTTAACCGCAACCGTTCCCGAAGCTACCCAAACACCACAAATCATCAACCACGAAGGACACGAAGTAACACGAAGGAAGGTCAAGAAAATTCTGCCGAATTACTGAGTATTTTTGGTTGCCGTGCGAATTAACTCCACAAATCCCGCAACAATTCCCAATAGTAATCCCGCGATGTAGAGCCACGTTGTGTGCAGCCAGCGATCGAGCGCAACCCCGATGAGCCATCCGACAACCGTGGCTGCGGGAAAGATAACCGCCAGCTGGGCATAGTTGGCCATTTGTACCCAGTTTTTCTTGTCCGGTTCTTCAGGATCCGACACCATGGCCGCCTAGCTAAGGGGAGCTACTCACCGACGAAGAACACTTTAACAGGACTTGTATCTCTGCACACTCATCGATATCAATTGCGCGTTCAGCTTCGGGCGATGGTCGCAACCCCACGACCGGCTTGATAAGTTTCAATCAGTTCGCGAATCCGAATGGCGTCACGCTTGCGATGACCATGGCTGGCAATCGGATCAGCCCCGCCGCTGGATTCAATCGTAATTTCAGACCAGATGATCCCGGTTGAGATTTCGACTGACGCTACCTGCAAAATTGCGATGCTCTCTTCAGTGCTGCCGAACAGGTGGCGTTTAACACGGCTGACATGCAGCGGCGTCACTACAATCCGCGTCGGAAAAAACACGTTTCCGCGGGTCCAGCGACAGGCTGCAAAAGTTTCGCCTGCTGATACCGGTATGGTGGCCATGCTTTCCTCTCAGATCTTGCTCGCGGCCCGATCATCGTACTGCACGGCTGAACCATTGAACAAGGTCGACGATTGTCTGATTTTGTCCGGAAAGACAAACGCACGCCTAGCCAAGTCTGATTCCAAGGTGGCATCTTCATAGTAGCGACTCAAAACTCCATTTCTCCACACCAGCAAGTCCGGGTTTTGTTCCGCGAAGTGGCCCCAATCAAGCTCCGCCGCGCTGCAGCGCCCAATACGCTCAGCAATGAGAAAAACATAGGCCCAGGTGATGGTTTCGTTATACAGCTGCGTTTTGCCCTGGCGAGCAGCAAATTGTTTGAGAGCAGTCGAGAACTTTTCAAGAGCGCTGAGGACCGAATAATTTCTTAAGTAAGCAAACGCAAGCCGAACGTGATCGGCATGATGAAAGCCGCTTTCCGGAACATTGCCGGATTCGAATCGGTCGATGATCTCTAGATCGGTCATTTTTCTGACACCCGCTTCCTTGGACCCCTGCCGCGTATTTCTTTCAGGCGATGGCTGGCAGCTGAGTCAAGATCAAGCCCGTAGAACTTCTTCAATTCCTGTATCCGGCCAAGAGAACCTGGAGAAAATGGCGTTTTGCCATCGAAGGCGTGCAGCACAATTCCTTCCAGCAGATCGCCCAACGTCATGTCATGGAAGTCGGCGAAGGCTTTTAGAACTTTGAGCAGACGCTTTTCCATGCGAACACCGGTCTGCACGCGCTCGACCAGGAATTCCTGATGTTCAGACATTGGTACCATGGTACTACGGTACAGGTAATCGCAACACTGGAGGATTCGTGGGAGAGGGGTTAGTTATAATCGGCTTTCAGTTTTTGGATTCCCTGGAAGACCTTTGGCTCTCGACGAAAATATCTACCAATTGCGCCTCGACAAGCTCAAGCAGATTGAAGCTCTGGGCCAGCGTGTGTATCCGACGAAGTACGAATCCACGCACACAATTCCGCAAATTCTGGCGGAACACTCGCCAAAAACTGGCGAGCAATTGGAAGCGTCACGGATAAACGTTCGCGTGGCCGGCCGCATTATGGCCATCCGCCTGATGGGCAAGGCGGGATTTGCCCATCTGCAGCAGGCCGGGCAACAGCTGCAGATTTATGTGAAGAAAGATGCGGTTGGCGAAAAAGGTTTTGAGCTTTACAAGCTGCTCGACCTCGGTGACCACATCGGCGTCAGCGGATATCTGTTTCGCACCCGTACCGGCGAGCTGTCCGTACACGTGGAAGAGATCACGTTTCTTTCGAAAGACCTGCTTCCGTTACCCGAGAAGTGGCACGGTCTGACAGACGTGGAATTGCGCTATCGCCAACGTTATGTGGACCTGTTCATGAATCCGGAGGTGCGCGACGTTTTCCTGAAACGTGCCAAATTGGTGCAATCGATGCGAAGTTTTCTCGATGCCCGGGGATTCGTGGAAGTAGAAACACCGATGATGCAGCCCATCGCCGGCGGCGCGGTCGCCAAGCCGTTTGTCACCCATCACAACACGCTCGACATTGATCTTTTTCTGCGGATCGCACCCGAGCTCTATCTGAAGCGGCTGACGGTCGGCGGATTCGACCGGGTGTATGAGATCAATCGCAACTTCCGCAACGAAGGAATTTCGACGCGGCACAATCCTGAGTTCACCATGCTCGAGTTTTACCAGGCGTACACGGATTATCGCGGGGTGATGGACCTGACACAGGCACTGATCACGCAGGCGGCGCTAGATGTGACCGGCGAAACGAAAACGAAATGGGGAGAGCAGGAGATCGACTGGTCGGGCTGGCAGCGGATGACGATGCGCGAGGCAATTA
>DATNAF010000368.1:0-23937 GCA_035572845.1 Terriglobales bacterium
CGACAATGGTGCAGACCTCATCGCTGCAATTACAGCCGCTTTCCGGAACGATGCAGATTGCCGCCCCAAGCCAGAGCTTTCAACCTGTCGTAGTTCGGGTACTCGACTCTTCCAGCCCGCCGCATCCGGTATTCGGGGCCAATGTGGCTTTTCTTGATTACATCGGACGCATGCCAGGAAATGAGCCCATTGTCTGGAGTGGAGACTCCAGCATCTCTCAGCCGGGTATGCCCGTCATCCTCGCCGAGTCGAAAGCCACGGTGCAATCGGACATCAACGGAACCGCCAGTTTTGCTCTCTCGACGGGCGGAGTTTCAGGCAACGTCACTGTCATTGGAACAGCAACCGTCGGAAGCAGCAGCCTGGAATACGAGGCGCAACAATTGGGCCCGTAATCCTGTTGATCGTCTCAATGCGCCGAACTTACACACTGGCGTATCTCCGCTTCGGTCAACGTGTGATCGGAATTTTTCGCGCATTTGTAAATCCGTTCGACTAAATCGTCTGATGCGGCAATGCCATGGCGCTCCAGCCAAAAGAGCACATTCGACTTCCCGCTCATCGGACCAATGTCGATGACTTGCTCCATTCCAAATAATTGGGAGGGCACGCCGGAATAAACCGCGTTCGCGAGATCAACATCATTTTTCTTGTAAGCCTTTATGACCGCCGCTGCATGAACCCCGGTCGCGGTGCGGAACGCGTCTTCCCCAACCACCGGGTAGTTCGGCGGAATGGGAACACCGGTCGCGCATGAAACCGCTTCGCAATAGTCCTTCAAGCGGGTGAGATCTTGTGTATTCCAGGGTGGAATTCCCATCAGCTTGAGGTTCACCAGCATTTGGTCCATCTGTGTATTGCCGACGCGCTCTCCGGTGCCCAGCGCGCACGCATGAACACAATCCGCGCCCGCGGCCAGCGCAGCCATTGAATTCGCAGTGGCGAATCCGCGATCACAGTGTCCGTGCCAATCAATACGAATTTTCTCGCCTGACGGTCGGATGACTTCGTCAATTACAAATTTCACCAACGCATACGCACCCATGGGAATCGCGTGCCCCGCCGTGTCGCAGATAACAATTGCTTTCGCGCCGCAATTGATCGCCGTCGAATAAAGCCGCTTTACCATGTCGGGATCGCAACGGCTGGTGTCTTCAGTTACGTACATCACGTCCAGACCAAGCGACACCGCGAACTGGACTGCCTTCTCCGTTGTCTGCAATAAAAAATCTTCCGTCCAGCCTTCGGTGTATCGGCGAATTGGACTAGACCCGATAAATGTTGCCGCATCGATCTTCAACCCTGTGCGCTGCGCAATTTCGGCAATTGGACGTATATCATTCTCATGAGTGCGCGCTGCACAATTCGCCCTGATCTTCATACGCTTACTGACAATCTCACGCGCCAAGGCCTCAACGTGTTCGACCGCTCGTGCACCCGCGCCGGGAAGGCCCAAATCAAGTGAGTTGATTCCCAGCGCTTCCATGAGGTGGAGGATTTGGAGTTTTTCTGCAATCGAAGGATCGCGCACTGATGGCGACTGCAATCCGTCGCGAAGAGTTTCGTCATTTAGCAAAACCGGGCGGGTGGGCAAAAGATTGAGCGGGAGCACGCGGTTCCAGTCGTAGATAAGCTCAGAGGCTTTCATGTCTGCCAAAGCAGAAGCCATTTTACTTGATCATGTCGTGCTGCCTGACAGTTTGCTATGCTCAACCAAGAATGCGGGTTTTCGTTGCGCTTGATTTGAATCAGGAAATTCGCGAGCGAATTCAGAAGTTCGTCGAAGAAATCCGTGCCACGGCTCCCGACGCGCGCTGGATCAGCGGCGAATCTTTGCATGTGACTTTAAAATTTATCGGCGAGCAGCCAGACACTGTAATCCCGCAAATTGAAAACTCACTCCGGTCAATCCAAACCAAACCATTTCAAGTTACCTTCGCGGGCACCGGCTTTTTCCCGACGCCACGGGCCGCACGAGTTTTCTGGATCGGAATAGAAGGGGGAGACGCGCTGACGCGATTGGCTAAAAGCATTGACGACCCATTGGCAAAAATCGGCATACCCAAAGAAGATCGAGGCTTCAGCCCGCATTTGACGCTAGCGCGAACTCGCGGCGGATCTGGCGCGCCAGGGCGACGCAAGGACGACAAGTCCAATCGCCAATTCGCACAACTGCAAGAGTTTCTGGCTACGCGTCCTGCGCCGGAGTTTGGTACCATGACCGCCCGCGAGTTCTTTTTGTATCGCAGCCAGCTTTCGAGCAAAGGCTCACAATATACAAAGATCGAGCGATTCGAACTGCAGTCCGCAATCACTTGAGCATGCATCCCATCGTCATCAGCGCCCTTGCGGGATATTTTCTCGGTTCGATCCCATTCGGCTATCTGCTGGTTCGCGCGTTTCGCGGAGCTGATGTTCGGACCACCGGCAGCGGAAACATCGGCGCGACAAATGTAGCCCGAACTTCGCCGCTACTCGGAATTCTCACGCTGGTGCTCGACATTTTGAAGGGCATGGCTGCGGTCGGAATTGCGCTGGCACTCTGTCCTGGCAATCTAGCTGTCGCATTTGTTGCGGCGCTGGCCGCCGTCAGTGGCCATATATTTCCAGTCTGGCTACGTTTTCGCGGCGGTAAAGGCGTGGCTACAGGATTAGGTTCCTTCGTATTGCTCGCTCCGAAATCGGTGTTGCTGGCGATGGCGGTATTTGTAATTATGCTGGCCGCATTTCGCTTCGTATCGCTGGCTTCGGTTACTGCAGCAGCATCCTTGCCGCTATTCGCATTGGTATTGCGTGAAGGACAAAACATGGAAATTCTTATGTTAGCGATCAGTTCCGCTCTTATTATTCTTAAGCATCGTCCAAATTTGCAGCGGGTGTTCGCCGGCACGGAACCAAAGTTCAAGGCACATCGCAAATGAGCAGGATCGCAATCGTCGGCGCGGGAGCATGGGGTACAGCGATTGCGATCGTTCTGGGCCGCGGTCAACGCCACGAAGTGAGGCTTTGGGCTTACGAAAAAGAAGTGCGGGATTCGATCGCGACTTCCCGCATGAACTCAGTTTTCCTTCCAGGCGACAACATCCCTGACGCAGTTCACTCGACTGGCGATTTCGCGGAAGCATTGAATGGGGCGGAGATTGTCGTCAGCGCCATGCCTTCGCAACATTGCCGCCGTCTGTTCCAGCAGATGGTCCCGCATCTTCAACCTGAGGCGCTGGTGGTGAGCGCGACCAAGGGTTTGGAACAGACGACTCTGCTTCGCATGAGCGAAGTAATTTGCCAGGTTGCAAGTGAGAGAAAAATACATTGCCGAGTAGGCGCAATGAGCGGACCCACTTTTGCCGCTGAGGTGGCACGCGGCGACCCGACTGCAATCACCATTGCTTCGCAGGATGCGGAGTTAGCAAGAACAGTTCAACGCGAATTCAGCGATCCTGCATTTCGCGTTTATACGAACGAAGATGTAGTCGGCGTCGAACTCGGCGGTGCACTGAAAAATATAATCGCTATTGCAGCGGGGGTTTGTCACGGGTTGAATCTCGGACACAATTCAATCGCCGCACTCATCACTCGGGGTCTCACCGAGATTACGCGCCTGGCGGTAGCTTGCGGCGGCCGGGCTGAAACCTTATCTGGGCTCGCCGGTCTCGGCGATCTGGTGTTGACCTGCACCGGGGCTCTTTCGCGAAACCGCAGCGTGGGAGTGGAACTCGGCCGGGGTCGAAAACTCGCTGAAATTGTCGCCGGCATGCACGGCATGGTGGCAGAAGGTATCTTCACCACGAACGCTGCAGTGCAATTGGCGAAGGCCCGGGGAGTGGAAATGCCTATTACCGAGCAGATGCATGCCGTGCTCAATGAGGGGAAATCGCCGCGCGATGCTATCCAAACACTCATGACTCGCACTTCGAAGCGGGAGACGGACCTTCCGGCAAACGCCTCCGGTAATCTCTAGTAATCGAGAAGGGCCGATTGCGGCGGTACTTCGGTAATGCCGTAAAGCAAGCAGAATGCTCGTCCATGCTTACCTCGCACCGTAAAATTCAAGCAGGACTCCGCCTGCGCGGGTGCGCATGTGGAAGCGTGTTCGCTTGGGCGCAAAATTTCTTCCAACTCGCATCCCTATTCTGTATGTAATCCTCAGTGTGCTGGTACTGATCAGCGTGGTGCCGATGTATTTTTACTCGGCGCAAGTACAATCCATCAATCGTGACCGGCTCATCACCAACGAACGGCTGCTGCAGAACACTGTAACGCGATCGATTGCCGACGATATTTCGCAGCATCAGGATGCATTTCGCCTGATGCAGGCAAACCTGGCGTCGGCGCTGCAGATCGCCAGCGGCGGCGACTTGACGGGTGAGCATGTGCAAGCGCCGGAACTTCGCGCGTTGCTCGAGAATTTCGTTTCCTCTTCTGAAGACCTGGACTACGCCACATTGTTGAACTCTGAAGGGAAAGGAATTTCGGCGGGACGAATTGAACCCGATGCCTTCTTGCAACGCGAACTAGAGCAAGCCTACGCGGCGTCGCGAGATTCGCGGGCGTACAACGGCCAGCCGCTGGTCGTGGGTAGCGGAAAATCTGCGCGGACCGTGATGCTGGTCAGCACACCGGTCATGTACCAGGAACGATTTCTGGGCATGATCGCGTCGGTAGTTGATCTGGGATTTTTAATTCGCCGTTTGCAGGAAATTGAAGGCGGCGGGTTGAGCCCTTACGTTGTCGACAGCGAAGGTCGCCTGGTTGCCGGTACCAGCTCGCAATACGCCACCGGCCAGGACATGACCAATCTGGAAATTGTGCGCAATTTCGTGGAGCAGGGCAGCAAGGCGCAAATGGTCGCGGCCACGCGCGAATTCACAATTGGCACGGGAAAACACAGCACGCTGATGCTCGGCACCTACAGTCCGGTGACCAGCCTGGAATGGGCTGTGATTGCGCAAAAACCGCGGAACGAGGCCTATAGCAGCGTGTATGAAATGCAGCGGTCAGCCCAGCACCTCGCTATTGTCGCCATCGCTTTAAGTATTTTCATCGGTATTATCGCTGCCCGGCGTATCACCAATCCTCTCGAGGTCCTGACTGAATCCAGCCATGCCATTGCCAGGGGTGACTTCTCACAACGCGTGCAGCTGAAGAGCCGCACCGAGATTGGCGAACTGGCGTCCACGTTTAACTTCATGTCGAGTGAACTGGAACATTTTATTCTCGATCTCAAACGCGCAGCCGCTGAGAACCGCGAGCTGTTCATGAACTCGATTCAGATGCTTGCGGGCGCAGTCGACGAAAAGGACCCGTACACTCGCGGTCACTCTGATCGCGTTACCAAGTATTCCCTGCTGATCGCGAAAGAAATGGACTTGCCGGAAGATTTTATGGAGATTTTGCGGGTTTCAGCGCAGTTGCACGACGTGGGAAAGATCGGAATTGAGGACCGCATCCTGAAAAAGCCCGGCGCTTTGACCGAAGAAGAATTCACCATCATGAAGACGCATACTACGAAGGGCGCCAACATTCTGCGCCCGGTCGCGCAGCTCAAAGAGATGATTCCGGGAATCGAGCTTCACCATGAATCGCTGGATGGGCGCGGGTATCCTCATGGCTTCAAAGGCGACCAGGTTCCGCTGTTGCCCAGAATTATTGCGGTCGCAGACACGTTTGACGCGCTGACGACGAATCGTCCTTATCAGAAGGCGCATGACTGCGACGATGCGCTGCGCATCATTCACTCGCTCTCGGGTAAGCGGCTTGACCCGGACGCGGTCGCTGCCATCGATGCAGTATTCAAGCGCGGCGAGATCCAGGTGCCTCCGGTTTTGGCCATGGCCGCCGGCGCTTCTAACGAACCAGCTCCGGCGAGCATGGTGTTTCCGCCGGCGAACGTGGCAATCGAAATGGACCGCGCTTAATCATTCGCTGCTTACCCATCTCGTTCGATCCCGCCGCTATAATAAAAAGTGTCCTTCCTGAAGTGAAGAATCCATGATTCAGACGCTTTTTGGCAGTACTGAGAAAAAACCCGGCCTCTTTGACCGTATGAAAGAGGCGGTGGCCCGCACTCGCGAAAATCTGAGTGAGCGCATCGACGAAGTTGTTGCCTTCAATAAAGAGATCGACCGCAATACGCTCGACGATCTTGAAGGGACGTTACTCGGCGCGGACCTGGGCTCGGCGACTACTCATCAGGTAATCGCAAAATTGCGGGAGCGCGCCGATCGTAAGCAGATTAAAGATGTGGCTGAACTCAAGCGGCTACTCAAAGAAGAGCTGCTGGTAATTCTCACCTCGGCCAATACGCCTCCCGTTGAGAGGCCCGAAGGGGTGCCAGAAGTTGTGCTCGTGGTTGGAGTGAATGGTACCGGAAAAACCACTACTATCGGCAAACTGACGCAGACTGTACGGTCTGAGGGAAAGACTGTTCTGCTCTGCGCGGCGGATACTTTTCGAGCCGCGGCCATTGAGCAGTTGGAGATCTGGGGTCAGCGCACTGGGACCGAGGTGATTCGCACCAAGCCAGGTGGGGATCCTGCGGCCGTTCTGTTTGACGCGCTGGAAGCCGCGAACGCGCGTCATATCGATTGCCTGATCGTCGACACGGCTGGCCGCCTGCACACTAAGACCAATTTGATGTCGGAACTGGAAAAGATGCGGCGAACGGCCCAGCGTCTGATTCCGGGCGCGCCGCATGAAGTTCTGCTGGTGATTGACGCAACTACGGGACAGAATGGTTTGCAACAGGCCCGGCTATTCACCGACGCAGCCGCGGTGACTGGGGTCGTGCTCACCAAGTTGGACGGCACAGCGAAGGGCGGGGTCGTGGTTGCCATCGCACGTGAACTGGGGCTACCGGTGCGTTATGTTGGCGTCGGCGAGAAAGCTGGAGACCTGTTGCGATTTGATCCCAAAGAATTCGTCGATTCGCTCATCTCGTGACTTTCTGATTCGCGAATGCAATCTCTGAATACAGCTTCTGATTCTGATCAGAAATATTTGCGGCGGGCCATCGAGCTTGCGCAGAAGAGCTTCGGCTTGGCCTCACCGAATCCCAATGTTGGCGCAGTATTGGCGAACGCGAACGGCGAAGTTCTGGGCGAGGGTTTCCACACCTACGGGGGAAAGAAGCACGCCGAAGTTTTGGCTGTACAGCAGGCCGGGGAGAAGGCGCGGGGTGCGACGCTTTATATAAACCTCGAGCCGTGTTGCCATCACGGCCGCACCGGGCCGTGTACAGATGCACTGATTTCGGCAGGAATTAAGCGCGTGGTGGCGTGTATGGCTGACCCGAATCCCGTGATCAGCGGACGAGGCTTTGCGAAGCTGCGACAGGCCGGAGTGCAGGTAACTTCGGGCGTTCTCGAAGAAGAAGCTCGGCCATTGAATGATGCTTTTGCCAAGTACATTCGCTATCACTTGCCGCTAGTGACCTTGAAAGCTGCGATGACGTTGGACGGCAAGATCGCTCCGCCGCCTCATGATTTGGCTGGAGGCCATTTACCTGCAGGCGGCCCGACCGGCGGCTGGATTACCAGTGAAGAGGCGCGCGCTCATGTTCAGTTGCTGCGGCATCAGCACGATGCGATTCTTGTCGGCGTGGGAACGGTAATCGCTGACAATCCTCTGCTTACAGACCGTAGCGGTCTTCCGCGCCGTCGGGCTTTGTTGCGGGTCATCGTGGATTCGCATCTCCGCCTGCCGTTGGAATCTCGCATTGTGCAAACGGCAAACAACGACGTGCTGGTCTTTTGTTCGTTTGCAGAGGAAAAACGCAAGCAGCAGTTGCAGGATCGAGGCATTCAGGTGCAGCAGGTAGAGTCTGCGGGGAGCGACGGCCGGCCCGATCTGCAGGCAATCTGCCGTCGTTTGGGCGAGCGGGAAATCACCAGCGTTATGATTGAGGGCGGCGCCATGGTGAACTGGGCCGCGCTGGCATCGGGAACCGCGGACAAAGTGTTCTTTTATTATTCACCGAAAATACTGGCAGGCACGGGCTCGGTCCCATTTGCCGCCGGCGCAGGTTTCCGTAAGATGAGCGAAGCCGCGCACTTGAAGTGGCTGCGGCTGCATCGCTTTGGTGAAGACTTTGCGGTGGAAGGGTATTTGAGAGATCCGTATCTGGATTGATCGTAGATTCGTTGTAAGTGATCAGGTTCAATTACAAAGATTAGATCCCTATTGATCCGTGAAAATCTGTGGCCTGAATTTATGTTTACTGGAATCATCGAAGAACTCGGATACGTTGCCTCGATTAACACCAAAGGCCAGCAACGCCGCATAACCATTTCTTCGTCGAGGCTGGTTCGAGAGCTGAAGCAGGGTGACAGTATTTCCGTTAGCGGAGTTTGCCTAACTGCGGTCGATATACCTAAAACTTCTTTCACCTGTGATCTTGCGGAAGAAACCTGGCTGCGCACTTCTTTCTCGCGTTTAAAACCGAATGCCCTGGTTAATCTCGAGCTCCCGATGCGGGCCAACGGCCGCTTCGACGGACATGTGGTACAAGGGCACGTCGATGGTGTCGGTACGGTAATGTCATTTGAACAAGTCCGCGACGGCAACGACTATGTGTTGCAGCTTAATGTTCCGTCGGAACTCACTCGCTATATCGTCGCCAAAGGTTCTTTGGCTATTGAAGGCATCAGCCTGACAGTCGCAGCTATGGACGGCACAAATGTGCGGGTTGCGATTATTCCTCACACAGCTGAAGTCACCAACCTGCGATCGCTCAAGCCCGGGGACCCGGTGAATTTGGAAGTGGATGTAATTGCAAAATACGTCGAGAAAATGATCGGAGTAGAGAAAACGAAAAGTCAGATCACGGTCGAGAAACTGGTTCGCGCCGGGTTCTAGCTCTACGCCCCCAAATCCAACTCATCCAGCTTCAGGAACTCCTGCACTATAGGTTCGTCGCACCGTTCCATGTCGGCGTAGGTCCCGAAGAAAAGCACTTTGCTTTCGTGCAGAAACACCACGCGGTCGGCCAACTTCTTGGCCAGCCGCATATCGTGCGTGACGACAACGCTGGTGAGATGGAGCTGGAATTTCAGGCGCTTCATTAGATCGCCGAGTAGCTGTCCCATGAGTGGATCGACCATCGTCGTTGGCTCGTCGTAGAGAATACATTCCGGCTGCGATGCCAACGCGCGAGCGATCGCAACCGATCGCTTCATTCCAGTTGAAAGCTCTGCTGGAAGTTGGTCGGCCATTTCTTTTACGCCAACCATATTCAGTAGTCCCGAGACGATTTGCAGGATTTGTTCTTCGCTCAAGTCTCCACGTTCGCGCAAAGGAAACGCCACATTCTCTCCCACGGTTAGCGAATCAAATAGCGCTCCATTCTGAAAAACCATGGTGACTTTTTTGCGTATACGCTCCAGTTCTTTTTCCGGATAGTCGGTGATGTCCTCGTAAGCAACGATGACGCGTCCTGAATCGGGCTTGAGAAAACCAAGAATGTGCTGCAGCGCGACCGACTTCCCTACCCCGCTGCGGCCCAGGATGCATACGGTTTCGCCGGTATTGACCTCAAAACTTACATGGCTGAGCACATGCTTCTCGCCAAACGCCTTCGAAACATCGCGGAATTGAATGTACGGGCCTTTATTGTCCGAAGACTCGAGTGGCGCGCTTCCAGATTCGGAAATCGGTTCTATCGTTCCGGGGAGAACGTCAATGCCTGTTTCATCCGTCATAGCAGTTCTGCCCATCATATATGGCGCATGAAGCTCTCGGTCCGTTAAGAATTTCGAACAAAATCTCGCTTGGCAGCGTGCCATTCTTCCGGAGTGTTCAGGTTGCGGAAAATTGACGCATCAAAGCCGTTTGCGATTAGTTCTTCCTCCGAAACGGCGCAGAGTATCACCTCCCGAAATAGTTGATCGATCTTGTTCTTGCCTTCGGAGAGAGATCGTTCTGCAATAGATGCAAATGCTTTGCGGTAGACGGCGCATAACGGCTGGAAACGGTTGGCGAGAGACGGTACAGTAACCGTTGCGTTTGAGGATTCAGCCCGCGTCAACAGATACTTCAGAAATCGTGCAGGAATGAATGGGAGATCGACCGCCAGAATTAAATTCCACTCGGCCAGGGAGTTTGTGAGCGCGGCGTGAATTCCTCCTAAAGGGCCGCGATCGCAATACACATCTTCAATGACCGTCCCATAGGCCGCAAACTTTCGAGGGTCGCCTACGATCTTTACGTCAGGTACCGCTTCTTGAGCCAGTTCAACTGCGCGAGCGATCAACGGCTTCCCGGCAAGCTCCAGGAATGCCTTGTCCGCTCCCATCCGCGAACTTCGTCCTCCTGCCATGATGAAAGCAGCAACGGATTTCATTCTTGCGATCATACAGCCGCCGCGTTGAATAGCTTTTCTTGTTCGTCGACTGCGTCGGATATGGTCCAACTGTGCCACACGAAAGTAACCTACCGTATTTCTTCAATTCGTTGGATCATGGGTTTGCCTACGCTTGCCAGTTAGGTTCGATTCCTATGCCCCAAAAGATTTTGGATGTTCTCCTGCTAGGCCGTTGCTCGCATGAATTCTCCTGGCCGCGCCGTGCCGCGGATGGTGAGTATTACCAAGTTTGCCTGCTTTGCGCCACCGAGTTCCGCTACGACTGGTCGACAATGCGGCGAACCGAGCGTCTGAAGAAGGATGCTGACCCGGCAAGTGCGATCTCTAAACGCCGTGCTCATTCAACTTCGAACTGGGTGCCACGAGCGCGCCGTATCAAAATGGATGCTCCGCTTCGCTATCGCGTGAAAAACCTGGGGACATGGAACGAGGGCACCATCGAAAACTTGAGCCAGTCGGGCGTGCTCATCGCTGGTCAACAGCGTTTTCCGGAAAATACTCTGGTGGAAATGGTATTCGAAATGCCAGAAGCGATCTCTGGGCAAAAGAACAGCAAAGTTCTCTGCCAGGGCCGTGTTATCCGCATGAAAACTGGCCAGGCAAAAGAGCCCGAACTTCAATTTGCTGCATCGATCCTGGATTACAAGTTCATCCACTAAAGCTTGCCGCGAAATATTCCGCTGTAGCAATGAATTTTGTTCAAAACTCCGGCCACTCTGCATCTAAACTGGCAGCAATCAGTTATATAACCTGGAGTTGATATGAAAGCCAAACTTTCCACATTTTGGCAAGCCGCGGTATGTGCTGGGCTGCTTGCTTTTTCCATGGCATGTAGCAAGACGCCTAATGACGCGCAAGTCGTGTCGGATGTGCAATCTAAGCTGGGTACCGACTCTGGATTGCAAAATAAGCAGCTCACGGTACAGTCATCGAATGGGACGGTCACGCTATCAGGCGTTGTCGATAACGACGCCGAACGCGAAGCTGCGGCGAAATATGCAGGCAGTGAGCCGGGCGTCAAGACTGTAATAAACAATTTGCAGGTCGCAACCACGGCGGCGAGCGCAAAGCCTGCGCCGGAACCGAGCCCCGTTCGCACGGTCCAGAGGTCCACACCGCCTCGACGCCAAAAAACGCGCAGCGAACAACGAGAAGTGGCGCAAACTGACTATCGGCACGAGCCTGCGCCTGACCAGCAGCAGGCTACCGCGCCCGATCCCGCACCACCATCGCAGGCGCCAACAACTCCACCGCCACCGCCTCAGCTTGCGACGGTTACTGTTCCCTCGGGTACTGCCATCGTCATTCGCCTGATTGACACCATCGACAGCGCCACAGCACAAAGCGGTGACAAGTTCCATGCCACCCTCGACGCTCCTATCGCAATCGATGATGATGTGGTTGTGCCGGCGCACTACGACGTAGAGGGACACGTAGTGAACGCGCAAGCTTCGGGTAAGTTCGCCGGACAGGCGCTTCTGGTATTGCAACTCGATCGGATCAAGGTGGGCGATAGAAGCTACGACATTCAGACCGATCAGTTTTCTCAAAAAACTAGCTCGCGTGGAAAGAACACCGCAGAAAAAGTTGGAGCCGGCGCGGTCGCCGGGGCAATCCTCGGCGGTATTTTTGGTGGAGGAAAAGGCGCAGCGATTGGCTCCGCTGCTGGTGCTGGGGCGGGCGGCGGTGTTCAGGCGGCCAGTAAGAAACCTGACATCAAATTGTCATCGGAGAAGGTTTTGAACTTCACTTTGCAAGCTCCGGTTACTTTAGTACCCACGACAAAACCGGCGCGGGAAGGGCAAAGGCTCGATCCTTCGAATTCGCAGTAAAGTTTTTGCAGATTTGTTGCAGGGCAATCGCGCAGCCGCAATGCTGCGCGATTTTTTTGCACTAACGTGTGTAGCTGGTTTCAGAATTCGTGTTAGATTCTGATACAGAGTACGTGCTGCCAGCCGCCTCTTCAGTTGCCCGCCACTCGTCGCCCGGGCACATGAAAAGCAGTTATAACTCGATTTATAAATTTGAGCCGCGCTGGTCGGACCGTGTCGCCTGGTACGCTTCGGCGTTGGCTGCTTCCGCGTTGTCGTGGTGCATCTGGTGGTTGTCACCGGTTATGCATCAGGACCCATTCGTAATTTTCATTCTTGCAGTCGTGTTCACGGCGCGCTTTTTCGGATTTGGACCAGCCGTGCTTTGCACTTTCAGTTCGGCGCTGGTGCTCGATTACTCCATGTTCCGGCAAACTTTTGGTGCAGCTGTTTCTGGAAATGAATTTCAGCGGCTAGGGGTTTTCATTCTGATTTCGGTTTTCGTTGCCGGACTCGCGCGGCAACGATCGCGTGCCGAAACTGAAGCCGATGAGGCCCGCCGGCAGATGGCTGCAATTGTCGCTTCTTCCGAAGACGCCATCGCCAGCTTCACGGTGGATGGAATCGTGACCAGTTGGAATCGCGGGGCCGAGTCACTGTTCGGGTATACCGCCGAAGAAATTATTGGGCGCCCGATTTCCGTGTTGGTTCCTCCCGATCGTCTTGAAGAATTCGCCACCGACCTCGCGCGCTTGACTCGCGAACAGCACGTGCCCAGCTATCAAACCGAACGTGTCGATAAACATGGGACCCGGGTGACAGTCCTTCTCTCGCTGTCACCGCTGCGAAATGATCAAGGCAAGTTGGTGGGCGCGTCGGCGATCGCACGCGATATCACATCGCAAAAGCGCACTGAAGAAGTGCTTCGGCGTAACGAACGCCTGGTGACGGCAGGGAGATTAACTGCAGCGATTGCCCATGAAATCAAGAACCCTCTGGAAGCGTTGACCAATCTGATTTACCTGGCTCGTCAGGACACCGTTGGACGGGACGAATACCTGCAACGCGCTGAACACGAAATCGGACGATTGGATTCTATCGCTCAACAGGCACTCGGCTTCGTGCGTGAGACTGCGTCGCCTGAGCAAATGGATGCGGGAAAAATCCTCGACGAAGTCGTACAACTCTACCTGCGAAAGCTGCAAGCCAGGCATATCACGATCGAGAAGGAGTCCGGAGAGTTCCTGGAAATCGTCGGTTATCCGGGAGAGTTGCGCCAGGTTTTCGCCAACCTATTGTTGAACGCAATCGACTCGATGCAAAGCGGTGGCCGGCTGCGGTTGCGCGTAGTGCGTGCACGGGAGTGGTCAGGCGATCGCCGTTCTGGAGTGCGCGTGACTGTGGCCGATACCGGTAACGGCATCAGTGCCAAAGACCTGCCTCACATTTTCGAGCCTTTTTACACCACCAAGAGAGACCAGGGCACAGGCCTTGGACTTTGGCTGGCTTATGGCGCAGTACAGAAGCATGCCGGCTGGATGCGAGTGGCCACCCGAACCACTGCGGGAGCGAGTGGCACGGTGTTTGCTGTTTTCCTTCCAGATTCCCCAGTAAATGCAAGCTCACGAGCGGCTTAGCCCGTCTCCTAACGGTCGATTGTCCTGAGGGACAGTGACTTATGTACCCAATGATCCTCTCGTCCGGCCGCATATAATCAGGCCAAATCGCTTTTATTCCGCCCTTGGGCAAAGAGATTTGGAGACGGTTGGAGATATTCATTTCAGCAATAGTTTTCGCGTTCGGGCTGATTTTCGGCAGCTTTCTGAACGTGTGTATCTACCGGATGCCGCGAGGGTTGTCGGTAGTGCGCCCGGGATCCGCATGCCCGCACTGCGGGAAAGCCATTCCGTTTTATGACAATATTCCTGTATTCAGCTGGCTGATTCTCCGTGGTCGATGCCGGAATTGTTCGGCACGCATTACTCCGCGCTATTTGATAGTTGAGCTCCTGACAGCTTGCGTATTCCTTCTCTGTTACTCGAATTTTGGATTAAGCCTGGCGACCCTGAAGTGCGCAGTTTTTGGTTTCCTATTACTGGGGCTGATTTTCACCGACGCAGAGACCCACTTGTTACCCGACAAACTCACGTTGACTGGTCTCGTCATCGGATTGATTTTCAGTTGGGTTGTTCCAGTAAATGACCTGCTTTCAATTCTGCTGCCCGGTTTTTTGCAGATGCCGGTCAGTCCGAATCTTTCGAGCAGATTGTTCTCGGTAATGGATTCTGCGCTGGGGGCCGCAGTGGGCGCGTCATTTTTGTACGGCGCTGGCGCCATTTATCTGCGTGCACGCGGAGTGGAAGGTATGGGCTTCGGAGATGTAAAGCTGATGGCGATGATCGGATCTTTCGTTGGTCTTCGACTGACCATCTTTACGATCTTTGCCGCATCGCTCGCTGGCTCGGCTTTCGGGTTGTCCACGATGCTTGCGGTCTGGATCAAGAGAACCGAGCGCCGCAAGCGTGCATTTCATGAGACAGTTTCTGTCGCCCGCAAGCGGGCGTGGGGGTCGGCGCTGGTGGCATTAAGGCGATATCAGATGCCATTCGGCGTATTCCTCGGCAGCATGGGATTGGGAGCATTTTTATTTGGGCAGAAAATTCTGCACTGGTACTGGGGATAAATCTGGAATGGAGAACATTATGAAACGAGTGCTTCTTGGATCAACTGTCGTAATATGCCTGACGTTCGCCCTGAGCGCATTGTCGAACGCGCAAGATTCGGCTCCGTCACTCGGCGATTACGCCCGCTCGGTCAGGCAGAATAAACCCCAGGCACCGAAAGCTGCTGCCAAGGTTTATGACAATGACACCATCCCGTCTGCTACCACTATCAGCGTAGTAGGCCCCGCGACGCAGACCGTTGCGGACAACAAAGATACGAGTCAAGCAGACTCCAAAACTGCGGATGCTAAAAGCAGCGATCAAGCCGACGCTAAGCCAGCGGACGCCAAAGCCAGCGATAAGCCCGCGGTCGATAACCGAGCCGGGGACAAGGCAGCCGAGAAAAAGACTGCGGAGATTAAACCGGGCCAGTCACTCGAAGAGCGGCAAAAAGCGTTCGACATCTGGGAAAAAAAGATTGCCGATCAGAAGAAGAAGGTTGACCAGCTCACCCGCGATCTGAACGACTATCAGCACAACTCAACCCTGGCACAGGTGAGTGTGTGGCCGGAGACGCAAAAATATGGGCAGGGGCTGGCAGAAAAACAGAAAGCTCTGGACCAAGCGAAAACCGAACTTAGCAATCTGCAGGAGCAGGCCCGTAAAGCCGGTGTACCGAGTTCCGTAACCGAATAGAGCTCAGCGGGCGTTCTTCAGCTTAATGATCTGATGGGCATGGTGTCGGCCATGGACCCAATGAAATTCTTGCCACTCGCAGGCGGTCAGAGGCCCAAGGATCGGATGCTCGGCTATCGATTTACCTCGGCCGAATTGGTGGTCACAGGCCGCGATCACTTCCTCCATGCGGGTGATGTTTTCAAAGATTTCGGTAGTCAGTTGCGCGATGGGCGTACCTTGAGGCAAAACCCGCTCAGGGGATTTGCGTCCGGAAGGAAAATAGCCCAGCCAGGTAATCGCGCGGCGCTGCCAGCGCTTGGTCTTACGATCAAGGCTCGCACCGGATTTCCCCGCCGCCAGGCAACGCTCACAATTTTGTATGGTGCCCCGGTAGGTCAGATTCAGGTGGTCCAATATATCCGCTGAATTCCATTTGCCTTCAGGATGCCAAGCCAAGTCTTCGGTGGTCATGCCGTCGATGGCTTTTGCTAGCTTGGTTCGCAAGTGGGACAGTTTCGAGGTCACGTCTAGTAGAATGCTTTGCAGCAATTTCAGTCGCAAAATTTTTGGTTCAACAAAGGGGCGCCTATGAAAAGGCTCGGGTTGATCTTGCTGTCACTTGCAATCGTTTCTGGCTGTACATCTCAGCCCGCCCAGCAGGAGCAGAAGCAACCCCCGGAGTCGGTCACCGGGCGCACTGGTTTCCAAAAGTTATACGTGGCTGCGCGCGGATGGGCCAGCGATGTCCGGCCTTACCAATTACAGTCTCAGGCCGTTGGCGATGCAAAAGGAACAGACGGCAAAGCTGCCGTCTGGCGGGCCGCGTTTGGCTCCGCAGCCCAGCACGGCTCTCGCCAGTATGTGTGGTCTGGAGTAGATTCGCCCGATGCCCCTTCACGCGGGGTCACTCCCGGGTCGCCTGACAGTTATACGCCGGGGAACACTTTCGACGTGAACTTCCTAAAAGTCGATTCCGATAAGGCTTACGAAGTGGCGCAGAAACATGGCGGTGACAAGATTACCGGCAGTCCGGTTACGTATCTGCTCCAATGGGAGCCGGGCGAAAACAAACTGCTTTGGCATGTTATTTATGGTTCGAGCAGAAATGATGCCAAGCTGGTGATAGATGTGGACGCAACCACCGCAGAATTCAATCGCAAGGAAAAATAAGAGGCGCGAAAAGCGTCGCGTTTTCGATCGTCAGGAAACCTTTCGAGTGAAGATCAAAATCGCGTAGTACGGCTTGGGCGTGTATTTTTTCGCTTCACTTCCCCAGCGATAGTTAGTTTTTGTCATCGGTACATCAACCACTCCGGTAATTTCATAGTGCTCCTGAATATATCTTCGCGCCCATTCATAAATGAATTCATTGGCATTGCGATACGGGTCCCATGAGGTGTAAAGATTAACGAACACCAGAGTTTCCGGGCGGGAAGCTTCGATCTCACTGATCATCTGTCGTTGCATTTTGAGGGCATATTTCTGCTCTTCCATCAATCCATAGGTGTAGACGTAACCAGTGGCGGAATGGCGATGCGCATAAAAATAAATTTCAGGCTCCGAGCCGAGCACGGCGATTTTGGAATTTTCCGGGGTGTGCTGGCGAATGTAGGCAGCAACCGGCACCATCTCTGGGAATGCTTCTGCAGGATAGACGGAGCGAGACGCTTGGCTCGGATCTGTTTCCAGGAAGAAATCTCTTTGCTTGTAGAAGGAGGCAGCCAGCGCAAGCGCAAAAAGGAAGTAGGGCGCGTATCGGAAGCTTCTTTTTTCAGTCACTGCGTTGAGCCAATTCGCCGCGCTGTGGACAGCGACTCCCGCCAGAAGTGAGACCACGGGAAGCCAAAGAATGAAATAATGAGGGCGGAACGCAAGAGTCGGACAGACTGCCAGAAACGAAAATATGAGAAAGCCGAGCAGGAATTGAGAGCACTGAGTTGACCGTCGGTCCAGAGCCACCGCGATGATTCCGAATCCGGCGATGAGCCATAGCCCCAGAGAGGACATTAGAATCCGGCTAAATATGAAATAAAAATAAGAAGATCCCAACATTAAGCCGTTGTTGCTGGCGTATTGTGATGCATATGAAACAGTCCAAAACCAAAACGTGCTGAAGACACCGGCACGCCACAACAGCAAGCAGGTAATAAGGAAAGGAAGCGCGGCGGCTAATGAGTAAAACCCGAGCGGTTCTGCCAGTGCTCGCCATTTGATGCCCTGGTGGTATCGCGTTCTCAAAAAATAGAGGGCCCCGAAGAGAACGAAAATCGCGCCCGGCTGTTTCATGACATATCCGACTCCGAGCAGGAGACCGCTGCAGAAGAACAGGAATTTCCTGTCCTGTTCGATTGCCTTTAAAAGCAGCAGAATTCCGCCCAGCGCTGCCAGAATCACGAAGTGCGTCGCATGCCCACAGAAGCCCAAGACGGATGGACTAACGGAAAGTAGCGCGTAACAGGCCGCGGCCATAACGCCGGTGATCTCACCCCCAAAACGCCGGCCCAGCAAAAATACAAGGAAGATAGTGGCGAGATTCACGAGCAGCAGGCCCATACGGATTCCTTCCGTAGTCTGGCCGAACACCGCCATGATCAACGCGTAAGCCGCGTAAGTGCCTGGCAATTTCATGTTGTAGGCAAGCTTGTACGGCGGAATTCCCTGCAGCATGAGCTGACCCGAGTAGGCATATTCCCCTTCGTCTCGCTCTAAGGGGATGCTGCGAAGATGAAAGCGAATCGCGCAAGTCAACAACATCACCAACGCGAGCAGCGCATAGGCCAGGTAAGCATGTTGGCGCGACGGTTTAGCCGCAGCCTGTTCAACAATTTCGTTTTGTTCTTCCGTCATCAAAACAAGTTGTTCCTGAATCATAAGCCTCAGTTCTGCGCGCTTCTTGTAATGTGTGCGTCCCAATGGCTTGCGAGACGCAGTACGTAGTACTGTTCCGTGGCCGGTCTTCCGAAAGCGAACGGCAGGAACCCGTAAAACGATGAGTAGAATCCAGCGCCCTCGCGCCATCGCATAGTTGAGAGAGGTTGCTGAAGATTAATGCGCAACAATCCTGAACTAGCCACGTATTGAGGAGATGGGAGGGTATAGGCGACGGCATTGCTCTCCGGAACAAGCAGCACGTCGCCGGCGCTGGTGTCAGACCTGAGGAAATCCATTGGTCGCGCACCCCAGAGTTGCAGATAGTATTGAAAACCCCAATGTCCCATAAACCAAACTGAAGAAGTTCGTTTATCAATTTGCTGTTGAATAATCTGCGAAGCTTGACGCGCCGAGTTTGCCCAATCAAAATCCGCTTTCGTCACCCATAGTGAAATCACGCCGCAAAGGGTCAATGCGAGCGCAACTCTCCTTTGATGTCCCCAGGTCAGGTTGAAGTGGAGCTTGTCCAGACGCCGGGCCAAAAGAATTCCAGCCGCGGGGATTAGCGGCAATACTGATCTGCCATTAACGCTCCAATTCAAGAACCCCGCGAATAAGAATGTCCCGACCAGCCACAGTCCGAGAAACAGCGAGTCAGAGCTCCTCCAATGCCGAAGCTCCGCAATGCCAAGGAAGAAAACGATTATCCCTGTAAAAATCGCGAGAGTAAGTTGAATGCCTGGAGTAATCCAACCGGAGCGAAAACACTCGCGCACCACAACGTCATAGTGGCCCAAGCCGACCCAGCCTCGCGCGAGCATAAGCGTACAAATCGCGCTTACACACAGGGCAACAATCAGTTTTTTCCAAGCCACAAAAAAAGGAGAAAAAAACAGCGCCGACAAGGTGCATCCGCCAACGAAGCTGGCAGCAACGAACGAGTTCATAGCAACCGACGGTTTGCCGTTAACAGATTGTTCGATGTGGGCGAAGTTAAAAGCATCGGAAAACATCGCGTGACCATAGAGTACCGTCGTCCAGCGCTGGTATGCAGCAAGGACAACGATGGGTATCAGAAAATACAAGGCCCACCATCCTAGCCGGCGCCTACGCGCAACTGAATACACCAGCAGCAGCGGCAACAGACAAATCCCAAAGTACTTGGTGAGTACAGCGCAAGTCAGAAGCAGGCTCGATACAATCAGATAGGGCCACTTGCCCTCGTCAAAACCTTCTATCCAGAGAACCGCTGCCCAAATCCAAAAAGCCAGCATCATGACGTCACACATCACGCTGCTGGCAGAAACCAGCACTCCTGGTGTCAACAGCGCCGCAGCGGCCGCGACTAGCGGCGATCGCGTGAACCTCATGCTTAAGCGATAGGTTCCCAACACCAGCACAATGGCGGGCAGCAGGAACCCCAGATGAAGCGCCCGCTCTGACCAACCTGCGATCGAGCCGATCGCCGCCAGGTAGTAACAGGCCAGCGGTGGGTTCTTGGTAATCTCCGACATGGGTTGGGAATAGTTGTCCCAGACCACCTGAAACCCATAAGGGTCGAGCGGATGCTTCGCGATCTGCTGCGCCGACCAGACAAACAATGGATCATCGACGTGGAAAGCACGGCCGGAGAAAGGGAGTAGACAGACCAGCGTGATTCCTATCAGCAAGAAATAGGATTGCCTGCTGGACCATTGCGCGAGCAAAGTTTTCCGTGCCTCGCTAAAGCCGCTCATCATGGGAATGGGAGAACGTGTTTCGCTGTATATCACTGACTTTACAGCAAAAGCGTTCATGGACGGGCAGCATCTCCCGGCCCGAATACACGGAAGTAATACGGCAAAAGTTTTAATTGCGTGAGTGGGATTTCCGGGAAAAAACCTGGCGAATCGCCGATAGGCGCTTCGCCAGGGATTATTGTTTTGGAGTTGTGAGTTACTGCCGGGCGGCAACAGCACAGTGCTGATCAAAAACTCGCTTTAACTCATTAGCGATGTCGGCGGCATCGCGATGCTCGATGTCGCTGCGTTGCATCATGTGAACGAGCTTGCCTTCTCTGAATAACGCCAACGACGGCGAGGACGGCGGATATCCGGTAAAGTACGAGCGCGCACGCTCGGTGGCTTCCATATCCTGACCGGCAAAAACGCTGAACAAGCGTTCGGGGCGCGCTGAGTTCTGCAACGCTGTACGCACGGCCGGGCGCAGGCGTCCAGCAGCACAACCGCAGATCGAATTTACGATCACCAGAGTGGTCCCGTGTGGCGCCTGCAATTTACTATCTACGTCGTTTGCCGTCTTTAACTCTTCAACTCCCAGCCGAGTCAGATCTTCGCGCATGGGAATAACCATAATTTCCGGATACATTTCTCACCCCGGGCCAAGTTGGCCTAATTGATTTTACAATTTTTTCGTTATCAATATCCCTTTTTTATGAGATTGAGCAACCTGCTGCTCGCGGCCAAACACAAAGGATCCACTATATTCGGCGGCCCTGAATTAAACTTCGGAAATGACTCGTCGACGCTGGATTGCTGATGAAGTCCTGGGTAACCGCGCCGCACTGACCGGCGATCACGCCCGGCATCTGGCGCAGGTTTTGCGCGCACAAGTCGGCCAGGAATTCGATATTTCCACTGGCGCCGAAGTCCGACGCGGCAAGGTTATAAACATGGAAGCGGGTCGTGTTGAATTTGAATTGGGTGAACTAATCTCGCAACCTGAACAGGCGCAGATCACGGTCGCGATTTCAATCTTCAAATTCGACCGCATGGAATGGGCGATAGAAAAATGCACTGAGTTAGGAGTCGCGCGAATTGTCCCGGTTATCGCTGGTCGGACTGAGAAGCATCTTGCCGGCGCGGCGGCGAAGCGCGTTGATCGCTGGCGCCGCGTGGTGCAGCAGGCCGCAGAGCAATCGCGCCGAAGTTCGTCGCCCGAGATTGCCGAGCCAATTAAATTCAAGGAATTATTGGCTGTCAGGGGTGAGACGAGAATTCTCCTGTCTGAAGTGGAGCAGGAAGTCATGCTGAAAGATGCAATGCCACAAGCCGCACGGTCTGCCCTGCTGGCGTTTGGTCCGGAAGGCGGCTGGACGGAGCAGGAACTCGGGGCATTTCGTGAAGCTGGATGGACGTCGGCGTCGCTGGGGAACACCATTCTGAGAGTGGAAACCGCTGTTATAGCCGGTGTAGCAGTCGCCCTGTCTGTCTTGCGCTGATGGAAGTTCCAGCCCTCATTTTCCACTCCCGCCAACTCTGCTATTCTCCTCCTCAATGGCTGTTTTGAAGGGTGCTTCCAGTTCCAGATTCCAACCTGATCCGCAGCAGCGCGAGGCCATCGAACACGTAAGCGGCCCTATGCTGGTGCTGGCAGGCGCGGGTACCGGCAAGACTACGGTCCTCATCCGCCGGATTGCAAACCTTGTTCGCGAATGCCACGCCCGGCCTGATGAAATTCTTGCGCTAACCTACACCAACAATGCGGCCGACGAAATGCGGCAGCGGGTAGAGGGCGAATTGCGCGGCGCGGATCCCAAAGGCCTGCAGGTCGGGACCTTTCACGCCTATTGCAATGAACTACTCAAGCGCTGCGGCCGAGATTTCAAAGTTTTAGATGATCCGCAGCTGTGGATTTTCCTGCGCCGAAACATCCGCGAACTGAAGCTGAATTATTACGTTCGCGCCGCCAGCATTGGAGAGTTTCTTAAAGATCTGCTGGAATTCATGCGCCGCTGTCAGGACGAACTGGTGGGGCCAGAGCAGTATCGCGCTTACGTAGAGCGCATTGATCGCGGCGAACTGCCAGTGCCACGAGTCGGCAAATCCAAAAAAGCCAAAGAATTGACTGAAGAGGAAGTTCGCGGGCGCTGCCACGAAATCGCTTTCGTATTTGAGACGGTCGAGCGCATGCTGCGCGAAAACAATTTCGGCACATTCGGGCACATGATCCTGCGCGCTCATCAACTTCTTTCGGAAGATGCAGCGCTACTGGAAAGCGAACGTGCGCGGGCCAAGTTTGTTCTGGTCGATGAATTCCAGGACGCGAATTTTGCGCAGATCAAAATCTTGCAGCAACTGGCCAGCGGCACCCAGAACATTTTCGCGGTCGGCGATCCCGATCAGGGCATCTATCGTTTTCGGGGCGCATCCAGCGGAGCGTTCGAACTGTTCCAACGACAATTCGCCGAATCCAAGCTTGTTGTCCTGAACAAAAACCGGCGCTCAACCACGCCTATCCTGAAGTGCGCGCATGCAATCATCGCCCAGAACCCGCAATTCTCATTGCAATCCGCATCAGGCACCTATCACCGGAGTCCGCTCATCTCAGCGCGCGACGAAGAGGACCCGCTGAAAGCTGACAAACGACTTCCAGTACAGGCGGTGCAGGTGAACGGCAACTTCATGGAGGCCACCGACCTTCTTTCCACGATGATCGAGCGTCGCCGGCAGTCGCGTTGCAGTTGGAAGAACATGGCGATTCTGTATCGCACGCACAGTCATCGCGATGAGGTTGCAGCCGAACTTGCCAGGAACGGCATTCCGTTTTCGATAGAGGGTCTCGACGTTCTCGATACTCCGGAAGTTCGCGACCTGCTCGCATGCCTCGGGGCGGTGATCTCTGACGCCGATAGCGGGGCGCTGTTTCGAGTGTCGGCACTGCGGCAATTTTCGATCGAGCCGACGGAGTTGCGCGCCGCCATCAAAACGCTTCCGCGCGACACTACGGCGACGATGGCGCTGGTTCTTGCCCGAGTAGCTGGAGGAGAGGCCGTCATCCAGAGCCTGCGGCAAGCGCGAAGTGAAACCGCAGGCAATAAAGTCTATGCAGTCCTGCTGGCGCTGATTCGCATTTTTCAGATTCCTCGTGGACAGGCGGTAGACGCGCTGTTGCGGTTCTCAAAAGAATGGGAGAGCTCTCCCATCACTCAGACCGGCGAACCGGGCGAGTTCCTTGAGTATCTGGATTATTTTCGCGAAGCCCGCGGGACCATTTGCCTGCCCGCAGCCGATGAAGAAAATACCGTCAAGCTGATGACGGCTCATGCAGCGAAAGGATTGGAATTCGATCACGTCTTCATCCTTCGTGTCACCAAAGGTAGCTTCCCGAATTACTACCGTGAGCCCCTGATCGAAATTCCCGCCGAGCTGCGCACCTCGGGGCTCGCCGATGCCGACGAGAAAATCGTCTGCGAGCAGGAAGAACGGCGACTCTTTTATGTAGCGATGACCCGCGCGCGCGACACCTTGAACATCTACGGTCAATTTGGACGAGGTCAAACCGACAAGACGCCTCCGGGATTTATGCGCGAGATGCTGAAGAATCGCGAGTTGAAAGGCTGGCTGGCAAATCGCACTTGCCGCGAATTCCAGACCGATATTTTTGCTGCGGCACAAATGCCTTTATCGAAACTGGAAGAATGGGTCGCTCTGCCTCCATCCAGTGATCTTTCGGCATCGTTGAGCGCTAGTTCCATTCAGCACTATGAAACCTGTCCGCTGCAATTCAAGTTGGAGCGTGAGTGGAAAATTCCATCTGAGGCGTCAGGCGCATTGCA
>DATNAF010000369.1:0-4406 GCA_035572845.1 Terriglobales bacterium
CGAGGGTAAAAAATAAATGCCTGATAAATCCAAAATTCTGTTGGTCGATGACGAACCCGGAATGCAGCGCTATATCAAGACGCTGCTCGAGATCGATGACCATCACGTGGAGACGGCCTCGACCGGCGAGCAGGCTGTCGAACTGGTGCAGAACGGCATGGAACCCAATCTGGTTCTGCTTGATCTGCTGATGCCCGGCATCGATGGCCTTGAAACATTGGAAAAGCTACGCAAGCTTCAGCCCAACGTCAAGGTCGTGATGTTGTCATGCGTCAATGACACGAAAAAGGTCGTTCAGGCCATTCGCCTGGGCGCGGTGGATTACATTACCAAGCCATTTCAGAAAGCCGAACTCGACGCGGTCATCGACCAATGCCTGGGTACGAACCAACAAAATTATTCTGGAGAAATAGAAGATCTCGGCGACGAAACATTTTTTGTTGCTGCATCCGCCAATATGCGCAAGCTGAGGTCGCAAGCGGCGCTGGTGGCGAATGTTGATATCCCTGTGTTGATGCTGGGTGAGAGTGGAACCGGAAAAGAAGTAATGGCCCGGCTGATTCACAAGCTCTCACCGCGCGCGCACCGCACCTTCCTCAAGGTAAATTGCGCGGCAGTTCCTGCGGACCTGCTGGAAAGCGAATTGTTCGGCTATGAGGCCGGCGCTTTCACCGGCGCAAATCATGCCAAGCCAGGAAAATTCGAGCTCAGCAACAAGGGCACGATCATGCTGGATGAAATCGGAGAGATGCCGCCTGCGTTACAAGCTAAACTCTTGCACGTTCTGCAGGACCAGCAATTTTCCCGTCTCGGCGGCCGCTCCGTGATTAAGGTTGATGTCCGAATTCTGGCCGCCACCAATATCAACATTCCAGAAGCGCTCGCTAATAAGCGTCTTCGCGAGGACCTGTATTACCGGCTCAACGCTTTCACATTACAGATTCCACCGTTACGCGAGCGCAAAGAAGAAATTCCCATTCTGCTGAAGCATTTCATGACTCAGTTGTCTGAGCAGTACGCGAGGGCCCCGCTGCCGTACTCTCCGGAAATGCTGCAGGCCTGTGCAAACTACTCGTGGCCTGGAAATCTGCGTGAGCTGGGGAATTTTGTTAAGCGGTATCTGGTGCTGGGTGATGAAAAACTTGCCATCAACGAATTAAAGCCACGCACCGACGGCACCGGGGCGGAGTTCGAACCGGCTGTGCCGCGCAACGGGCCGGAATCCGGCGGGGGATTGAAGTCTCTGGCGCGAACCGCAAAAGATGGCGCCGAAGCGGAAGCTATTGCCAAAGCGCTTGACGAGACCAACTGGAATCGTAAGCAGGCGGCGGCGTTGCTGCAAATCAGCTACAAAGCCCTGCTCTATAAAATTCGCCAATATGGGATCGCGCGCACCAAGAACACGCACAAACTCTCTGCGGGTGCATAGTGTTCCGGGTTCTTAGGGGAATTTCAGAGCACATCGAGAGACTTACCTGGCGCACCTACGATCCAACGTTCTACTCTGCCCGAAAAATTTAGACTACTAAAACGTTTCATTCGGATTAGAATGCAGTTTTGGCTTTCCATTTCCTATGGACTCATCCAGGAAAGTACCTTTTCTTTACTCGCGCGGTCCGGAAAATTCGGGGTTAAGCGATCTTTCACTGCGACGCCGCTTGCCTAGGATCCTGGTAGTGGACGATAACCCCAATACAATGAACCTGATGCAAGATCTTTTGTCTGCGCGAGGATACGACGTCGCCGCCGTTCCCGATGCCACGCAGGCGGAAGCTGAGATCTTCCAACGGCCACCCGACCTGGTGCTCTCAGACGTGATTATGCCGGGAAAGTCCGGTTACGAGCTGTGCCGCGAACTGAAAGAGAATCCGGCAACTCGGCTCATTCCATTCGTACTGATCACCGGGCTGGCGGAGCGCGAAGACCGGGTCCGCGGTATCGAAGCCGGCGCGGACGATTTTCTGAGCAAGCCTATATTTCCTGAGGAGCTGTTCGCCCGAGTCAAATCGCTGCTTAAGCTCAAAGAGTTTACCGACGAACTGGAAACCGCTGAAAGTGTTCTGTGCACTCTCGGGCTGAGCGTTGAAAGCCGAGATCCTTACACCGAAGGACATTGCGAGCGCCTCGCGGAAAACGCCAGCAATCTGGGACGCCATTTGCGCTTGGAGGAGGAGGAAATTACAGCGTTGCGGCGCGGCGGTTACCTCCACGATCTGGGAAAGATTGCTGTCCCGGATGAAATCCTCAAAAAGGGTGCCAACCTGAACTCGGAAGAATGGGCGATTATGCGGCGCCATCCTATCACCGGCGAGAATATCTGCCGGCCGCTGAAATCGCTGCGCCTTGTATTACCGATCATTCGCAGCCACCACGAACATTTCGACGGGACCGGCTATCCCGACAAACTTGAAGGCAACAATATTCCGCTTCTGGCAAGAATCCTCCAAGTGGTCGATGTTTATGACGCGCTGACTACCACCCGCCCTTACAAACCCGCCCTCACCCATGAACATGCCGCAGCCACAATGCAAGATGAAGCCCGTGCCGGTTTCTGGGACCCCAAACTAGTCAACGAGTTTTTTCTCATGCTGGATAAGCAAAGACGCGTTGCATAGCTTCTGAGGGCGAACAAAATTTTTCCTTGCGCATGATACCTTTTATGGTCACTCGCCTCGAGTTGCGGTGAGCTGACTGCGATGCCCAAATACAGCATCATCATTCCCGCATACAACGAGAGCGCTCGCTTGGGCGCGACACTCGACCGCGTGCTGCACCACGTTGCCGTTCAGCATTGGGACGCTGAGGTAATCGTAGTCAACGACGGCTCGCGCGACGATACTGCGGAAATGGTTTTCGCGCGGACCCGAACGAACGCGGCATTGCGCCTGGTCGAGAACCCCGGAAATCGCGGCAAAGGTTACAGCGTCAGGAACGGCATGTTGAAAGCTGCAGGCGAGATACGTCTATTTACCGATGCCGACCTGTCATCGCCGATTGGCGAGGCGAATAAACTTTTTGCGGCGATCGAGGCTGGTGCGGATGTGGCCATCGGATCGCGTTGGCTTCAACCTGATACGCAAGCGCAGCGGCAATCGTTATTACGCCAATTCTACGGGCGCACATTCAACTTAATCCTGCGCCTTTTGTTGGGACTCAGGTTCAAAGATACACAGTGCGGTTTCAAAGCCTTCAGCCGCAGTTCGGCTCAAAAACTTTTCTCCATGCAAACCATAGAAGGATGGGGATTCGACGCGGAGTTGCTGTTTTTGGCGGACAAAATAGGTTTGAAGGTAGATGAAGTGCCGGTGATCTGGTCGGATGCCGAGGGTACACGCATACACCCGCTGCGAGACGGCCTGCACATGATGGCTGAGGTGTTTACCATCCGTTGGAATTCCATTACCGGGAAATATTCGCGGTATAAATCTTAAGCAGTGGCTGCGGAGCGCGCGTAATCTTTGTGATGCACAATGACTCCAGTTTCTTTGTCGAAACTGAGGGTCATCGATTGAGCGCAGCCTTCGCAAAGCCAGAAAAATTCGAGACGGCGCAACGGCTTGTCACGTCTTTCGTCTTGGCCCAAGGTGCGCCGGCGGTCTAATCCGACGGAGACTTCAGCTCGGAAAAGCTTTCCGGTGTGGAAGTAACGGAAGGAAGCAGAGCAATCGGGGTTGGCGCATTTGGATAACATATCGCGCCTCCATCTGTCTTTATTCTAGTCCGCCCCGGTGGGCGAAACGCAAGCGCGAAGTTCGTTTCTTGTGGAAATTTATTGAGCATTAAACGCTTATAACCGGTTGATTAAAGAAGCAACATAGCCGCCGCCAAATCCGTTGTCGATGTTCACTACGGAAATGTTCGATGCGCAGGAATTCATCATCCCTAGTAGGGCCGCCATTCCATTGAACGATGCGCCATAGCCTACGCTGGTAGGCACCGCGATCACGGGCACGCCAACCAATCCACCAACTACACTCGGCAACGCGCCTTCCATTCCGGCACAGACGACAATTACTCGCGCCCGGCTGATCGCATCTCGATGTGAGAGCAGCCGATGAATGCCTGCCACGCCGACGTCGTATAACCGATCAACTTCGTTGCCCATGATCGAAGCCGTGACCACGGCTTCTTCAGCCACTGGAATGTCGCTGGTCCCGGCAGAGATGACGATGATGCGACCCTTACCGTAAATCTTATTATCGCGGTGCAAAACGATAGCGCGCGCGCTTTCTTCGAATTTGACGCCTCGAACCATTTTCTTTACAGCGGTAAACTGTTGTTTGCTGGCGCGAGTCGCCAGAACGTTTTTCCCGTGTAGCGCAAGTTTCTTGAAGATGCTGGCGACCTGGGCTGGCGTTTTACCCTGGGCCAGAATGACCTCGGGCGCGCCCACGCGCAATGCGCGA
>DATNAF010000370.1:0-11174 GCA_035572845.1 Terriglobales bacterium
CACGTCGGTGCTGCCATTCCCATTCTGATCTGTGTTGAATTGGCCGAGAAACGGACAGCCCGTACTCGGGGTTCCGGAGAAGCCGAACTCGCACCACCTCACGCTGTAAGTAGTGGACGGTTTGGCGCCCGCGAGTGTGACCCGGAAGAACATAAAGTCGTGATGAACGACGGTGCCATCTTTCAGGGGATCGTTTCCCTGCGGGCCGATACTCTTGTTCGTCGAGCTGAAGTTCAAACTGCGAACACGCTGCAGGTGGGCGTTGTAGAAGGAATCCCCACTGTCCTGCTGGACGGCGCTGACCAGTTCATTGGTGTGGCCGCTGCGGGAGAAGAAAAACACTCCAACATAATTTCCCAATCTGGGAAATGTGAAATTCTTTTGCGCGTTGCCGCTGGCGTCGGTGGTGATCGTCGTGACCGCGTGGCACTGTACCGGATTCGAAGCCAGGATGCAAAACTTTACCGAATAAGTGGTGTGCGGCGGAAGACCGGGAGTGATGCCCGCCGACGTCAGATTAATGCCCGAATCGCCGGCAGTCCCGTTTTTGATATTCACGGTGATACCGCCCACTCGGTCCGCGGTCGCGCCGTTGCTGGTGGGACGCTGAATATCTTCCATGAAAGTTCCCGGTGTGCCCGGGGTAGTGGTTTGAGCGAGCAGTGCGCCCGAAAATGCTGCGCAGAGCAAGGTTGCGAGCAGAAAGCGTGTTCGCATGGTGAATTGGCCCTCTTTAGAGTGATACTCCGTAAGCAACGAGCCAGGGGGTCCCGAACCATTAGGAGTTCTTGCTAATCCGAGATGCAGCTGGAATTGAAGAGGAGGCCTGAATACCCGCTTGTCCCGCGGATGTTACACAAAGACGGATCGCCCCAATTTCGTCTTCGCCAATGAAAATCTGGAGGGGCCCCGGCATGACTAAATAGCGAAGACCTCGAAGGATTTTTTTTCAGTTGCTCGAGGCGGCGAACGCAGCAACGGGGTACCCGATGCCGATGGCGCATTGCCGGTTTCTGACAGCGATTACCGCAACCGGCGCAGCGGAACCAGAGGGCGCAGGCGCTCCTCGCGTAGATAAAGGCCGATCCAGGCGCATACTCCGCCGATTACCGCCAGAGGCCATCCCGGATCATGGATGCGCACGTGGGTGGCGACTGCGCCTCCGAAATAGGCGGTCATGAAAACGGCGCCAAACACGGCCGTTTGTGGAATTAGATAAAACAGGATTGCCAGCGATTCCAGAGTGAGAACGATCGGCATGCGATCCGGCGTGTACCCGAAGTGTGCCATCCCGGCGGCCGCTGCACTTGGTTGCAGCAGAGCAGTAGCCAAGCCCATCAACATGAAAACAACAGGTATGGCGCTAACCACACGTCCCGTCCACAACACCCATTTTTTCTGCGTTTGTTGCACCGGTGCAGTTTGCATGCCTGATTGCATATTCCTCCCTGGGCAAATGTCCCATTAATCTCGATCTATATTGTTGTTCTTCCGCGATTGTTGGAGATTATCACGAGGGGATGAAGTGGGATGATCCTTGCCACGCTAGATCGCGAGCAATCCCCGGCGAACCCCAAACATTTGCACCGCTAACGGTACTGACTTTGTTCATCCGGGAAAAGGTGCACAGGCTCAGGCTGTTCCCGTTAGGTCAAAAGGCAGAGGTCTCATCGCCGAAGGCTTGTAGACCTGCATTAAACGGACGGCGCCTTTGGCGGGGAAGTGCCAGGTGGCTGTATTTGATCTAGTGACTGACGAAGCAGGAATTGGCCCATCGAGAGCTTACTTTCCCAGTGCTTCCAGAGTTCTGTACGTTGCGCTTCGAACTGCCTTGCTTCATCGATTTGGCCGGTGTGGTATAGGAGATCAGCCAAGGCACTCCATGTACGCGAGAGACATGTTGCGTCTCGGAGATCATTCTGCACATCAGGCTTCCACGCCACCATCTTGTCGAGGAGTTGTCGATACGCTGCAATAGCTTTTGCCCTATCGCCGGTTTCCGCGTAGTCATCCGCCTGGGCGCGCAGAGCATCGTAGACAGCGTTCATCGGTTCAATCTTGTCGGTCGGATATCGGCCGGCCTCATGCAAAAGTTCCAGAGCTCTCTCGATGCGTTGCTTGGCCTCTACCTTCTGCCCGGTCCAGCGGAGCGGATAGGAGGAGCCAACCAGTAACTCTGCCTCATCTCGCTGTGTGCCGGCGTTGCTTTTTGCCTCCCGGATGCGCGTTAGCCCGTGGTCATAGACGGCCAAGGCCTTTTTCGGAGCGCTATGTCGAAGAGTATTGCCGACCTCAAATCCGAAGACAGCTACGTTGTGCCGGCCCAAGTAGTCCGAGGCATCTTTCCTGGAAAGGTCCTCGGCAATATCCAGCGCCCGCTGCAAGTCCGGCAGAGCTTCGTTGGGCCTGCCCAGGCTCGGCTCAGCATCCACTCTGCCCAGGATTTCACCCTTCAGGCAGAGAGCGTCCGCCAAGTTCACCCGCGATGCGGCGTGCCCACTAGCGGCTAGCGTTTCTTGCCCGGCAATCGCCTGATTCACTGTTTTCAGCGCGAGATCGAAATTGCCCATTTCAAACAAGGAGTACGCCAGGGCGTAGCGCAGGTTGGGCTCCGCTCTGTGCGCACCGGGGTCGGATGACGAGATCTCTATGCCGCGCTGAGCACTGCGCACGGCATCCTCCATGTTTCTCCCTTCCATAAAAACGTCTGCGACGTTCCCATAAAAGTACGCCATGCTATAAGCGTCCGACGGACTGGCGGGCCCCAGGCTCATAAATCGTTCAATCAAAGAAGCAGTTTTCCGGGCTTGCGTAACCTCTTCCGCGCGTTGGCCCAGAGTGTCGGCTAGCGCCATGCGATCATGCCCGATGGTGGTGGCAATAAATAATGCCCGCCGGTTCTTTGGATCCTGCGCTAGCACGGGGTCGACGAACTTCTCCGCATTATTCAGACTCGCTCCCGCCTCCATGAATTGTCCCAAATTGGGAGACGTGGGATCTCCTTGAGCGTGTGCGACGCGCACGTAGGCATACGCAATTTCCAGGGCCAAGTCCTTTTCGATGTGAGTTTGAGTGCTTAGCGAACTGAGATATTGCAAAGAGTCAGTCACCATCTGCATTCGGAGTTCAGTGGTGCCGGGAATGCCTCTGATCTTGTTATCGAGGTCGATGAACTTGTTGGCCAGTTCTCGCACTTCAGCGAATCGCTGTTCAGCGATCTTGCGCTCGCGATTTGCCAGGTAAAGTCCGGTTGAGAGACTGGCGATCACGAATGCGACTGCCAACGCGACAAGGCTTACCAGCGCAAAGTTGCGGCGCACAAACCGGGTGGTTCGATAAGCCAGCGTGTCGGGTCGAGCGCTAATTGGCTCGTGCTTGAGATAGCCACGCAGGTCGTCTGCGAAGGCGCTCACCGAGTTGTACCGCTCGGCTGGCTTCTTCTTCAGAGCTTTCCCGAGAATCGTATCTAAATCACCGCGAAGTTGGCGGGAGAGCTTCTCTGGAGTGGTGCCGCGTTTTTCGGCCGCTTCGGTTGTTATATTTGCCGATGCGTGCGGCGGCTCTGTTTCGAGCACGGCTTTGACCAGTTCCGCAGGCGAGTGCGGACCTGGCCCCGCAGGATGCCGGCCGGTCAAAAGCACATACAACAGGACACCCAGCGCGTAAATGTCAGTACCGGTCGTAATTGTGCCTTGAGTGATCTGTTCCGGAGCGGCAAACTTTGGGGTTAGAACAGCGCCTGCATCCAAAGTAAGCAGAGTAGGCGAGTCCGTCTCGCTGGCCGATAGCAGCTTGGCAATGCCAAAGTCCAGAAGTTTCACCTGACCGTCATTGCTCACCAGGACGTTCGAAGGCTTGATGTCGCGATGTACGACGAGATTGGCATGCGCGTGGGCTACCGCCGCGACCGCGTCGAGAAAGAGCCAGACACGCGAGTCAATGTCGAGCCGATGCTCATCGCAGTACTCGGTAATAGGTACTCCCTCGACATACTCTAAGACGAGGTACGGTTCTTCTTTATCCGTTACTCCCCCATCGATCAATTCGGCAATTTGAGGATGCGCGAGTTTCCCAAGAATTCTGCCTTCACGTTTGAATCGTTCGCTACTGGCAGGCCCGGCCAGGGCCAGATGGATGAACTTGATCGCGACTTTACGCTCGAATCGGCCATCACAGCGCTCCGCGAGCCAGACACTGCCCATGCCTCCGCTGCCGATCATCTTGAGCACGCGGTAGTGAGAGATAACTTGACCGACCAGCGACTCGGCCGGCGGAGCTTCCATTTCGTTTGCGACGCTTCGAGCAGCCATCTCCACTGCGCTCTCTCGCAAGAAATCTCCAGATCTCCGATCGAAAGTCAAAAGCGACTTGATCTCAGCAAACAAATCGGCATCGCCAGAACAGGCTTTCTCCAGGAATTCGTGGCGGCGCTCTGGCGCAACTTCGAGAGCCGCCTGCAGCAAGTCATCTACGATTTTCCATCGCTCTGTGTTCATGATGCCAATCAGCCTGCGTTGCCTGCCTCCTGCGCCGACACGCCTCCGCTCATCTCGCGATACAACCAGGCGCGGGCAGTGCTCCAATCCCGCATGACCGTGACTGCAGAAACTTTCAGCACCTCGGCGGTTTCTTCCACGCTCAGACCGCCGAAAAAGCGCAATTCGACCACTCGGGCTTTGCGCTCGTCGAAGCGGGCGAGGTCCCGCATTGCTTCATCCAAGGCCAGCAAGTCCGGCCCTCGTCCGGCTCCGATGACGCAGGTTTCTTCCATCGTGACGTGCTGAATTCCCCCGCCGCGCTTCAAATTGCGCTTGCGCGCGTGGTCCACCAGTATCCGCCGCATCAATTGCGCCGACACCGCGAAGAAATGCGCGCGATTTTCAAAGCGCATTTTCTTGTAGTTGACCAGTCGCAGATACGCTTCGTTGACCAGGGCGGTGGTTTGCAGGGTAAGGGCGCTGCGCTCGCCTTTCAGGTAGTGACGGGCCAGGCGACGCAGTTCGTCATAGACAATGGGAGTGAGCTTCTCCAGCGCAACTTGGTCGCCATTGCTCCAGGCCTGAAGCAATGTGCTGACCTCCTCTGCGGGTAATGGCCGCATACCCCTCCCAATGCCAGCCAGCCTCTACTTCGAGAAATTCGGGGAATTATAGCCATACTTCCGCGACCTCAAGTAAACAATCGCAAAAAAAATGGGCCGGGATGAGAGTTCTGGCTAGCGGCTTACGCCTATATAGGCAAGAACCGGAAGCTCAAGGCGGCCGAAATCCAAACGAGAAGTTGGTGGACAAGAGCTCCAAAGAAGTACCGGTCAAAAGCATAAACGAGGGAACGGAGGAGAACGGCAATGCCTCTTTCTGCATGGAAACTGGCCCGGCGATACGAAAGCGTTTGGTTTGTATTCGTGTTCTTGGGAAGTTTGTTCTTTACGTCGGCAGCGCTGGCCCAGGCGCCACCCAGCGGCGACACCTTCGTCAGTAAGGCCGCACCAAACGTCAATTTCGGTCCCGACATCGCTCTGGCGGTTAGCCCGCGGGAGACTGCTTACATTCGCTTCGATCTCTCCGGCATCCCGACCGGAACCACCGTCAGCAAAGCAACTCTGCGTCTCTACGTGGATGACGTGGCAAAAAGCGGCAGCTTCGATGTCTTCCAGGTCAACGACAGTTGGAACGAGAACTCGGTCACATTTAACACGCCGGCGCCGGTACCCGGCGCTTCCGCGACGGGAAACCATCCGATCGCCGTCACCAGCGCGAGCCGCAATCAATTCCTGCTGATTGATATCACCGCACTAGCCCAAAGCTGGCTCGACGGCAGCGTGGCCAATAACGGCGTGGCCCTGGCCAGTTCAGCAGGCAACTTCTCCTTCGATTCGAAAGAAAGTTTACTCACCGGCAACATCCCTGAGTTGGAGATCGAGCTGAACGGCCCGGCGGGGGCGCAGGGACCGCCGGGTCCGCAAGGACCGCAAGGTCCAGCGGGAGCTACCGGAGCGCCGGGAGCCACAGGTCCGGTCGGCGCTGTCGGAGCGCAAGGTCCAGCTGGACCAGTTGGCCCACAAGGCCCACAGGGACTCCCCGGCGCCAGCATCGTTGGTCCTCCGGGACCCCAAGGGCCGATCGGACCTGTCGGACCACAAGGTCCATCTGGTCCTGCCGGTTCTGGAGGTGGAGGGTTCAGCGGCATCCAGGAATTCACCGCCAGTAGCAGCTTTACTGTCCCCGCCGGTGTGACTCATCTCATGGTTGAAATGTGGGGCGGGGGCGGGGGCGGCGGCGGATCCCTCGAAGCACCCGGCGGAGGACCCGGCGTTGCCGTTGGAAGCGGTGGCGGGGCTGGAGCCTACAGCCGCGCGGTTGTCGCTGTGACACCCGAGGCCACATACAACATTGTTGTCGGCGCAGGCGGGGCCGCAGGCAGCGATGGATCATTTTGCCTTCCGCCATGCACTAGTTCTGGAACTCCTGGCGACGATGGTGGCCCTTCGGAGATAACCGACAGCTCATCGAACCCCCTGGCGAAGGCTGCAGGAGGCAGTGGCGGAGGCCCTCTTTTTGAAAACGGCTTTGCCTTCGGATGTGGTTCCGGTGGCGTGGGAGGGATCGGCACCACTTCTGTCAACAGCATCACCCGAAACGGCGGAAACGGACAAACATGCACTACGAATTCCCAGGGACTTACGGCCGGTGCCGGCGGAATACCGTCGGTGGGGTCGATTCCCCAAGAAGGAGCGTCTGGTGGGGCGGGAGGAGCTGCCGGAACCGACGGCTACATTCTGATCACTTATTAGGTCGCCACTATGGGTTCTAAAAATGGCGATCAAAAGCAAAACACTTTCTCTCGATCAGAGTGCCGGTGCTGCTACCGCCTGTCGTAGCACGAAGCCAGACATCAGAGGACGATTTTTTTAGCTAAATCAAAAATGGAGGATAGTGAGATGCGTAGCAAACCGATAGCAACAACTCTAACCAAGCCGGGGCGTCGCGAGACCGGTTTCACCTTAATAGAACTGCTGGTAGTGATTGCCATCATTGCCGTCTTGATCGCGCTGTTGACTCCCGCCGTGCAAAAAGTGCGGGACGCGGCGACGAAAGCGTCACAATTCCCCAGCTTGGCGCCGGTTGCAACCCAAGTGCTGCAAACCGCTGACATAGAAGGTCCCACGCAGAGCGCTCTCTTCGAGGCCGACCAGCTGTTTTCTGCTCTTGCTGAGCAGCAGCAGCCGCCCAACTCTGACCAGCTTGCTGAGATTTCCAACTCGATCCTGCCTGCCCTGCAGGAAGGGGAGACTGAATTTCAGCAGGAATTTCACGCCCTGCCCAATCCGGCATCGCTGCATGACATGGGAGAGCTGGAAGCCTATCTCGATCTGAAGATGAGCCTGGTGGAAGCCGACACCAAACTAGAAGTGGCCGAGTTCCATATCGAAAAGCTTGTGGACAAGACCACTCCGAAATAAGGTGTCGACCGATCAGCGGCAATTCAGTACCGCCCGCCGCAGCGCGTGGGTAGTCCGAGACCTGTGAGTTCTTGAAAAACAGCAACACAAGGAGCTTCGAAAAATTATGAACATCATTCGCAAACACGCTCTGCCACTGCTGGCTTTGGTTGGCATCATGGTTGCAATTACCATCAGTTCGCCGCAATCACAGGCTTACCCATCGGAAAAACCAGTGGTGATCGCAAATACGCCCTTGCCAGTCAGCGGAAGCGTTACTACAACCGATGCTGACAATCCTGCCCGTCATCCAGTTCAGTTTTCTCTAAGTGGGAATGAGAGCACGTTTACCGTTCCTGCTGACCAGCGGCTCACCATTGAGTTCATTACAGTAGAGTGCAAGGGAGTCCCGCCGCCAATCACGCCAATCTTTCGAAGTATTGTTTCAACCGTCGTGGGGGGCGCAAATGTCGGTTACCTACTTGGCGCCAATTTCGAGGGGTCAGATGCCAACGGCTTGGGTTTCTACCTCGGATCATTTCTGGTGCGCATCTATGCCGACCCTGGTTCGCAGGTGAGCGGATCCACACAGTCCAACGGTTCAGTTTGTAACTATTCCATCTCCGGTTACTTGATCCCCAACTAGCTCTATATCGAAGACTCTTGGACAGACTGGTGCAAGGTAAGCAAGAGGGAAAGATGTAAAAAAACTGGAAACTACCCGCTGTTCACTTGATTGAAGCTTGGCATCGCTCAACCACCCCACCAGTTGAGCAATCGCGAAACCCGCTGCGGGTAGCGGCGGATGCGTAACTAATGAAATCGATTGCAGCACATCTGCAAGCATTTCATGTCGTAAGTAGCTTCAATCGTTTATCCCCCGTTTATGTAAATGATCATTGCGCGTTCGAACGAATGGCTCGATTTAGAGGAATGCAGGTGTTTACGCCTGGGCTGACACTTGTTTTGTGGCAGCTACGAGAACCTGTTCTTTCATGGAGGAAGTATGCTTCGTAATCTTCGCTGGTTAGTCTTCTTACTTCTGGCCGGAGCCGCAATGCTGCGCGCCGACACTGTCACCGTGACCGGCACGATCACGCAGTCCACTCAGGACGGCACTGGGCCGGCAGTCAGCAATCCCGGACTGAACAACATTCTCGACAAAGATTCCTTCTCGGTCACCTTCGGTTTCGATGGCGCCATCACCGCGCCTGGAACTTACAACAGCCTGACGGGTACGAGTCTGATATTTGCCGACGGCGCCATTACGGAAAGCAGTTTTTCTTCCGAGAGCCTGACCATCGGCGAATCGGGCGGCTTTGACCAATTCTCGTTCGTGGGATGTCTGACCACGGGCTCGGCCTGCGACCAATTCAATCAGCTTGATTTGATCTTCCAAATCGCCGCGCCGGGAATCAACTCGCCGGGAACCGCCACGCAGGACCAGCCATTGCTGTCGCCGTCGTTCGAACTGTTCGAAGACGATGGCGTGACCGACATCCACGGCGAACTCGCGAACTATTCCTACACCGGAGTGACCGCCCCGACTCCCGAACCGGGAACGCTGGCGCTGCTCGGATCGGGAATTGCCGGAATATGGCTGCGGAGACGGTACCATCCGCAGTAGCGGATGGCTCAGTCTGGATATTGGAGCTACAGGCCAAGCGCGCGGCGGATGGCGCCCGCATCCACGGGATGTCGGTTGTGCTAGTAGCCAGCAGCCAGCAGCTTAAGTTCAAGGAGAACTCACATGTCAACCAAAGTGCTACCTCGCCTTATTTCACTCGCAGTCCTGCTCTCCGTCTCGGCCTTCGCCGTCGACGGGACCGTACTCATCAACCAGGCCACGGTCATGGCCGCCGGCGGCTTCCCCTACAAGATCACGCAATCGGGAAGCTATAAGTTGTCCGGCAACATCGTGGTCACTACTGCCGTGAATGCAATTGTGATTGATGCTGATAACGTAACCCTGGATCTTAACGGATTCAGTATTAACGATGCATCGGGAGAAGCCATTGTTGTTTTCCCCAGTCACGCAGGCATCACCGTGATGAACGGCGACCTTGTTGCTGCGGCGGGCATATTTAACGAGGGTTCGACAACTGTCCGCAATGTGTCGATTACAGTGAACGGCAACTTCGGAATATTTATCGGAACAAGTGGAACGGTAACCGGCTGCACTGTTGTGTCTATCTCGCCCGATCAAACAGACGATGGCATAGGTATTTTTGGCGGTGGCCTGGTTTCGGGAAATACGGTTAGGAATTTTAATCAGGGCATCGTGGGAAATGAGCTCAACGTTACCAATAACGCAATCTCACACAACAGTACTGGATTGTCAGGAGGCTTTCCAACCGGGTATGGCTCCAATACGTTTGTACAGAATGCTACCGATGTAGACTCAGGCACATCTATGAAAAACAATGTGTGTTCAAACGGCGGCGTTTGCTAGCCCGTGGCGGCCCAGGCATCGCGAACCCCATGTCGGGTCACCCAGGAAACTCTTAGCCTTAGCCGAATGCTGAGTGCCGATTGCTAAGTTTCAAGGAGAGCCAAAAAATGTCTACCAAAGTACTACTTCGCCTGATCTCGCTCACAGTCCTGCTCTCCGTCTCGGCCTTTGCCGTGGACGGAGTCGTACTCATCAACCAGGCCACGGTCATGGCCGCCGGAGGGTTCCCGTACAAGATCTCGCAGCCTGGCAGCTACAAGCTTTCCGGAAATCTGTCGGTCCCGGCGGGCATGGATGGCATCGACATCAACTCCGATAACGTCACGCTGGACCTGAACGGCTTCAGCATTGTCGGACCAGGCGTTTGCGATGGCGACGCTACAAATCGCACCACAGCCTGCACCGGTGAAATCGCTGGCACCGGCGTGGTCAGCCACAACAATGAAGTTACAATTCGCAGTGGATCAGTTCGCGGCATGCTTCAAGGGATTCTCGTGCAAGGAGAGGGGAACCTGGTGGAGGAGGTGCATGCCTCAAAAAATGTCGTGGCTGGAATTGTCGCAAATTCCGGCGTAGTTCGGCGCTGCACCGCCAACAATAACGGAGACGATGGAATTATCTCCCAAGGGGCAATCGTCACTGAAAATTCATTGAATGGCAATGGCTCTCAGGGCATAAATGCCACCTCCTCCAGCGTAATAAACAACGTAATGACAGACAACCCGATCGGTTTACTTCTGCAGTTAACAGTCTTCGGATCAAACGCATTCTTCTCGAATTCGATAGACGTAGTCAATGCAGGAGGGGTTTCTCAAAATAACAACGTGTGCAGTGGTCACGGTTGCTGACGGCGGATACGGCATCGGGAAACACAGTCAATAAACATTGCCTGGATGGGTATCGTTGCCGGTGGCGTCCTCCGCGGCGAGACGATTCTCCAAAGTAGTCAGGGCGGTTTGCTCCTCATTTTCGGAGGAATGTCCCAACCACAACAACAACTCTGGCGGCACACCTGCTGAGAGTGCGTACCTTTCGGTTGCCAGGAAATATCATCATCACTGCAGCCTGCCACGAACCATGTGGCCGGCATTTTGACAGTGATGAGTGAGAATTTTCGCCACGGAGCCACGGAGAACACGGATCGAACGAGGAGAGTACGCGAGAGTCACAGAAACACAGCACCATCTTCTTTGAACTTTTGAATCTGCCATACACTTCGGACATCTGAAGCGCCATGGAGGATCCTATGTACGTTGTTACTGGAGCAACAGGCAATACTGG
>DATNAF010000371.1:0-4508 GCA_035572845.1 Terriglobales bacterium
TCCATGGATCCGAGGGAATCCCGAATCTGCTTTAACAGCGCCATAGCGTTCTGCCACTGTTTCGTGTCGGTAATCTCTAGCAAGCCTCGTTTTACGGCTTGCTGCGCTTCTTCCCACTGTTCTTCGGCGTGTGCATAGAGCGCGTGCCGCTGCCGTATATCCTTTGAAGCGGCATCCATCCCCACGGCCTTCAACTTGCACCATACGATGGTGTCGGTCAGAGAAAGCTGGAACTGTTTTGAATTGAAATCAGGCATGCTGCGATTGTACTGAGGGCTGCAGGCAGACTTTCAATTGGTGATAAATCGCTATATCACTCATTGACTGGGGAATCTCACGATTCCATTCCCTGGACTTGCGCTCCTGCGCTCTCTACGCGCTCCATTTGCAAGTTTAGGCGTGATTCCTAAGGCTTTTAATGTCATCCGCTGCACTGCATGTCTTTGAAAATACGTTTAACCACTAATTCGAATCCTATAGCGCCCACCATTTCAAACTATCTTCGACTTCTCTCCTCGTCGGTATTCCGACCAAGAAAGTTTGCCAACGTTTGTTCGTTGCGGGCGTGTTAGGTTCAGAAACAGTCCAAACCCCAAAACGCGAAATTCAGGGCCAGGGCAACCCCCTTCGCTCTGGCCCTGAGTCGCGTTAGTTCAGTTATTTCGCGGGACACACAGAGCATTTACAAATTGTTTATGCGGCCCTAAAAAATCATCTGAGCGGGTATACGAATACCCGCCCGGACAGAGTTGAGCTGGAGTTTGGGTTCGTCGATTGCCGGACAGCGAACCAGAGTTATACCGTGCGCGGCCCGCGAACAAAGTGCAGCACCAGCGAAATGAGCGCCACAATCAGCAGAATGTGGATCAACGCACCCGCTACGTGGAACACACCAAAACCTAAAATCCATGCCACCAACAGAATCACAAACAGAATGGTGAAAATACTCATAGTTGAGTCTCCTTTCGAATGCCCGCTACCTGCATAAGCAAGCATTCGATGGCCCTCCGCTGACCCGAGATGCACTCCTAGAAGGCCCTGCACGAAGTTCGCGGGATGACTACAGAAAGGTCAGGAAGAAACTGAGTACAAAGCAAGTGGGTGCTACGCGAATCCTTATAGAGCGACTGCTGAATAAGGGCGCGTGAACGAATGCCAGACACCAGGGGTATTCTGTAGTAATGATAAGCGATTCGCAAGCTTGAAAGATGACGGAGGAGTCGCGCCGGGACGGCACATCGCGCGCTGAGGCGGGGTCCCGATTCCACGGAGGACATTGGCCCGGCGCTGCAGTGTCGCGACACCCAAACCCTTCATTTAAACTAGTTGCGCACGGAGAAATTCATGCCAACCGCTACTCGAACCGATCCTCTTTCCTATCTCACCGGCCAACTAAATGATCTGAAGGCCAAAGGCACTTATTTTCATCTACGCGTTCTCGAGGATGAACAGGCTGCTGAGTGCACATTCGATGGCAAGTACGTCATCAATCTAGCTTCGAACAATTATTTGGGATTGACCACTCATCCCAAGCTGCGCGAGGCTGCGCTTGAAGCAACCCGTAAATACGGAGTGGGTTCGGGTGCGGTGCGCACCATTGCCGGCACCATGAAAATCCACATGGAGCTGGAAGAAAAGATTGCGCGCTTTAAGAACTCTGAGGCTTGCGTGGTTTTTCAGTCCGGATTCGCGGCCAATGCGGGAACGGTGTCTGCGGTTTTGGGCAAAGAAGATTTCATCATTTCTGACCAGTTGAATCATGCCTCGATCATTGATGGGGCGCGGCTTTCGCGGGCGAAGATTCTTGTCTTCGAACATAAAAACATTGCTGAGGCCGAAGCCAAACTCGCGAGCGTTGCTGATCAACCCGGAAAAAAACTTTTGATCACCGATGGCGTTTTTTCGATGGACGGCGACATCGGGCCACTACCCGCGTTATGTGATCTGGCTGAGAAGTATGGCGCCATCATGATGGTCGATGACGCTCACGCGTCGGGCGTGCTCGGTCGCAACGGACGCGGCACCGTCGATCATTTCAAGGTTCATGGACGGGTCGATATTCAAGTTGGAACTTTGTCGAAGGCGATTGGCGCTTTGGGAGGATACGTGTGTGGCTCCCGCGATCTTATTGAGTTTTTGTATCACCGGGCGCGGCCATTTTTATTTTCAACGTCGCATCCCCCATCGGTTGCGGCAACTTGTATCGCCGCATTCGACGTTCTTGAAAACGAGCCGGAGCGCATTGAGAAACTTTGGGAAAACACGCGTTTCTGGAAAAAAGAACTGGCGTTGCTTGGCTTCGACATCGGCGGGAAGACCACGCCCGCGAGCGAAACTCCGATTACGCCCATAATCATTGGCGATAGCAAGCTCACCATGGAGTTCTCGCGCGAGTTGTTCAAAGAAGGCGTGCTGGGCACCGGGATTACTTTTCCTACCGTCCCCGAAGGCAAAGCGCGTATTCGCACCATCATGAGCGCTACACATACGCGTGAGGAATTGGAACGGGCGTTAGAAGTGCTCGACAATGTCGGTAAACGAATGGGTATTTTGCGCTAGAGTGGGGTGCCATCGCTGAAGCGACTCTGGTTGCGGGCGATGGCGGTCCCAGCACTGACGTGCTGGGCTAGTTAGATTCCGTCGCTGCGCGACTGCCGTCTGGGGGAGCGAATGATTTGTGCTGCGACAGCAGTGTCTGGGAGCAGCTGTGAGTTGGGCAGATCTGTGCAATTCGAGCCGCCTATGCGCCTCGATGATCTACGCACATATCAAACGGGATTCCCAATCAAGTCTGAGTCGCAAAGGCGACGATATTTAAATAGCCCAGCACGTAAGTGCTGGGAAAGCTTGCCTCAAGACCCGAGTCCCGCCAGGGACGGCACTCAAGAAGTTTTCCACAGGTGGGGCGATTCCACCCGTCACAGACAAAACCATTCACATGATTTGAACTTGCGGACATGTCTCACGCCTACGTCGCTAATTTTGCGCATTGCATCTTCTCGACAAAGGATCGCCGAAATCTAATTTCGCCTGATCTTCAGCCACAGCTTTACGCATACTTAATCGGCACGGCCAAAAATTTGCAAATAACGATGGTCGCGGTCGGCGGAATGCCAAACCACGTGCATCTGCTGATCGCTGTACCGCCTGCTATGGCGCTCTCCGTCGCTATTCAAAAATTGAAAGCGAATTCGTCACGATGGATGGGAGAGCAGGGGTTGAGCTTTGAGTGGCAGAAAGGTTATGCAGCATTTAGCGTCAGCCCGTCGTCGGTCGAGGTTGTGACGAGATACATCCGGAATCAGGAGCAACATCATAGGGTGCGGACGTTTGAAGAGGAATTTATTGCTTTGCTGAAGAAGTGTGGTCTTGCCTACGATAAAGACGTGTTTGCGGCGTAGTGCCGTCTCCTTCGGAGACTCTCGTTTGTCTGCGGCAGTCTTCCCAGCACTTACGTGCTGGGCTAATTAAATTCCGTCGCTACGCGACTGTAGTTGAACGGAGCTACGGAGATGGGATCTACCGATACCACCTGCGCGAACACAGTTGGCGCGCCACTTCTGCTAAGCGGCTGCTACTGGCTCGTCAAGTCCGCTCCAATGACATACACGAACGCGATTCTCATATCATCTGAGTCGCAACGCGGCGCCATTTAATATAGCCCAGCACCCTTCACTCCGCTCAGGGTAGGCTGTAGTGCTGGGGAAGCTTGCGTCGAAGCCCGAGTCCCTTTCAGGGACGGCACTACCCGGCTCGATGCACCACCCGTCCCGCTACAATCGTCGCCACCACTTTCCCGGTGAGTGGCCACCCATCAAATGGCGTGTTGTGAGACTTCGAACGGGATTTTGATGCATCGAAGGTCCAGCGTTTTTTTGGGTCGAAGATGGTCAGATCGGCGTGGCTGCCGCGCATCAGCGTCCCGCGCCCGCGAATGTCTACAACTCGCGCCGGGCCCGCGGTAAACAATTCGACAATGCGAGTCAAAGGAATTTTCTGCTGGAGGTGCAGGACCGTGATGGCCAGACCCAAAGCTGTTTCAAGCCCGGTAATCCCAAACATGGCGCGCTCAAACTCGATAATTTTTTCGTGCGGTGCGTGGGGAGCGTGATCGCTGGCGATGGCATCAATGGTGCCGTCGGCAAGCGCCACCAGCAGGGCTTCTCGGTCCGAAGCCGAGCGCAGAGGTGGATTCATCTTGAAATTTGTATCGTAGCCGTGAACATCAGCATCGGTCAGGGTGAAATGATGCGGCGTGACCTCGCAGGTCACGCGAGCACGATTTTTCTTGCCGCGCCGCACTGATTTCAATGCTTCAGCCGTTGATACATGCGCCACATGCAACCGTGCGCCGTTGAATTGTTGCGCGAGTTGGACGTCACGGTCGACGATTGCAGCCTCGGCCATGTCAGTCATGCCGCGCAGCCCGAGCCGAAACGATGTTTCGCTTTCATTCATCGAGCAACCCTGGGTCACGCGAGTATCTTCGGCATGCTGGACAACTGGAA
>DATNAF010000372.1:0-25644 GCA_035572845.1 Terriglobales bacterium
AAAACAGCAGCCAAAGGAAAGAGCAACAGCGCGTTTATGAAGCCGATGCAGCCTTCAGAGCATCTGGCCAAAGTTGTCGGATCGGAGCCGTTACCGCGCAGCGAAGTGACCAAGAAGATTTGGGCCCACATCAAAAAGAACAAATTACAAAACCCAGCTAACAAGCGCGAGATCATCGCCGACGATAAGCTGCAGCCGATTTTCGGCGCCAAGAAACTGGACATGTTTCAAATGACTAAGGCGGTCAACAAGCATTTGAAGTAGGGCAGCTATAAGGCAACCAGAAGAACGAGCAGCCTGGAGCAGGACTACGCTTCACTGGTCGGGCCTCAGCACGGCTCCTTTCTCTTCGACACTGCCGGAAGAGCGCCTAGTTTCCAAATCCTGCCAGACTTAACCGGCCGTATCCTCCCAGACTTAACCCGCCGTAACTGGCGGGTTTTCTTTTGTCCAGCCGTGCAAATGTGATTTTGATCACGTACTCACGCTGCCAAGATCACAGACTGCCCTGCCAGCGAATGCGAAACTTCAATAGCCGCGGATGGGTGTATTCGATTCGCGGCAATACAAAAACAGGCTCGATTACCAAATTGGGAAGTGAATTGATTAGAAAAGCCGAGTATCTCGGATAGGTAATTGATGGACTGATTGGACTCGAATAGTGTGACTACACATTCGTTTTCTTCGCAAAGCGAGAGTAACGGGGCAGTAGGTCAGACTCACGCAACAACAGAACAACCTAAAAAGAACGCCAGGGAACCCGTACGCGAATACCGTAAAGGGGAGCAGCCTAATGAGAGCTGAAGCCGGCCTAAGATGGCAGGGTATTTTTATCCTGGCGGTAATCTCGCTATCGCTTTGCGGACATGATGCCATCGCGCAGAAAATGCCTGCGTCGACGCAAGGGCCTTCGGTTGCGCCAACACTCACGCTAGGTAATCCAAGTGATTACGCCGGCATTGACCGCTGCCGCTCCTGCCATAAACCTGAGTACAGAGAATACGAGAAGACTGCACATGCGAAAGTGTCGGTGCCGGGCAAAGGCTACGTTTCTGGATGTGAAGTCTGTCATGGGCCGGGAAAAGCGCATGCTGATGCGATCGAAGCAGCTGAAGGCGACGAAGGCAAGGAGAAGAGGGCGCTTGAAGATCATCCCATTTTCTCTTTTAGAGTGAATGCCAAAATCACGGCTGCGCTGGCACAGGCGCCGGTTTTCCGCTTCCGCTCAAATGCGAAGGAGAACGCGGCCCGCTGCATGCTTTGCCATATCAGCAGCAAGCAACAGGATTTTTTTGAGCATTCGACTCATGAGGCGCACGGACTGTCGTGCAATGAGTGCCACACTTCGCATCTGGTGACCGAAGTCAAAGACCAGAGCAAAGGTGATTTCAGTTCGCCACAGGGCCACTTTTTCCAGGTGCCACAGCTTCCGGATGAAGTCCGCTGGCTGCAGAGCAGCTTGTTGAAACAGTCGGAACCGACGCTGTGCTTTAACTGCCATGGAACGGTGCAGGCGCAGTTTGCGCTGCCGGTGCATCATCGTGTGCCGGAGGGTTTGATCAAGTGCAGCGACTGCCACAATCCTCACGGATCGCAGAACCACGCCAGCCTTAATAAACCGAATTTTCAGAGTTGCGTGAACTGCCATGCCGAGAAGCGTGGTCCGTACATTTATGAACACGCGTCGGTGAAGGTGGAAGGTTGCACCACGTGCCACACACCTCACGGCAGCACCAACCGCATGCTGCTGGTGCGGCGCGAAGGCCGCCAGCTTTGTCTGCAGTGCCACACCGGATACCACAATCAGGCGGGAGTACCGCATGGCCGGCTGGGTTTCCAGACCAGCGGCGAGTGCACGCGTTGTCATACGGCTGTACACGGTTCGAACCTGGATCCGACTTTGCTGCGATGACACCGGAGGCGCTATGAGAACAACTCGCGTATTACTGCTCGCCGGCCTCCTGGGAATGTCCGGTATGCTGAGCGCGCAGGACCCGCCGACAAATGCTGAAGCTGCCCCGATTAGTTTGGGAGGGTTCAACACCCAAGGCTCGGCCAGCGTGGGATACCGGTTCACGGACATTAAAGGTTTTAAACCGATGTACCGCGAAATGTTTGGTCTGGAAAGTGGGCCGCGGCTGATGGATTTCAGTATGTCTGGGGAAGCAAAGACCGGAGTTAATACTTTCGCAGACGATTACTCGCTGAACATGAGCGGGCTGGGCGGCGATCCGTTTCCAACCGCACAACTCACGGTGAGCAAACACAAACTGTTCGATTTCCGCGCCAACTGGCGGCAGGCGGATTATTTTTGGAACCAGAATGACAATGTCATTTTGCCCATAACGGCGGTTGCGCCTACGCTATCAACCGGACTGACCGATCATCACAACTGGGACACAGTCCGCAAGTTTGGCTCGGCTGACTTGACCTTGCATGCTACTGACAACTTGCGATTCAATTTCGATTACTACCGCACCACCGACTCTGGGCCCACCTACACTACCGCATCGCCAGATTTTCTGGGGTCACCAGGGTTTTGGGGTGGCTATGCGCGTGCGAATCCATATTATTTGTTTGCCCCAATCAACGATGAAACCAACCGCTTCACCGGCGGAATTGATTACACCTTCCGCTCATGGAATTTTCATTACTCGGTTGGGTATCAGAGCTTCAATTCCATCACCAACGTAAATACGGTCAGCTCGCCGGAGCTGAGCATTGATCCGGCTAAGAGCTCGACGCTGGAACCCTTAGCGCATTTCACATGGGCGCAAGACCGCCGTCTGACCACACCTATTAGCGAGTTCTCTTTTGTAGGAAAGCCGCTGCATCGGCTGGAGTGGCGGGGCAGCTATCTTTTCTATCGCTACCAGGGGCCTTTGAACTTCGATCAGTCCTTCAACGGAATTGCTCCCAACAGCAAGGGAGTACAAACACCTTATGCCGTGAGCCAGAGCGTTCGCGGCAATGTGACCGAGCCTGACCACATCATCAGCCAGGGATTTACGTACGACATCAACAGCTGGTGGAGCGTCAGCGCGGACTATCGCTACACGCACCAGGCGAGCGAAGCCATTGGGAGTCTCAGCAGCCTTTTCAATGCCACCACTCCGGCGACCAACGCTGAAGACATCGTATGGCGCACGGATCTGAGCGACCTGCACTTCACGCTGGACTTCAGTCCGCTGCACACGTTGGTGATCCGGCCGGGAATCCACCTGATGAAGTATGACGTCGCCACTTTTTCCGCCGGGGTTGAAGACGACGGGCTGAGCCACACTATCAAAACGGTGGCGCCCGAGATCAGCTTTGGCTACGAGCCCTCGAAAATAATCAGCTTTCGCGGCGATCTGCACAGTTTCAACAATGGCATGTCATACACCGCCATCACGCCACGCAGCGAAGTGGGCGGGCATGCGGTGGTGCAGTTCCATCCCATCGCAAGATTTTCCATTGATGACGAGCTGAATATCAGTAATGGCCGGCTGCTCGAGACCGATTATCGCAACGTGGTCCGCTTCAATTCGACGACTGCGTCTTACGCGCTGAATGAGCGATTCTCGATCTTTGCGGGATTCAGCTATGAAAGCACGTATGCTCAGGGAGATATTCAGTACCTGCGCGGAACAGCGCCATTGAGCAACTTCTTGCGCGATCAGGAAATGAATCGCGTTTGGCAGGGCGGTATCGATATCAAACCGATCAGGCGCTTCAGTGCACGGATTAGCGGCAACTACGATCGATCGAGCTACCTGGGCCAGATCAGCGGGGAACCGCCGGCATACGGGCCTGTAACCTGGCCGCTGGTGACGGGGACTGTGACTTACGATTTCCCCAAGGCCGGGCGGCTCTCGGCGGACCTGCAACGCACCTACTACCTACAGCAGATTGTGACCGCAAACAACTTTTCTGCGAATCTGCTGACCATTCGCTGGACGAGAGACTTTTGATTTGCGCCTGGACTATAGTTATCGGCACTGGAGGATACCGATGAACCTACTTAGAGCTGTGTCCCGACTGGCGAGGGTCTTGATGGGCGCAACATTAGCGTGTTTGATGCTGAGTGGAACTTTGCTGGCCCAGAGTGCCGATGAGCTTTACAACAAGAAATGTGCCGTCTGCCATGCCAAAGATGGTTCAGGAAATACCGCAAAGGGCAAAAAAGTACACGTAAAAAATGTTCATGAAAACATGAAAGACTCTGAAGCCGCAATGATCAAGGTGGTCACCGACGGCAAGGGCGACGACATGGATTCGTACAAGAGCGAGTTCAGCGCTGAGCAAATCAAAGCGCTGGTTGATTACTACAGGAGTTTGGGGAAGTAGTGAATCAGCAGTCAGCACTTGGCACTTAGCATTTGGCAGTTAGCTACTACGCAAGAGCAGATTTTTATCGACAGGACAAATGTAGTGCCGTTGTTAGTTTTGTTGGCACGTAACCTCGATGAAGTGCCAAGTGCCAAGTGCCAAGTGCTGACTGCTGAATGCTGATTGCTGATTGCTGATTGCTGAATGCTGAGTGCCGACTGCTCTTCCCAATGAGATATCTTTCTCCAACGGTCATCGAGATTCTGTTCATTGCAGTTGCGCTGGGGCTTGCGCTGCTGGTAGCGCTGCGGGTTGAGCTTACGCGCGCGCGGGGCGGAAAAATCCTGGCATTCGTGACACTGTTCATTGTGCCGGCCCTGGCCATGTGGCTGGGATTCTCTGAGCACATGGAGCGGGCGGAAAGCACGCAATTCTGCCTCTCCTGCCATGTGATGCATGACTTCGGCAAGAGCCTTTCCGTCGACGATCCCAGCTACATTCCGGCCAAGCACTTCCAGAATAATCTTGTCCCGCGCGACCGCGCCTGCTACACCTGCCATACCGATTACACGATGTTCGGCACCCTCCACTCCAAATTTCGTGGCCTCCGCCATCTTTATGTGCAATATCTCGGTACACCTCCAGCTCCCGCTGACATAAAGCTCTACACTGCCTTCAACAATCGCGAATGCCTGCATTGTCACGCCGGGATGCGGGTATTCGAGGAGGAACCGAAGCACTCCAAGACTCCGCAGATGATGGCCAAAATAACCTCAAACCAGATGTCATGCATGAATAGCGGATGCCACGACATTGTCCACGAAGTGGGCACGTTGAAGGATGCGACGTTCTGGAAGGGAGCGCCGTAACATGGCGGAAGCACAGGGAATCAATGCGACGGCGCGGGTGGAAAGCCGTATACGCCTGGCGGCGGCGCTAATTTGCGCCGGGCTGTTGGTTCTACTTTTCACCCTGATTCGGATTCATCCGCTGGCGTTCGTGGCCTTCGCGGTGATTGGCTGTCCGCTGGTGCTGGCGGGAATTCTTCTGTTTCTATTTTCGATTGTGTCGAACCAGCCTGGAACTGAAAGCCGAACTAGCTCCAAACCAGCGTAGTCACAGAATGCTGGTTCAGCGAAACGTTCGCAGTAGTTCCGCCAAATTTCAAAACACAAGTGCTGGCTGGACCGGAATTGGTCAAAACAACCACCTGCTGGCCATCCGGATTTTCAAAAGCCGCATGCAATATGTCGCCGCCGTTGCTCTGCGAGTCGATGCGGTGCGCGCCCCGCTTGATGAATTTCGAGTAGTGCGCAAAAGCCCAGTATTGTCCGCAGTAGGCGATCTCTTTCGTTTGCGAGTGAATACTCACTAAGCCACCGCAGTTAAAGGGGCCGATGTTGGGTTTGCCGACTTCATCGAGAGCCAAGTTCCACGCAGTGATTGATCGGCACCAGTGGCGAAGAACATCGGTGAAGGTTTCACTCCATTTGGTCCAGTCCGTCATGTAATCCGGCCATGTATAGTCTGGTCCCCCTTCGGTCCAGTACATTTCGACGCCGGGATATGCGCTCTGCACGCGATCGATCCACTCGACTTTGCCCACGTAGCCATGCCACGCGACGGCATTGGTATATTTGCGCACATCGGGAGTTTCAAGTTCCCCCATCGCGCGTCCCCATAGGTTGTAGTTGTGGTCGATGATCCAAATCTTGGTCTTAATTCCCGTGCGTTCGAATGCAGGACCGAGTTGCTGGCGAACAAAATCGGCCTCGTATTCCTGCGGCCAACTGCAAGCCGGCATGCGGCCGTCCTGGTCGGTGTCAACTTCGTTTTGGACGCTGACCGCCTGGATCGGCACACCCTCAGCCTCGTATGCTTGCAAAAATTTCACAAAATAATTTGCGTACGAGGGCATGTACTTGCGCTCCATATTCCCGCCCAGCATCGATTTGTTCGGCTTCATCCATCCCGGAGGACTCCACGGCGTAGAGAATAGGAACAAATCGGGATTTGCTTTTCGCGCCTCCCGCAGCATGGGCAGAATGTATTCGCGATCATGATCGATGGAGAAACGCTGCAGATCAGGATCAGGCTCGCCTTCGTCGAAGCTATACACATTGCGAGAATAATCACTGGCGCCAATGCAGGTACGGCAGACGTTGAATCCCATTTCAGAGGGACTGAACATCTGGTGGAAAAGTTTTTCGCGGGCCGCGGGATCGAGGCGGTTAAAAGTGAAGCAGGCTGAATCTGTGAAGGCCGCACCGAAGCCGTGTATCGGCTGAAACTTCTTACTGGGGTCAAGGACGATTTCGGAAGCGCTGGAGTGGGATGCGGGTTGCCATGAGAGCGCCGGTCCGGGGGCGCAGCGCTGATTATCGTCTGTTGTCCAGACCGATATTTCTCCGGTTGCGCCCCTTGTATTCGATCGGGCGGGCGAATCGGCGAGCGCTACTCCGGCGATTGACGCCGCGCCCATGCTGGAGATTTTCAGGAAATCGCGACGTGTGGATTCTTTAGACATGGGTTCTCCGGAAAAAATTAGCATCGCCGCGGTTCGGTTGCTTGATACCTACGACATTATGCTTGCAGGCCGAGCTACTCGCAAACTCGCACCGTGCGCTCAGGCTGCTGACCGCGGTCTACTGCATGCTTTTTAAATCTTTACCACAGAGCACACTGGGGTTCACAGAGCAATGCCACAGAGTAAGCCGCTCCTTTTTCGAACTCCTCTGTGTCTTTCCTCTGTGAAACTCCGTGCCTTATGTGGTGAGGCCGCTCCAAGGAGCGGCATCCTCTCCCTTTGGCTTATACCTGAAATCGCCCGTCCGTAGCGGGTTTTGGGGTTGTCACATTGCTCCTGTCCTAATGCGGGCTAATTTTTGGCCTTCCGTAATCTCACAATCCTTCAGGAGAATGTTGATACTCAATTCATGCCCTACGCCCCCCAAACTGAGTTTCGCGAACGCGCGCAGCGTGTAGGATTCGAAGAGAAAACCCCGGTGGTAGTAAGGTTTCCGGGCGGCGTCCGATGCTCTGCGCAATTGCAAGTCGTTTCCGTGACCGGCGGCCTGCTCTGCCTGCAGCGGCCAGTGCAACCTGGCGCCATTGGAAAGTTGATGTTCCTCACCAGCAAAGGCTGCATTGCGGGTGACGCCCAAATGCTGACGCCGGTGGCATGGGACCGCCAGCCATTCAAATTCACCATTCTTCCCGAACAGGACCATTACAGGTTGCAGACGATTATTAAACGGCAGCTCTCCAACAACCATCGCAAGTTCGAGCAGGATAAGCGGCACAGCGACAACTCGGATATCGAGCGACTGCGGCCCTGGTAAGAAAAGTTACTCCTGCTTCAGTTCGTCCTCGCGGCGCTGTTTTCTTACGTCTATTCCCAATTGCTCCGCTTTTTTATACAGGTGGCTGCGTTCCAGGCCGAGGGCCTTAGCTGCATTGGTCACGTGAAAACCAGCGCGCTTTAATTCCGCAACGATCGTTTCTCGTTCAAAATTCTCAACTCGAGCAGCGAGTGTGCCTGAACCAGCAACGCCGTTCGCGACCCGCGTTTTGCCGGACGGCATCAGCACTGACTCGACCGTTTCCAGTCCGATTTCGTTGCTGTCACGCGGAGCAAGGAGTAAAAGCCGCTCGACCATGTTGCGAAGTTCGCGAACATTGCCCGGCCAGGAATAATTCTGCAAAGCGGCGACTGCATCTGAGGAGCACTTTGCCGGTTTCCAACTATTTTGCCTGCAGACCTGGTCCAGGAAATGTTTGATGAGCGCAGGAATGTCGTCACGCCGCTCGCGCAGAGGCGGAAGCAGGAGCGGGAAGACGTAAACGCGGTGAAATAAATCTTGCCGGAATTTCCCGTCGTGAACCAGAGCTTGCAGATTGCGATGAGTCGCGACTATGACACGGACATCGACGTGGACCGACTTGCTGGCGCCAATGCGTTCCACCTCACCTTCCTCAAGCACACGTAGAAGTTTGGCCTGCATGGGCAAAGGCATGTCGCCGATTTCATCGAGGAACAGCGTGCCGCGTTCCGCCTGTTCAAATTTGCCGATGTGCCGATTGGCTGCGCCGGTGAACGAACCTTTCTCGTGCCCAAACAATTCGGATTCAATCAACTCGGCGGGAATAGCTGCACAGTTCAAAGCAACGAATGGCCCCGAAGCGCGCGGACTCTTCTCGTGAATAGTGCGGGCGATCAATTCTTTCCCGGTGCCGGTTTCCCCGAGAATGCAGACGCGAGTATCGGTAACGGCGACGCGATCGAGTTGCGCCATGACGTTCTTCATGGCCTCGCCTGCCCAGACGATTTCATGTTTTCCCAGACGCTGCCGGAGCTGAGAGTTTTCAGATTCCAGCCGCTGGAGCTTCAGAACATTTTCAACGGTGAGCAGAAGTTTGTCGGTGGATACCGGCTTCTCAAGAAAATCCAGCGCGCCTAACTTGGTTGCGCGCACCGCCATTTCAATGTGCGCCTGGCCGGACATCATCACGACGGGCGTGGTGACGCCCGCCGAGCGCAACTCTTCAAGGAACACGAGCCCATTTTTCGCGGGCATAACCACGTCAGAAAAGATGAGGTCGAAATTTTCAGCCTTGGCCAAATCGAACGCGCGGTTGGCATTGTCGCAGACCGTCGCTTCGTGACCGGCGAGGCGGAAGGCGCGAGACAGCGTAGCCAGAGTGCTGGCCTCATCGTCAACAATTAGCAGATGCGCCTTCGACGGCAAAATCTCTCCGATCTCCTAAACGTGCGTTTCCTGCACGACCGGCAATTTATCCCGGTTTGCGGGAAGCTCGATGATAAACGTTGTACCGCGGCCGGGTTCGCTGTCGACACTGATTCGGCCCCCGTGATCGCTCACGATGGATTGCACGATAGCGAGTCCGAGACCAGTGCCGTGCGGCTTGCTGGTGTAGTAAGGCGTGAACAACTGGGCTGATTCTGCCGGCGCCAGGCCGCTTCCGGTGTCGGAGATTTCGATGCGGATTGAATCCTGCCGTTGAATGACACGTAAAGTCAGGCTGCCACCGTCCGGCATGGCTTCGATAGCATTCAAAATTAAGTTGGAGAGCGCGCGGTGCAAGAGTTCAGGATCTGCCGCAATTGGAGCGTCTCCTGATATCTCAAGATTGCACGAGATGCCTGCCTTCGTGAGTTGCGCCTGATGCAATTTAATCGCACTCTCGCAAAGTTCGCGCAAATCGACCGATTCAAAATTCGGCTGCGGCATCTTCGAGAAATCACTGAATCTTGCAATGATGTTTTTCAGATTTGCAATTTCGGATAGCAGCGTCGCCGAGCTCTCGCGAAAAGTTTCATCGAACTGTTGCTGGCTCTGGTCGCGGGCGCGCAAAAGATTTTCTACGGTCAATTGCAGCGGGAAAAGCGGATTCTTGAGTTCATGCGCCAGGCGGCGGGCGAGCTCGCGCCATGCTGCTACGCGCTCGGCCTGCACCAGGCGCTCGCGGTGATCGAGGAGGTCTCGCGTCATTCGGTTGAATGATTCTGCGAGTTCGCCAATCTCATCTTGCGTTTTCACCTTGACGGTAGCGTTCCAGTTTCCGGCGGCAACTTCCCGCGCTGCGCCGGCAAGCTCTTCTATCGGGCGCGTAACTCGGGCTGCGGCCCAACTACTCAAGAGAATCGCAAGAATTAGTCCTGCAAAAGCAGCCAACAGCGCGGCTGAGCGGATCTGATTACGGAGCTCGGCATAGACCTGGCGCGAGCTCGCCAGCAGCAATATTCCGAGCACCTGGTCGTGGTCGCCAGTCAGGGGAAAAGCGTTCACGATTTCTCCGCCGGAACTCCCTCCCCGAAGGACCACGCGGGCTTCGTGGTGACCGCTCTGCACCTGTTGAATGATGGGTTCGAATTCCTTGGCATTCGGCGGCGCACCGTCAGCGGAGATCAGGTGATCGGGCGAAAATTTTTCTGCGCCCAAGGTTTCATAGAGCATGACGCTGGCGCCGGCTGGCGGATTGAGCGTAGCCAGGAAAATTTTGTCGAGACGAATTCCGCCAATTATGTATAGCCGGCGTCCAACCGCAGTTACGGAATGGAGCGCGAACAGCCCGAGCGCAGGGCCGGAGGGAAGCTCTTCTTCTTTCAAAAACGGCGTTGTTGGCGGGTTCTGGGTTACAAGCGGATCGTCGTAGCCGAACTTTGCCGGCCATTGCGCGGATGAAATGATCGTACCGCGGTCGTCAGCGAACTCAAGAAAGTCGAGCCGTTGAGTAGCTGCGATCACCTGTGCTGTGTCTAGAAAAGCGCTGTAATCAGATGCGGACTGTGCAGCGGCCACGAGCATTCGATTGGCCTCAGCGCTTCCGGCGATTGACTGAATCCTGCGGCTGAGGTCCTCGCCGCGATTTTGAAATTCTTTGTGAAATTGCGCCACAAACACCGCAGTGCGCTCGTCGTTGGCTTGATCGAAGGCACGGCGGGTCCAGGTTGAAATGATTACGGTGACGGCTGCGACCGACAACAATACTGTGAGCGCAAATAGAAGAAGCAGTCTGCGCCGGAAGCTCACGGAGTCTCCGCCGAGAGCCAGACATTACCTAATTGCCAGCTTCCGTCCGCGAGCGATTTCAGTCCATGGACATTCGAGCGAAAAGCAACGGCGGTGCGCAAATACACGATCGGGACCACGCGGCGAGTCTGCAGTAAAGCAGTTTCTGCGCTATAGAGAGTACTCACTGATGAGTTCGCAAAAGCTGGCGCAGGAAGTTGGAAGTCGCGCGCCAACTCATCGAGGGCCGTCTCGGAATCAGCTGAAGGCAGGGCTATCTTCACTAATTTTATATCTGGGTTATCCGAATTGACGAGCTGAAGTGTGATGCCGGCATCCTTCGCATTGAGCGCAATACGATCGGCTGCGATACGCGCGCTGGGATCGGACGAGTCACAACTCAGGGTCCATACGACGGAATGCGGGGCCCGTGACCGGCTAGCGAAGCCGCCAGCAGGGAAAATGAAGCCGTAGCCCGAAAACCAATTAGGAAGCAACGCGCCTGTTGGTTCACCTGCAGATTGAAACAGAACTGTATTCAGCGCAGCCGAGTCGATGCTGAGCGCCAAAGCATTTCGAAGATGAAGTTCGTCATCGGACCGTGCGTCTCGGGAGAAATACAACGCGAGCAGTTCCGCAGGCTGCGAAGCTTTCACCAGATGGTTGCCAGTTTGAGCGCGGCGGATGTCCTCGGGCGCGACTTCAACCAGATCATTTTTTCCGAGATCCATCAACATGAGTTGATCGCGATCATTTTTGCCCATGTCGGCCTCGATGGAATCAATATATGGGCGACCACCCCAATATTGATCGTTGGCCTGCAAGGTCAAGTGTTGCTTGGTCGCGTCAAACTGCGCGACCGTGAACGGCCCAGTGCCGATGAGGGCGCCCTGAACGCGCCGCGAAATACTGTTTCGCGGCAGGGCCAGTTCGGCGGCAAGATTCGGCACAGGCGAGCTGGTTTCAATCATGATTAGTTCGCCGAGAGCAAAAATTTTCCAGTCCGGGTTAGCGGCGCGGATTGAGGCTGCGGCTACGCTCGAATCAACCGGCACGCCATCGCTAAACACTACACCGTTGCGCAACTGAAAGCGCCAGCGTTGGTTTCCTGGTTCGACTTGCCAGGAAGCGGCGAGCAGCGGTTGCGGGCGGCCACGATCATCGAGCTTGACCAGAGTTTCAAAGACCAGCTGCGTCAGGCTGCGAAGGCCCGGCGTGGCCGAAATAGTTGGGTCAAAAGTTTGCGCTGACGTTTGCACGCCTACGCGCAAGGTGCCGCCATAATGTGGATGAGTCGCGGCAATGGTGTTCGTCACACAGGCCAGACTAATGGCCGCAATCAAGATTGAGCTGAAGCGCTTCATAATTTTCGGTGCTGGAGTTCCTATAAACCGCGATTGCACTGTCTGCGCTTGGGGTGCTCCAAAGCGCAGTTATGCTGCCGCTAATAGCCAGTTTAGGGCTGACCGCGGCGGGTTCGCGGTCGGCAAATTCGAAAGCCTGGATTGACTCAGATGGCTCGCTATCAGGGGCATCAGCCAGGAGGAGAGAATCAGGCCGGCACGCGGGATGCACGGCGGCGACATCGCTTCCCCAATGAACTTTGCCGAGGACCTGCTGATTAATTCCATCGAGCAGGTGCACCTGTCCATCAAGACCGGCGAAAATCCACAGCGAATAATTTGCTCGCGCAATTGCCGCCGCGGAATAAAACGGAGGCGCAGAGTTCTGTTTGCCAATACCGGGCACCAGCGCTCCGGTAAAGAAATTTCTGGCCGGAGAAAAGAATGCGGAGAGTCCTTGGCTTTGAAGCGGCCACGGGTCTTCACTAAGCGCGCAACTCATCGCGAGCGGGGTTGAGTTGGTGCTGTGGCAGGCCAGGCCGGGGAGGTACGCGTCAAACAGGCGATCTTTGCGAAGAAAAATTCTTCCGCGAGCATCGCGCGGAAGTGGCGTCGGCGAAATGATGGGAAGCATTTGAATCACCGACCAGTGCTGGTTCGCGAACTCCTGGATAGTGACAGCGGTCCTTCCCAGCACGATTACTCTCGGCGGGTTATTTTCGAGGATCGCGACGTCAAGAATCGGGTCGCGCTGCGACACCAGTGGCGTGGGACGGATCGTGATAGCTGGTGCGTTTGCTGCGGCAACCGCAAAATTTGTCCGCGGCGTAGACACCAGCAGAACTTTGGAGTCGGTTGCTCCCGCCTGAATTTCAGCAACCCAAACGTACTCCTGCAAATTTTCGGACAGCGTGAGTTTAATATTGGCCGCGGCTTGATCCGGTTGCCAGACGCGCACTCCTGCGGTGCCGAGCGAGGCGATGAGCTCGCGGCGAATTTCCTCGGCATCCGCGGGGCTGATAATCGAACGGTTATTTATTTCCAGGGCTACAACGCCAGGGCCAGTAGCAGCGGTGATTTTTGCAGCTAGCTGGGTGACGGGGTCGTGCCAGTCAGTCGCAAAACACAATTGCGAAACAAGAACCCAGATACACAAAGCCCAGCGCAAGCGTGAGGAGAGGCAGCTCATTTTTAGATTGCGCGAATTATAAATCTCTGGCTTCATGATAGTTCCATTCGGAATCTAAGTAGTCCATCTCCTGTGCTGATGGCGGAGCGTTGCTCCGCTGGACAGCCGAGGGCGGCTGTCCCCACATACCCAACCATTAAGCATGAGCCACTAGCCACTCGTCACTATTTCTCCTCCCCTTGGTCAGCTTCGCTGTTCTTGTTGGCCATGTTCATGCTCTTGAGAACGTCATTGGCGAAGAAATACTTCCCATCGGACGGAACCATCATGATCTGCAATTTGTCGGAGAGTTTTTCGGCGATGATCTTATTAATCAGCAGCGGGTTCTGTTTCAAGATCACGCCTTCATTACGCATACGTTCGGCGTCGGCAACCGCGGTCACGCGAATGCGATCGGCTTCGGCATCTGCGAGCAATTTGCGGCGCTCCATTTCAGCTTTGCTGTCGAGGACTTTGGCCTGTGCCATTGCTTCGGCATTTCTTATCGTGGCTTGCGCATTGGCCTCCGCGTTTTGGACCGTCGCTTCTTTCCGGGCCTCAGACTCAAGCTTGGCCTGCTCAATTTGCTTTTGTTTCAAAGGAAGCGTGTACTGCATGGCATCAGCTTCAGCCTTGGCCTGCAGCACGCGTACCTGGGCTTCACCTTCGGCCTGTTTTACCTGCTGAGCTTTCGTGGCTTCGGCCTGAAGTTCGGAGATGCGGACTTGCTTCTGCTGAATGTCAGTTTGCACGCCCATCTGGTCATCCTCCTGTTCCTTGAGCAACAGGTCTTGGAGTCCCTTGGCGTATTCGGGCGGAAGCTGGATATCGCGCAGCATCACCTCTTTCACCACAATTCCATCGGCTGCAAGTTTCTGGGTGATGACTGCAGCGGCCCGCGACCGAACTTCTTCCCGCTTGGTGGCGAAGACTTCGCGGACGGTGTAGTTGGGCACGAGTTCGCGCCAGGCGCTGGCGACCACCGCAGGAACGATTTCAGTTTCAACCGGCTGCGGCAGATTGGCCTGAATGTAATCGAGGTGCGCGGGATCCAGACGATAGCGGATGGTGATCGCGAGCCCCACTGACAGACCTTCTTTTGCCTGAACATTTAATGGAGCCGGCTTTTCGGCGTCGCGTTTCTCGGATTTTCCATCTTCAACCGAGCCGGTGGTGAAAAGCTGGTCGCGCGTGTCGAACAGCACGATGTTTTCGGCGAGAGGAACTACGAAGTGCGCGCCTGGATAAAGGGTTCCCGGAAGCGTGCCGCTGGTCTGGCTGACGCGGACGCCGCCCGTCCCGCTGGGCACGACGACGATGCTCAGGGCCAAGAGAATTGGTCCCCATGCGAGCAGTGCCAATGCGATGGATGTGCGCCAGTGAATTTCGGGATTGGCCGGGGCAGGAGCTGAACCGGCGGCTATCGACTGACGATATCTCAGTCCGAAGTAAAAGTCGCGGGCGAGGATGGCGACGGCGGCTACGATCATTCCCATTCCGCCGCAGAGCAGCAAATATTTGAGAAACAGCATAACGCCTCCTTTATTGGTGGCTATCAGCAGTGAGCCTGACCAGAACCGGGCGAGCCGATGGTTTCGGCGCGCTAAAGAACAAGCGGAAGATTTGGCCGAAGATGAATTCTTCGACCGCGATGGCGACCGCCAGCGAGAGGAGCAATCCTGCGACGACGGTGATGAATGTAATTAAGGTCTGCATATGGGTTTCTCCGTTCAACACGGGACGTATGTGCAGGCCGGTGGCCTAGGTTATGTTGTTGGAAACGTTGCGGATGAAGGGACAGGCGGTGTGTATCAGGAAGCACACTGTGGTGTGCTCGACACGTCGACACTGCAATCGCGGAGCGTTGCTCCGCGAGGGCGGCTATCCCCATATGAGCTGTGCAGGATTTCTCTCAGCTCGTTATCTTAAAGTAATAGGCTATTAGCTGGGCGGGCATCTCAGCCAGAATACAATCAGCATCATATGATTTTCAGCAGCCGCTGTGCCGACTTCTGGCACGGATGAAGTCATTTCATCTGCAGTCCCGGTTCGATAGCGCTTAGGTCCGTGCTCTACCTATGCAGATTTGAGGAACGAGTTTGGCCGTACAAGACGGGCTTTGGTACAAAGACGCGGTTGTTTATCAGGTCCACGTCCGCGCGTTCTACGATAGCAGCGGCGACGGAAATGGAGATTTCCGGGGTCTGGCGCAAAAGCTCGACTATCTGCAGGAACTCGGCGTCAATGCGATCTGGCTCATGCCGTTTTTTCCGTCGCCACTGCGCGACGACGGGTACGACATTTCTGACTACCGCACGGTGAATCCCACGTACGGCACGCTGGATGACTTTAAGGTGTTCCTTGAAGCAGCCCACCAGCGCGGGATTCGCGTCATTATCGAGATGGTGCTGAACCATACTTCCGACCAGCATCCGTGGTTTCAGGAATCGCGCAGCTCGCGCAATAATCCGCGGCGTGACTGGTATGTGTGGAGCGATACGGATACCAAGTACAAAGGAACGCGGCTCATTTTTCTAGATACAGAACTTTCCAATTGGGCTTGGGACCCGGTTTCGAAGCAGTACTACTGGCACCGGTTCTTCAGCCATCAGCCAGACTTGAACTACGACAACCCGCGGGTCCGCGAGGAAATGTGGGACGTCATGAAATTCTGGTTACAGATGGGAGTGGACGCGTTCCGACTGGATGCCGTCCCTTATCTGGTTGAGCGCGAGGGCACGAATTGCGAGAATCTGCCGGAGACTCACGAGGTCATAAAAGACCTGCGGGCCCGCATGGACCAGGAATTCCCAGGACGGATGTTACTGGCGGAGGCGAACCAGTGGCCGGCTGACTTGCGCGCTTATTTTGGAAATGGCGATGAGTTCAACATGGCATTTCATTTTCCGCTCATGCCCCGCATGTTCATGGGATTGAAACTGGAGGACCGAAAACCAATCACGGAAATTCTTAAGCAGACGCCGGAAATTCCGGAGAACTGCCAGTGGTGCCTGTTCCTGCGAAACCATGACGAGCTCACGCTCGAGATGGTGACGGACATGGAACGCGATTACATGTATGACGAGTACGCCAAAGAGAAATCAATGCGCATCAATTTGGGTATTCGTCGGCGGCTGGCGCCTTTATTAGATAATGACCGGCGACGGATCGAGCTGATGAATGGATTGCTGATGTCATTACCGGGCACTCCTATCATTTATTACGGTGACGAGATCGGCATGGGCGACAATGTAAATCTGGGCGATCGCCATGGAGTGCGAACGCCTATGCAGTGGGATGGTGGCTGGAATGGCGGGTTTTCACCTGCCGATCCGGAGACCCTGTATTCGCCGCTCATGTTGAATCCGGTTTACGGCTTTCAGGCGATCAATGTGCAATCGCAGAAGCGCTTCGACCACTCGCTGCTTTCGTGGATGAAGCGGCTGATTCGGATACGAAAGGCGACCCCGGTGTTTGGGCGCGGCTCGATACAATTTCTGTATCCCGCAAATCATCGCGTGCTGGCGTACACGCGCAAGCTGGGCAATGAGACGATTCTGGCGGTAAATAATCTTTCCAGCAAAGCCCAGGCGATCGAACTGGATTTGAAGGAATACCGCGGCAACATCCTGGTGGAAATGTTCGGCCGAAATATTTTTCCCCGAATTGGCGACCTGCCATATTTGCTGACGCTGGCGCCGTATCAGTTTTTTTGGTTCAAGTTGAGGAGGATATAAGAAGTCAGAAGTCAGAAGTCAGAAGTCAGAATGCAGAATTCAGAATGCAGAAGCAAGAATGCAGAGTGAGAAGGAGAATGCGGAATGTGGAATTTATTCTGCATTCTAACTTCTGACTTCTGCATTCTTACTTTTTCAGTCTGAACTGTTTGGAGCTGTTTGCCTGAGGAGAGCATACTTTCGGATTCTTTTGTTCGCGAGCTGATGAATGTCGGCGACGTGGACATTGTTGTAGGCGTGCCTACATACAATGACGCACGCTCTGTGGGCCAAGTGGTGCAGGCGGTGCGGGCGGGACTGCTGAAGTATTTTCCACGCGAGCGAGCGGTCATCATCAATGCCGACGGTGGTTCACGGGACGGCACCCAGGACCTGGTGCGGGCAGCGGCGATCAGCGATCTTAGCATCGCCAGCGATGTGCACGCCCTGCGCACTCTTCATAGCATCAGTACGCAATATGAAGGCGGTCCAGCTAATGGGATCGCGATACACACGATTCTTGCCGCGACCGATCTGCTGCAAGCGCGCACTTGCGCCATAGTCTCCCCGGAATCGACAACCCTCGAGCCGGAATGGATGGAACGCTTGCTAAGGCCGGTGTTGCGCGACGGCAACGACCTGGTACTACCTATTTATCGCAGGCCTAAATTTGATGGACTCCTGATCCGCAATCTGGTTTTTCCCATGGCTGATGTCCTCTATGGCTGCGCGGTGCGCGAGCCATACCCCTCCGATTTCGCTTTTTCAGGAGATCTGGGCAGCCAGTTTCTCGGGCAAGACATCTGGAATCAGGAACAAGGCCGTCGCGGCACCGAATTGTGGATGACCTTATGGGCTGCGATCGGAAGGCGCAAACTCATCCAGTCATTCTTAGGGACTAAAACTAGAAGGGAGGATGCACCTTCTGACTTGGTGGCCGCGATGCGCGAAACTGCGGGCACGCTTTTTACGTCGCTCGACGCCTACACTTCAGTTTGGCATTCGACGCCCGACCCGGTTGAAGCTCCCTGCATAGGCTGCGAGCCGGCCGTTAGCGATGGACCGTCTCGACTAAACCGCAAGCGGCTGTATGACATGTTTACCTTTGGAGTGAAAGAACTGGATCCGGTGTTCTTGTCAATTCTAACCACGCCGACGCATGACGAACTCAAGCGGCTGGCAGGAATGCCGGAGGAGAAGTTTGCCTATTCGGGGGAACTCTGGGCGCGTACCGTGTACGAGTTTGCGATCGCATTTCACAAAGCAGTCATCGGCCGCGACCATATCGTCCAAGCGCTGGTGCCGCTGTTTCGGGGAAGAGCGCATACATTTTTAACTCAGAACCGGGACGCTTCCGCGGAAGATATGGAACATAACGTGAAGTCTCTGTGTAAGGCATTTGAACAGGAAAAGCCGCACCTGATCGATTTGTGGGACGGCGGGAAGTGAGGTTTTTATGTGGCAGAACTTTATAGGAGAGCTGACGAGGACGATAAACGAAATTGTGCAGAGCTTCGCCCGCTTTCTGCCGCGGGTGCTCGAAATGCTGTTGTTGGTAGTGGTGGGCTGGATCATCGCGTTTGTGCTGCGGGCAATCGTGAGAAGCGTGCTGCGCATCGCGCGCTTCGACAAATGGTCTGAGCATACCGGTGCGGCGCAGGTACTACGGCGGTCGACGTTGCCCTCGCCGACTGAAATGTTAAGCCGCTTCGTTTTCTGGGTCGCATGGCTGGGATTCATTCTGGTTGGAATCAGCGTTCTGCCGGTGCCATGGCTGGGTCCGCACATTTCGAACTTCTTCGGGTTCATCCCCAGGCTGGTGCTCGCGTTCTTTATTTTGTTCTTTGGATTGCTGGCGGCCAGCTTCTTTTCTCGCGCTGCTTTGCTTGGCGGAGTTAACGCCGATCTGCCCTCCCCACGGCTGGTCAGCCAGACTCTGCGGACCATGATGATCCTGTTTGTGATTTCGATGGCGTTTGAAGTGGTCGGCATTGGGTCGCATACCGTTTTGATCGCATTTGCTCTGGCCTTCGGTGCGCTAATGCTTGGACTCGCCCTGGCTTTTGGATTGGGAGGGAGAGATCTGGCGCGCAAATACCTGGAGAAGCGGTTCGCCAGGCAGGACTTTCCTGAGCAGCCGAGCAAAGAGAGAGAAGATGAACTTTCTCCGCTGTAACGGCGGTCAGAAGATAAGCGCATCTACATTGCTGTTCCGCTTAGTGCTAATCGGAGCTATTGCCGGTGAGAGCTTCGGCCAGGCGTCCCATTCGCGGCGGGTCTCGCGCGAGCCATCTGCGAAGGAGATTTCCAAGTATCTGGTTTCCCGCGAAGTAGATCCTGCTGATGTTAAAAGCGAGAATCCGCCGACGCTTTCTGAAACTGCGATCGTCGACAAAATCATGGTTGCGAATGCGCGGCGTTCAGCCGAGCTGCGCGGCTTTGAGGGCAAACGCTGGTACCACCTGGAATACCACGGATTATTTGGCGGCAGGGACGCCAGCATGGAGGTGCTTGCCACCTATATCGCGCCTGATCAGCATAATTTTGATGTGATCTCCCAGAGCGGATCCAAATTGCTACTCAACCGGGTCCTTTTAAAGTTGCTCGATAGCGAAAAAGAGGCGTTCCAAAATCACAAGCAGATCGAGTTGAGTCCGGAGAATTACAAGTTCACGCTCGTCGGAACTGCACGAATACCGGCCGGCGATACCTGCTATGTGCTCGCGGTTAAGCCTCGCAAGCAAAATAAGTTTTTGTACGCTGGGAAAATTTGGGTGGACGCGCACGATTTTGCGGTCGTGCGTATGGAAGGTGAACCTGCCAAGGCGCCATCATTCTGGGTGCGCGACACGCAAATCGATTCCAACTGGGAAAAAGTGGACGGCTTCTGGTTCATCGCTCACAATCATTCAGTAAGCCACATTCGCATGGGAGGAGTGGCAACTCTGACGATCGATTATGGCGATTACCGGGTCACGGCAGTTGATAAGCGTGCGGCGAAAACTCAGGCCCAGGGACCGGTTTTGCCAGATCCGGCTTCGGTAGCGCCGCAACGGTAGAGTGCGGTGGCAAGGGTTCAGAAGCAAGGTTTCAAGCAAAGCGAAGTTTCAAGGTTCCGAAGGTTTCAAGGTTTCAAAAATCCGTCACCTTGAAACCTTGCAACTTTTGAAACTTTGAGATCTTGAGACCTTGCAGAAGTTACTTCTTCAACATCTTCACTGCCACTTCTTTGAAAAAGACGATGTCGTTATCGCTGTGATTCTGGAGGCCAATGTAGCCATCGTTCGGGCGAGGCCCGCGCTGGGGTTCGAAATTGAATTTTCTCTCCGGCACGGGGCCACCCTCGGTGTAATCGGTCACTTTTACGCCATTCACGACCACGATCGTGTGCGGACCGTCCAAAGTAATCTCCATCGTGTTCCACTCGGGACCAGGCTTGCCGGGACGGGCGAGAGGTTTGGTCAGTGAGTACAAGGTCCCGGTAACGTGGTATTCATCTTCCTGTGAATCTTCGGGCTGATTGTCGATCTGGACTTCATAGCCGTAGTGCACGGGCATCCACTCTTCGCGCGGCTCAATAGGGATACGAATAAACACGCCAGAGTTGTCATTGTGGTCACGCATTTTGTAAACCACGCGGATTTCGCAGTCGCCCAGTTTGCCTCCCGTCCAGTAGAGCAGACCCATGCCGCCATGAGTGCGAATCAGGCCATCTTCGACCGTCATGTAACCTGGCCCGACATGCTTCCAGCCGGTAAGGTCTTTGCCGTCGAAAAGCTGCTTCCAGTCATCAGTTTGGGCGTGAACCGGGGGAATTATGCTGAAGAGGAAAATCAAAGCCAATGAGCAACGGAGCATGTGGAACCTCGAAGTTGCAAATCTTACACCAAAGCAACGATGAGGTACGAGGGTGGGCTAGCGCGAAACCAGTTCACGATCATGGGTGTGCTGACCAGGCGGAAATGGAATCGACGGCTGACGGGAATCGATCGCGTGTTCTCTCTTATCTTGAAAGAGTCCATACAAGGCAAGGGCGACTCCGACCCCGACGACCGAGAGCAACTGTAAGACCTGCATCATAGGCGTTTCCTCTCTACTTGGATGCCAATGATCAAAAGAACGACTGCTACAACCAAGACTGATAACAGAGTAAACCAAGTGGCGTTACTTCTCTCAAAAATAACGTACAACGGTGCGAATACGAGGACTAAAGTTCCTGCCTCCCTGAGGGCTTCGCCGATCATTTCAGCCGTGTATTTCTTCTCTCTCAAAGAGTTGCTCTCCCAGGCAGAGATTGGACGATCAGTTTTCGGGAAAGGCCTGCAATTTAACACAAATCTGCCACAGAAGGGCGTTTTTACAGATTTGAGACGTGCATTCCCCCTGCGCTCTCTCCCAAGCACCGAAGTTCCTGAGACTCGCATCAAACCAGATATAATTGAAGCACTCAGCCGCGCTGTGAGCGTAGCTTTGAGTTCTGGGAGTCAGATGTCCACAAAAATCAAATCAGCCATTCTTATCGCGTCGGCCGGCGTTCTGCTTTTCTCGCTCGCGGGACAAATCCGAGGTGTTCGCGCCTCTAACAATGACGGCGCATATCCGCAATTTGAGGTTTACAGCGAAGTACTTTCGCGGGTGCGAAGCGAATACGTCGAGGAACCCAACCTGCCAACGGTCACTGATGGTGCGCTGCACGGACTTTTGGAGTCACTCGATTCGAACTCCAGCTATCTGAATGCGGACCAATACAAGGCGTACAAAGACCGCAAAATTGGCGCCAAAGGAGACATCGGCGCCGCTATCTCGAAGCGATTCGGGTATGCCTCAGTCGTGGCCGTGATCCCGGGAAGTCCGGCAGACAAGGCTGGGCTGGAAGACACTGACATCATCGAAGCGATAGAAGGCAAGAGCACGCGCGAAATGTCGCTGGCTGAAATTCGCAGTCTGCTGACCGGTGACCCAGGATCGAACGTGAACTTGTCAGTTGTACGGGCGCGCAGATCAGAGCCGCAGAAAGTCGTGGTCACCCGCGACATCGTGAATATTCCGCCCGTCAAAGACAAGATGATCGAAGACGGAATTGCACAGATTCGCGTCGATGCGCTTACCAAGGGAAAATCGCAAGAGATCGCTAATCGCATCAAGACGCTGCAAAAGTCTGGAGCGAAAAAGTTGGTTCTAGATCTGCGGGATTGTGCAGAAGGCGAGGAGGCTGAGGGCGTAGCCACGGCTAACCTATTCCTGAATCACGGGACCATTACTTACCTGCAAGGCCAGAAGTTTCCGCGAGAGGCATTCAACGCTGATCCTTCAAAGGCAATCACCACGTTGCCTTTGGTAGTGCTGGTGAATAAGGGAACAGCAGGCCCGGCGGAAATTGTTGCAGCGGCAATTCTCGACAATGCTCGCGGCGACGTTATAGGCGATAAGACTTTTGGGGATGGATCGATACAAAAGCTGATTGAATTGCCCGAGGGTGGCGCACTCATTCTCTCAGTGGCGAAATACTATACGCCGCAAGGCAAAGCGATTCAAGATAATGCCGTGACGCCGAACATCGTGGTTGCGGATGTGGCAGACGATGTTGCTGTGCCTGACGAGGATGAGAACGCGACTCCGTCCGACATCGAAAAGAAGACGGCGCCGGAGCATGACGAGCAGTTGGATAAAGCGGTGCAGGTGTTAAAGAGCAAGCAAAGCTAATCGAAACCAGGTACGGGCGAGACGCCCGTACCTCCACCTTCCATTTTGCTTCCCAGTCAATCTCGTTTTCAATTTGCGAGCGTGCCTTCCTGCTATCCTAAGCACAAGATTTCATGAAAGCAGTTTTGGAAGAACTGCAGTCGGCTGAGACTGGCCGCAATCGGCTCGTTGGCCGGCTGATTTTCGGATTACTGGTCCTGCTCGCCGCGGCAGTGGGAGTAGTCGGCGGCCTATTGCTGGTCTATTCCACCGATCTTCCTCAAGTTGAGGCGCTCGAGCATTACCGCCCGATTTCGACCAGCGAACTCTACGACATTAATGGCAATACCATCGGCTCGTTTGCGCTGCAGCGGCGAGTGGTGTCTTCGTACAACGATTTTCCGCCGGTACTGATTGAGGCGCTGGTCTCCATCGAGGACAAGGAGTTTTACCGGCACTGGGGAATCAACGTCTGGCGAATCGCGGGCGCAGCGTTTCGGGACATTGAGTCCGGCGGCAAAGTGCAGGGTGCTTCTACGCTCACCATGCAGCTGGCGCGCAACCTTTTTCTCTCTCCGGACAGGTCTTTCCATCGCAAGATCCAGGAGGCGCTGCTGGCCATCCAGATTGAGCGACGATTTACGAAACAGCAGATTCTCACTCTGTACGCCAATCAGATTTACCTCGGCCATGGAGTTTACGGATTCGAAGCGGCGTCGGAATATTACTTCAGCAAGCCGGCACGCCAACTCACGCTGCCCGAGGCAGCGCTGATTGCAGGGCTGCCGAAATCGCCGCTTTATTACTCGCCAATTAATCATCCCGACCATGCGCTACGCCGGCGGACTCTGGTGATCGACGCCATGCTCGAAGATGGAAAGATCACGGTCGCCCAAGCCGATGCCGCACGCAATGCGCCGCTGGGGTTGAATGTGGCGCATGATCCGAATTCGCTCGCTCCCTATTTTGTGGAAGAGGTGCGGCAATATCTAGAGAACAAGTACGGTGCAGATGAAGTTCATGCGGGTGGACTGCGTGTCTACACCTCGCTCGACATGGACTGGCAAGCTGCCGCCAATAAGGCTGTGCTCGATGGTTTGGCCGCGTATGAACGTCGTCACGGGTGGCGTGGACATCTGGAAAATGTTTTGTTTGAAGGCCAGACGCTCGCCGCCTATCAACACCCTGATTGGATAGAGCAGCTCATGCCCGGCGGTTACGCGCATGGGTTGGTGACTGCCGTCTCATCTAGTGCGGCGACAATAAAGATCGGCAGTTATACAGCCACGCTGGCGCGCCCTGATGTGGCTTGGACGAAAGTTCCGCTAGCGCGGCTGCTTTCGCGTGGAGATGTCGCCTACGTAAAAGTGCTATCAGTTGCGCCGGGTGGAAAAGCACGAGTGAGCCTGGAACAAGATTCCGGAGTGCAGGGCGCGCTGCTGGCGATCGACAACGCGAGTGGCGAAATCCGGGCAATGGTGGGCGGACGGGATTTTAATTTGTCCAAGTTCAACCGCGCCACGCAGGCGTTGCGCCAGGTGGGATCATCATTCAAGCCCTATGTGTACACCGCCGCCATCGATCAAGGAGCGACCCCGGACGATACGGTGGTAGATTCACCGGTAATTTTTCAAACTGCATCAGGCCAGTATTTCCCGCATAACTATGACAATAAGTATGAGGGCACGATTACGCTGCTTCGCGCATTAGCGCAGTCACGGAATATTCCTGCCCTCAAACTCGCTGACAAGATCGGTATTAAAACGGTCGAAGATTACGCGCGGAAATTTGGCGTCACATCGCCGCTGCCACCGTACTTGCCGGTAGCTCTGGGCGCGGCCGAGATGACGCTTATGGAACAAACGTCAGCGTACAGCGTGTTCCCTGACGATGGAGTGCGCCTGGTGCCGCGCTTTGTGAGAAAAGTGACAGACTACGATGGGCGCGTGCTGGAAGAAGATTATCCGGATGTGAAGGACGTGATCAGCTCACGCACAGCGCGCATTATGACGTCGATGCTCCAAGCGGTGGTGCAGCACGGTACCGGAGTCGCAGCCACTAAGTTGAAGGTCCCGCTCGGTGGAAAAACTGGAACCACGAATGATTTTACTGATGCATGGTTCGTGGGATTTTCTCCCGGCATAACCGCCGGCGTGTGGATGGGCTATGACGAGAAACGGACACTGGGAGCCAAGGAAACCGGAGCGCATGCCGCGCTGCCGATCTGGATGCAATTCATGAGCGCGGCACTTGCAGGAAAAGATCCAGGCGAATTTCAGCCGCCACCCGACCTGCCACAGAAACCCACTGCTCAGACGCTGGACACTCCCGATTTGGCGCCTTCGGGAGACGAGGTGCATTAGCGGCCATGTCCTGAATCATGTGGGACAGTCGCCCGTTCGCCAAGCTCAGGGCAGGTCCTCGACTGTCCGGCGGAGCAATTGATGTTTGCTATCGCACCCACAACAGCAACGCCGCCCGAAGGCGGCGCTGTTGAAAAATTGTGTGGCTGCGTAACTCAGTGATGCCCGCCGCCACTGTGCCCACCTCCACCGCCGCTGCTGTGGCCGCCACTACCGCCGGCAGGTGCATGCCCGCCGCCGCCGAATCCGCCAGTGTGACCGCCGCCACCGTAGGAGGGCATTGCTCTGCCTCCCCCATACGATGGGGCTCTTCCGCCACCGTAGGAAGGCGCTGGCCGGCTATACGATCCGCCACCGTAACCTGGAGCCCTGCCCCCATAAGAGGGAGCTGGACGACCATACGCGCGGCCACCATAGGCTGGCAGCCGACCGCCGTTATACGAAGGCGCGGGACGTCCGTAAGATCCGCCGTACGGGGAGCGACCATAGGCGCGCGATCCGCTGCTTGGTGAAGGCCTGCCGTAAGAT
>DATNAF010000373.1:0-5352 GCA_035572845.1 Terriglobales bacterium
GTCCGGCAGCAAAACGGTTTCGACATGCGATCCAATTTGCGGGAGCAGTTTCGCGGCACGAGCCTGAGCGGATTCGCTGACGAAAACCGCACGAAAACGAAGGCCGCTGCGGATGGCCTCTTCGATGACCCGGAATCCGTCAATCGCGCATTCACCAGAAGCCGTCAGTTCGCCTCTGCCGAAGGCTTGGCGCAGTTCTTTTAATAGCGAGTTGTGGCGTCCTTCGATGCGGCGCAGGCGTTCACTGCCGGAATATCGCGTATTTTCCAACGTCGGCTCCTGATGAGAGATCATACGCGTCACTCGGCCCGGAGCGGGTGCTGTGTTATCTTAACTCTCGAAAACAAAAGAGCACGGGAGAGCCGCAAGTGCGCGTGGAGATAGTCAAGATCAACAATGAAAAACCGGAGCCTTCGCTGGTTCGGTACGCGGCGGACCAAATTCGCGCCGGCGAAGTTCTGGGCATGCCAACCGACACTTTTTACGGCCTGGCTGCCGATCCTTTTAATCTGCGCGCGGTTGACCGAGTCTATGAAATTAAGTCACGCTCTCGCCACAAACCGCTTTCGCTACTGATTGAAAGCGTAGAACAAGCAGAAGACCTGGCAAAACCGTTGCCTGATGAATTCTATAAGCTGGCGGAGAAGTTCTGGCCCGGGCCTCTGACCATAATCATTAGGGCTGCGTCACGGCTTCCCCTGAAAGTCACAGCCAATACGGGGAACGTGGCTCTGCGGGTGCCAAACGCTCCCATTCCGCTGGCCGTGCTTAAAGCGGCACAAATTCCGATCACCGCGACTTCTGCTAACCTCAGCGGTGAGACTGAATGTACAACGGCAGCTGCCGTCAGAGACCAGTTGGGCACGCGTATTCCAATTATTGTGGATGGCGGGGAGTCGCCGCGCGAAGTCGCCTCGACCATTATTGATCTCACTGACGACGAGGCGCGCTGGAAGATTCTGCGGGAGGGCGCCATTCCTTCCCAGGAGATTTCGGAATTCTTCGCGCAGGGGTGATGGCTACGGCGGGAACCGATAGGAGATCCAGCCGCTGGCTGTTCTGGACCACTGTCCTTGCGGCCGTGATGGTGCTGGCCGTATTCTCTCTAATCTTCCTAACTATCCTCAACGACTCCACAAAACAGGAACTTCATCCCGCAGATGCAATCATTGTGTTCGGGGCCGCGCAGTATGACGGACGTCCATCACCGGTATTCAGGGCCCGCCTTGATCATGCCAACGAACTCTTCCGGCAAGGACTAGCACCGGTTGTCATTACCACGGGTGGATCTGCGGCCGATCCTAAATTCAGTGAGGGTGGGGTCGGACACGATTACCTGATGCGCAAGGGGATCCCCGAATCTGCTCTCATCGCTGAGACTCAGGCCAACGATACTGCGGAGTCTGCGGAGCGCGTCTCCGCGATCATGCAGAAAAATCGTATGCACAGTTGCCTGGCGGTGAGCGATGCTTACCACATGTTCCGCATACGTATGCTGCTGATGCATCAAGGCTTAAAGGTATTTCTGGCCCCACGGCCCGATTCAAGGCCGAGGTCTTTCTGGCTGAGTACCGTGGCATTGATGAAAGAGAGCGCAAGTTATTTGTTGTGGCGTGCGGGATTACGAGGCTAAATGCGTCGCCATACGTCTAAGCAAATGGATTGCGAAGATGATGTCTCGCACTTTGCAATATAATGAAAGGCCTTTCGTCTAGACCAACGAGCCGCACCAATCTCATTCTGAATCAGCATTATGGCGGAAAAAAAGAAGACAGCGGATTCGAACGGTATCGTCACGCTGAAGGCGGTGGCGGCGCACGTTGGGCTTTCGGCGGGAACTGTTTCTGCGGTACTGAACGATGCCCCTTCGGCCAAGCACATCCCCAAGCCTACTCGCGAGCGCATCATTGCGGCCGCCCGTAAGCTCGATTACCGGCCGAATTTTTTTGCCCGCTCTCTTCGCAAGCAGAGAACGTTTACCATTGGCGTGATCGCCCATGAGATCGGCGATGGATACAGTTCTACGGTCATTGCCGGAATCGAAGCCAGTGCCCGCGAAAAAAATTATTTCTTCGTCACCGGCGTGCACCGCCACAATGAGGAGCTTTTCGACAAATATTGCCGCCTATTGTTGCAGCGAGGCGCCGAAGGGCTTATATCTCTGGATTTTAATCTGACAAAGTCATTACCGGTCCCTGCGGTAGCGATCCCCGGGCATAGGGAGAATGAAGGCGTTACCAACATCGTTCTCGATCACCACCGGGCGGCTGAGTTAGCGCTGAAACACTTGGTGGATCTGGGACACCGGCGGATCGCAATCCTGAAGGGGCATCCGGACAGCGCGGATTCCCAAACTCGGTGGAAAGCAGTACAAGACGTGGCACAGGAAATCGGACTGGAACTTGATCCGGAGCTGGTGATACAGATTGACTCAACCGACTCCACGCCGAGCTTGGGTTATCCGTTTGCCGGAAAGCTCTTAGATAAGAAACGCCCGTTTACGGCACTGTTTGCTTATAACGACATTTCTGCCATTGGCGCCATCCGGGCGTTTCAAGAAGCAGGGTTGCGAGTGCCGCAGGATGTGTCAGTAGTGGGATTTGATGATATCCCGGCAGCGGCGTTCCATTATCCCAGCCTGACGACGATAAGACAGCCCTTGCGCAAAATGGGAGAACTTGCGGTAGATTTACTGGTACGACAGATTGAACATAAAAGTGATTGGCAGCGAGAGATTGCCGTCCAGCCAGAGATCGCGATCCGGGAATCAAGCGGCCCCGTAGCTCGTTAGTGCCAGCCGGACGAAGATACTACATGGTTTGCTGTATTGCTTCTGTGCCATCGTCTGTATCAGGCTAACGAAGCTGCCCTGCGGTGCCTTTGTGCGTGCCCTCGAAATGGAATCTAAAACCGCCACCATCCTCTGTATTGACGATGAGCAGACCGCGCTCCAATTAAGGCAGCACCTGCTGGAGTCGGCTGGCTACCGGGTATTGGCGGCTAAATCAGGCGCTTTAGGAATCAAATCCTTCAAATCTGAGCCGGTGGACGCGGTCATTCTCGACTACTGGATGGCCGACATGAATGGCCTTCAAGTGGCACGCGAGATTCGCAAGATCAACCCCGCCGTGCCCATCATCATTCTCTCCGCCTATGGGGAACTGCTCGACGAGAGTCTGGGCATAGCCGATCTTTGGATACGCAAGGGCGAAGAAGACCCGCAATATCTGCTGAACCGGCTGGAACAGTTGTTGAACAGCCAATCACCGCGGTAATTCACACGGTTATCTTCTATCGCGCGCGCACTTTAATCCAGATAGGTGTGCCCTCGAAGCCGAAAGCTGCGCGGATCTGATTTTCCAAAAAGCGCTGATAGGAAAAATGCAGCTTCACCTGCCGGTCGGTGAACAAAATAAACGTCGGCGGAGCCACGGCCGCTTGCGTCAGATAGAGAATCTTCACCCTCTGGCGGACGGGTACTGACGCCCGATCAAAGTCGACATGCTTGAGGAAACGATTCATCTCGCCGGTCGTAACCCGTTTGCGGCGTTCGGCGGCGACTTTTTCAAGAGTAGGGAAAATCTTGTCGGTGCCTTTGCCCTTGGCGGCTGAAACAAATAGCACCGGAGCGTAGTTAAGGAATTTCACGGCGTAGCGCAGGCGCTGTTCGTAAGCGGCGCGGTCGTCGGGGCGTTTACTCTCCTGAATTCGGGCGGTGCGGGATTGGCTCACCGCTTTTTTTTGCCCGCTGGTGACGAGGTCCCACTTGTTAACGATGATGATCATCGAGCGCCCGCTTTCGTGGGCATAGCCGGCAATCGCGGCGTCGAGCGCACTCACGCCTTCAGTGGCGTCGATGACCAGCAGGGCAATGTCGGCAGCTTCAAGATGCTTGCGCGCCATGACGACCGACAGCTTTTCAGCCATAAGATGAGTCTTGCCTTTACGGCGGATTCCGGCGGTGTCGATGAAGCGGAACTTCATGCCGTCGTGCTCGACGACTTCGTCGATGGCGTCGCGAGTGGTGCCGGGGAGTGGGGAGACGATGGAGCGATCGGCTCCGGTGAGCTGGTTCAGCAATGTGGACTTGCCAACATTGGGATGACCGATGATCGCAACACTGATTTCAGACGGCGGAGGGGCTTCCACATTCTCAGGTTCCTCGGTCGTCGGCCCTCGGTCGTCAGTCTTCGGCAAAACCTTCGATTCATTCCTGCGGGTTGACCTTTGGGACTGCGGCTTTAAGAATTCCGAGGGTGCCCCATCCTTCCCGCGTTCTTTGCGGGAGAGTGGGGATTTTGACGTAGCATTTTCTCCCTCTGTGAGGGTTTCCTCTGTGCTCTCCGTGCTCTCTGTGGTTAAAGCTTTTTCCGGAAGCGCCGCAAGGACCGCGTCCAGCAAGTCATCAACTCCGCGACCATGTTCAGCGGAAATAGGAACGATCTCGCGAACTCCCAGGCGATGAAGATCGTCGGCGAGAGAGGCTTGCTTGTCAGAGTCGACTTTATTTGCAGCGACGAACAGCGGCTTCCCGGTTTTCCGCAGCAATCGCGCCAGTTCGAGATCGGGCGCAGCCAACTCCATCCGGGCATCGACGACCATGACGATCGCGGCGGATTCATCGAGAGCGACTCGCGCTTGCCGGAAAATCTCTGAAGGGATGAAATCCTTGTCCTCGGGAATGATGCCGCCGGTGTCAACGATGCGGAAGTCGTATCCGAGCCAGTGGCCTTCGCCATACAGGCGGTCGCGAGTGATGCCGGGTTCGTCGCCGACGATGGCGCGACGCGATCCGACCAGCCGGTTGAATAGCGTGGACTTGCCGACATTTGGACGGCCGACGATGGCGATGAGAGGTTGCGTTGGGGTCCGCATCAATCGCAACCAAGCACCTGATTTTTGCGAATCGCTTCTGTAACGGTGTCATACATGAAATTGCGTTCTTCTTGGTTCAATCGCAGAGTTAGGTACCACAAACTAAGAACCCCAGAGCGCCGCTCCCGATATTTTGTGACCAGCGGCAACACTCGCGCGCCGCGTTTAGTTACAGCACAGATTTGCATCTCGCCGTTGTGCTCCCCCAGGTAATAATCCAGGAGAATTACGGAGGCCGCATCCGCCGCCGGACTTTGGTCCTTAGCCAAACGGTCTAAGCGATCCTCAAGGTCCCAATTCGGTGAGCCAGGAGCGTAGTGCGCGTCATCGGCCCTAATACGATCGTGCAAAATCGGCCCGATAAGCTTCGCAGCATCTCTAGGAGGTCTGGGAAACAATTTCGCACAAATCGCGATCGCGATGCAGCCTAGCCCAAGACCTATCAGAATCCCTATTTTCTTGATGTTCAAGATGACA
>DATNAF010000374.1:0-15306 GCA_035572845.1 Terriglobales bacterium
GCTGCTGCCTACGCCGCATCCAAGGCTGCCGCTGTAGCGATGATGGATTCATTGGCCGCAGACCTGAAGGGAAGCGGCGTGCGCGTGAATTCCATTTTGCCCAGCATCATCGACACGACAGCCAACCGCAGAGCGATGCCCGGCGCAGATTTTGCAAAGTGGCCCAAACCGGAAGACATCGCCAAGGTAATTGTGTTCTTGTGCAGCGACGATGCCACCGTGATACACGGCGCAACCATTCCCGTTTATGGCCATAGCTAGCGGACGAAAGAACGATTATCTGCGGACTATCGTCATCCCGTCAGGTCCAAACCGATTAATTGGAAGGTCGCTTACTGGAAAAGCTGCGATTTTGATATTGCAAAAGATTTGAAACCATGGCATCTTCAAACATCTACTTACGAAAGGACGCCCAATTGGAAGAGTTTAAAAACACGATGCTAACCGGGCAACATCGGCCGACAAGCAGCCGAGGTTGCAACAGGGCGTCGCTTCGGTCGCGCTAACAGCTTTAACAGCTGACCTTCGGCGCTCTTTCCGCAAAATAGAACGTTAACTTTTTCGACGTGTGCCCTCAAAACTGGCATTCGCTCGATTAAACGTGGGTTATTGCCTGCGAAAACTCCGGCCAAGCGCCGGTTAGAAAACGGATTTATGTTGGATCTTCTGAAAAATATGCTCACCGGCCAGAACGCGTTTGCATCTGGCGGTTTGCTGTTGATGGTCATTGGCGGTGTAAGTGTCTGGTTGCGAGCCGTGCCGGAACGAATCTGGTACTGGATTGTGCGACAAGCCACAATGATGATCACAGTTAATGATGATGACGCTGCGTTCGTGTGGGTAAAAGAATGGTTTCTGGAACAAAAGTTTCTGAAGAGAATTCGCCACGTGGATCTCGATACCACCATGCGCAACGAGCGTATAGCAATGATTCCGGCGCCGGGGATGCATTGGTTCTGGTATGGACGTAGACCGTATCAGGTGTGGTTTTCGCGCACTGAAGAGTCGCGCGACCGGGCCGCAAGGCGGATGGAATCACTCACCTTTCGCACCCTGGGCCGAAAACGCATCGTTTTGCAAAAATTTGTAGATGACGTTGTGAGTTGCCATACGCGGCGAATGGGCGTGCAGTCGTATTTATATGTCTACAACGACGGGTGGGATTATGTGGAAGGCTACGCCCCTCGCTTACTTGACTCGGTCGTTTTACAGCCGGGCGAAAAGGAGCACCTGATCGAAGATGTCAAAGGCTTCCGTGCGTCGAAGCAACGATACGCGCGACTGGGTATTCCATATCATCGCGGTTACCTGCTGTATGGGCCGCCAGGGACCGGCAAGACTTCTCTGGTGTCGGCACTGGCGGCGCACTTTGGACTTTCTATCTACGTGGTCAACCTTACTGATTTCACAGATCGCACCCTGATGAACGCGGTCAACCTGGTGCCGGTGAGTTCTGTGCTACTGTTTGAGGACATCGATTGTACGAAAGGTGGAAAAACGCGCGAATCTGTGAATTCGTCTGCAATAAACGGAACTCAAAATCAGACTGAAAAGGGAACTGCCACCGCGAACGGCGTCACGCTTTCCGGTCTGTTGAATGTGCTGGACGGATTCTATGCTCCTTCTAACGTGTTGTTCGTCATGACTACAAATCACATTGAGGTACTCGACGAGGCATTATTACGTCCGGGGCGAATCGATTACCGGCTATATCTCGGAAAAGCCAGCGATCGCCAGAAGATTGAACTGTATCGTAGGTTCTTTCCCCATGCCTCGGAATACGAATCGATTGAATTTGTTGAATCACATTTCGCGGAGACAATGGCGGAATTTCAGGGCCTGCTTTTGGGCTTGGACCACAAGCCGCCAACCAGGGCAGAAGACTGCGCAGAGATTCATGCCTGACCTAAGGAACGATAAGGTTCCAAATGCCGTCGATTAAATTTGTTATGTTTTTTCAAGGTGGGACATCCGTGCCATCAAAAACACAACGCTCCCCGGAAAGTATCCGGATACGTTATGCTGATGACATGGATCATCTACTGGTTCTTCGGGAAAAGATTGGACAACTCCGGGCAGAGATTGCTGATATTCAGAAATTAAATGAGCAATTTCGGCGTGACGGCGGCCATGGAACAGAAGCCCAAGTCGCTCACGGACAAAGAAGCGATAGGTTGCAGGCGATCCAACAGGAGCTTGTTCGACTGTCCGACCTTGGCCGCAAGGTTGTTTCGGCAGAAGAAATGAAGGAGAAGCATCGCACTCGACTGCATCTCGTCCAGCAGAAACGGGCATCGTAACGTCCAATTTTCGGCTGCGCACCAAACCCAAGCGCCAGATCCATTTAATTGGTTGCCCCCCAGGGATTCGAACCCCGATAAGCAGATCCAGAATCTGCTGTCCTGCCGTTGAACGAGGGGGCACCAAGGCGAAAAAATCAGGCGGCATTCTGATTTTAGGGGGACTGGCTAACTGGGTCAACTTGTTCGAGAGAACCGCGATTCTGCGGAGACGGTGGGGTAACTGCTCTTGGAGGCGTGCGTTATGCGGCCCGAACGCCGCCAACCAGCCAGTCCAGAGCCTCGTCTCGCGTTTTGAATGTGGGAAGATCGCGCTGCGAGAAAGATTTGATGTTCTGGTAGAAAACCCTTGCCAGAGTTTCCGTCCCAACCCATGCAGAACGCTTCAATTGCGGGCGAACATAAACCGTCGCTTCTTTCAGGCTGGCGACAGCGGTTTTATCGAATTTGGCTCCGCTGAAATCCGCGAGAAGAAGTAGCGAACCCCGAGGCTCGGCGGTGACGTAGCTGGGAACCAGATGACAGAGTTGGGTAACTTCATCCGGTGTGCAATTCGAAACATCGACCAGCAGGACCTTCGTGTTCTCGTGGTTGACGAAACGTATTCGTTCTTCCATAGCCGCCTCCGGCAACACGTATCGACGGGACCCACGAGCGGGGCTCCGCGATTATCACCATACGGGACGGACTGTCACAAAACTGTTAAACGCCAACCGGCTGTTTGCTGCCCACTGCAACCGGCGTCAACCATCCAAAACGATCGGGTTTCGTGCCGTGGACTATGCCGAAGAATTCACGTTGCAACGCCTTGGTAACCGGACCAACATTTCCTTTGCCCACCATGATGCGATCTACCGAGCGGATGGGAGTGACTTCGGCAGCAGTACCGGTGAAGAAGGCTTCGTCTGCGATGTACAGCATTTCGCGCGGAATACCGGCTTCGGCGACCGGAATCCCCAAGTCACGCGCCAGCTTGATGATAGAGTCGCGCGTTATACCCGGCAAAACCGAGTTCCCCAGCGGCGCGGTCTGCAGCACGCCATTGCGCACAATAAATACATTTTCTCCCGAACCTTCGCTCACGTACCCATTCGCATCGAGCGCAATTCCTTCTGCGTAGCCATTGGTGGTGGCTTCCATGCGGATCAGCTGAGAGTTCATATAATTCGCGCCGGCTTTGGCCAGAGCAGGAAGTGTGTTCGGCGCGATGCGCGTCCAGGATGAAACGCAGACGTCGACCCCGGCATCATCCTGAGTCAAGTATTTTCCCCACGGATAATTGACGATATAAACCTCAACCGGGCAGTTGACCGGCGTTACCCCGGCATCGCCGTATCCGCGAAAGACGATAGGGCGCAGGTAGCACGGCCAAACACCATTGGTCCGCACCAGTTCAGTCATGCCGTTGACCAATTCTTCCAGGCTAAAACCGACATCCATCCTGTAAACCTTTGCAGAGTCAAGCAATCGCTGCATGTGTTCCTGGGCGCGGAAGATCGCCGGACCGGGAGGCGGAGCGTAGCAACGGACTCCCTCGAACACAGACGAACCGTAATGAACGACGTGCGACATCACGTGGATGTTCGCGTCTTCCCAGCGTATGAGCTTTCCTTTGTGCCAGATCTTGTCAGTCTTTTGCAGCGGCATGAATACTCCTGGTCAGTGCTGCAATAATTATAACGTGGCAATGTAAAGAGGTTGTCGCGACTAGGGATACTTTCGGCGAATTCCGTTAGTAATGGGACGAGGAAAGCTTATGGCAACAACCTCTGATGCTGTCCTCTGTGGCGTTCGCTCTGTGTACCTTTGCGTTCTCTGTGGTTCAGGTTTTGAACTTTGCACTACAAAACCCAAAAGCATGACCACGGAAGACACGGAGTAACACAGAGGAAGGCACAGACGGAACCGCCGGTTAGGGTTCGGCTGCCACATCTTTGGATTCGCTGGATCAGGATAGCCCCGGACGCGTCGCATCTCCCGTTTACATTCCTGATGATCCAATCGCTTCGTAAGGGATGACAGAGTAGAGGGGAATAGAGGCAGACAGGTCAAAATCCGCGTCTTGACAATAGTCGTTACGACGAGTATTGTTAGATTGAAGATGAAAACGCAAACTCACAAACCGAAGCCCTCCCTGGAGGAAACGGTATTCCTAGATCTACTGCGAACCTCGGAGGTGCTGTCGCGGCGGATTGATTACGTCCTAAAAAATGCGGACCTATCTTCGAACCAGTACAACGTGCTGCGAATTCTGCGGGGTGCTCCCGAGGGCCTGGCGTGTGGAGAGATCGGCAGCCGCATGATTACTCGCGATCCCGACATTACGCGCCTGCTTGATCGCCTGGAGAAGAGGGCATTGATCTCACGCTGCCGCGAAAGCAAAGACCGCCGCATGGTGCTGACCCGCATCACCCCTGCAGGGCTAAAACTACTGGCTGAGTTGGATGAACCGGTGCAGCAGGCACACCGGGAACAGCTGGGGCATGTGGGAAGGGAACGATTAAAAGCTTTATCAGAGTTGCTGGAACTGTCGCGGAACCTGGAAGGGTAGTTTTTTTAGTTACTTATTCGTTGCAACGACTATCGTCATAACGCATCTAATCTGGAGAAGTGAAAGGACAATAATCATGAGCACACTGGCTACTGCACCAAGCGCTATAAGCACCTGGAACCTGGACGCCGCCCATTCCGTGGCCGAGTTCAAGGTTAAACACATGATGATTTCTAACGTGAAAGGGCAATTCACGAAACTGACGGGCACCCTGAAGTTCGACGAGCAGGACATCACTAACTCCGCGGTAGAAGCATCGATCGACGCCGGGTCGATCCATACCCGCGATGCTCAACGCGATGCGCACTTAAAGAGTGCCGATTTCTTCGACGTAGAGAAATTCCCCGCGCTGACTTTCAAATCGACAGCTATTACTCGAAAATCCGACGACGAACTCGCCGTCGCCGGCGATCTCACCATTCATGGGGTCACGCGGAAGATTGTCTTTGCTGTGGAAGGACCGACTCCGTCGGCGAAAGATCCATGGGGTAACACGCGCTTGGGACTTTCGGCCACCGCCAGGATCAATCGCAAAGATTACGGCCTGACCTGGAACGCCGCACTTGAGACCGGCGGGATCCTTGTCGGTGACGAAATCACCATCACGCTCGATGTTCAGTTCGTTAAGGCCTGAATCGTTGGACGGACGCATACATCGAAATGGAGAAGGAGGAAGCAGAATGTCTCTCCGACCGGTAAAAGAAATTATTCAAACCAAGCCGACCATCGAAGGCGCGGGGGTCAAGCTCCAGCGCGCCTTCGGGTTTGGCAAAACTAAGGAATTCGATCCATTTTTGTTGCTGGATGATTTCCGTAACGAGAATCCGCAGGATTACATGGCGGGTTTCCCCTGGCATCCGCATCGCGGGATCGAGACCATCACTTATGTGCTGGCGGGATCCGTTGAACACGGCGACAGTCTCGGCAACAAAGGCAAAATGACTGCCGGCGACGTTCAATGGATGACTGCCGGCAGCGGCATTCTTCACCAGGAAATGCCCAAAGGCGATACGCAAGGGCGCATGCACGGTTTTCAGCTATGGGCGAACCTGCCTGCATCGTTGAAGATGACCGATCCGCGCTACCAGGACATTCCGGCCAGCGCGATTCCGGAGATAACCGATGACGATGGTACTCGAGTACGCGTCGTGTCCGGTGAGTTCTGGGGAAAACGCGGACCCGTGGAAGGGGTCGCGGCCGATCCGAATTACATTGACATTTCAGTTCCGCCAGGACAGAAGAAGCGGCTGAAGGTCGAGACCACGCGCAATGCGTTTGCCTATGTTTTCGCCGGTTCCGGAACTTTCCGGGATGCATCTAATCCGCGGGCGGTACTGACCGAGCACGTTGCCAAGCCGGAGGCCGCGCCAGAGTACGACGCCACCAATCATTCGCTGGTGCTGTTCGACCGCGGAGATGAGATTGTGGTGCAGGCGGGGCCAGAAGGGATTCGTTTCCTGCTGGTCTCGGGCAAGCCGATTGAAGAGCCGGTGGCATGGTACGGGCCAATCGTGATGAACACACAGAATGAGCTCCGGCTGGCAATTGATGAACTGCAAGAGGGCACATTCATCAAGCACCGCTAACAATTGAAAGAAAAGGCAGCAATGAAGATCACAGTTTTCGGGAAGGGCAACGTTGGCGGCGGTCTCGCAGATCTGTGGGAAGCCGCAGGACACACCCTGACGCGACTGGGGCGGAATGGCGGGGATGTCGGCGACGCGGATGCGGTGCTGATCGCTGTTCCGGGCAAAGCCATCGCGGAAGCGATCGGGAAATTGAGCGGGATAAAAGGCAAGACGGTTATCGACGCCACCAACCGGTTCGGCGTCGACCCGCCCGCCGGTTTCAAGTCCAACGCCGAGTTCGTTAAGTCAAAGACCAATGGGCCGACGGCCAAGGCGTTCAACATCAATTTCGCTTCGCTCTATGGACGGCTGAAAGCAGCGCACTCGCGGCCGAGCAATATATGGTGCGGCGACGATTCGGCGCGATCCGTAGTCGAGCAACTCAGCCGCGATGCCGGATACGACCCAGTTTCTGCCGGTCCCATAACCAACGCCTCCGAGCAGGAAAACTTGATCAAAATTATCTTCGCGATCAACCAGAGCGGGTTCGGCCCATTCGTCTATCGCATTGCCCATCCGGAAGATCTGTAAGAATAATGACGGCGGGCGATCTACTTCCATTTTTCCTGGCCTTCAATGATTGTGACGTAGCGATCGATAGGCAGGTCTGTGAAGCGCTCGATCGCCCCGCTGGGCAATGGCCACTTTATTTCCAGCCAGTCAATTTTTGTGCGCTTGCCAATTCCGAGCACGACGCGCGGATCGTGATCCGACAAATAACTGCCACCGCCGACTTTCATGCGGCTGCGTCTCAGGTCCTGCGCCTGGTATGTAATGCGCGCGCCTACTGCGTCAATATTCGATTTCTTGCCTACGAGTTTGATTCCCAGCCAGTGGTTCTGTGCACCGACATTGTTTCGCAACAACACCGGCGCAGCATTATTCACTGAGATCAGAACATCGATCGCGCCGTCGTTATTAAAGTCTCCAATGGCCATGCCTCGCGCCGAAAGCGGCTGCGAAAAGATTGGTCCACTCTGTTCGCTTATGTTCTGAAATCCTTTTCCAGTGCCGCGGAACAAAAGCGGCGGCTCCTCGTATTTAACCTGGGGATGGATTTGCTCAATGAGGTCATCCGGATTTCCGTTCGCGAGGAAGAGATCCAGATTTCCATCATTGTCGAAATCGAAGAATTTAAGGCCCCACCCGCTCATCAAACGGGTAGCATTGGCGATTCCGTTTGCGTCTGCTCGGTCATCGAAGCTTTCATCGTGGTTGTTGCGGTAGAGCGAATACATCTCGCGGTCCACATTAGCAACGAACAGATCCATCCAACCGTCCTGATCGAAGTCTGCCGAATCCACGCCCATTCCCGAGCGCGGACGTCCATCGGCACTATAGGCGATACCGGCGGGCTCACCAATCTCGTCGAACTTTCCTCCTCCACGATTCTCGAACAAAAAGTTCGCGACCGTGTCGTTGGCGACAAATAGGTCCATCCTGCCATCGTTATTCATGTCGGTAGCAACCACTCCCCATGCTTTCCCAAAATGCGCCGCAATCCCGGATGCCTTACTCACGTCCGAAAACGTGCCGTCGCCATTGTTGTGAAGCAGCCAACTCGCGGTCGGCCGATAAACATGTGGAATGCAATAGCCGCGTTTTGCATCTTCGCCCGTGCGGCAGTCTTTATTTTTTTCTTTGGAAAACTCGACGAACTGGCAGACGAACAGATCCAGCTTGCCATCATTGTCATAGTCGAACCACACTGCACTGGAAGACCAGCCCGGGGCCGCAACTCCGGCCTTCACAGTTACATCAGTAAACGTGCCATCGCCATTATTGTGATAAAGAATGTTCCGGCCATACTGTGTTACGTAGAGGTCAGGGAAACCGTCGCCGTCGTAGTCGCCGACCGCGACCCCTTGACCATATCCGCCTCCCGCGACACCGGCCTTTTCAGTTACATCGGTAAATGTCCCATCGCGATTGTTGCGATACAGGGCATTGCGCAAAGGTGGGTCGGGATTGAAGAAGTCGCACCTTCCGCTGTTGACGAAATAAATATCCATCCATCCGTCGTTGTCATAGTCAAGAAATGCGCAGCCAGCGCCTGTGGTTTCAGGCAGGTAATGCTCGGGAGACTTACCGCTGGTATGTGTCCATCGAATCCCGCTTACTTCAGCGGGCACCGCTTCGAAAGGAAATGTCGAGTTGGGCAGGGCGCGCGCCAAGCGCGGAAAACCGGCGAGTGAAATTCCTCCCACCAGAGAGTACAGAAAATCGCGGCGATTGAGAGCAATGTCTGAAATCCGTTTCACGATTGATAAATAGAAGGCACGGAGTTATGGCTGGGAGGGTGCCGGTTCTCCTTGCGAAGCGTTATCTTCAGGAGGATTTTTCTGGACCATCTCGCGATGGATCGCGAATTCCTTGTCTCCCTCTGGTTTGCGACCGGTGCGGGTATAAGCAATCGCGAGATTATAGTGCGCGGCAGGATTTTGCGGCTCCAGCTTGACAGCAATTTCAAGGGGCGGCACCGCATCAGAAAACTTCTTACTGGAAACCAGTGCCACGCCCCAACCCAAATAAGCATCTCCAAAACCGGAATCGAGTTTAGCGGCTCGCGTAAAGTGCTTCACCGCTTCATCCCATTGTTGCGCCTCACGCGCCAGTTCTCCTAAAACGTATTCGGCGCCGGCATTGCTTGGATCAATCTCCAGTTCCTGCTGAAACTCCTTTTTTGCTTGCTCAGCGACATCAGCAGGAGGATTTGGCGCAGACAGCAACAGACGTCCAACCTTGAAATGAATTCCCGGCAGCCGCGGATTTTCCTGCAAAACTTTTTGATATTCCTTGGAAGCCTGGTTCCATTTGCCTTGCATCTCGAGCGCCTCAGCATTCAGTTCATGCGCCTGCGCGGAATTTGGCGCTTTCATCGCCAGTTCCTGCGAGGCATGTGTCGCCAAATCCGAATAGGTATGGATGGTGGTGTACAAGACCTCCGGATCGTCAGGGAATTCACGATTCAGAATGCGAAGAAAGTCCTCTGCGGTGTCGAATTGGTTCTTCACCATGGCACAGCGCACCCCCGCCAAACCAGCGCTGCGCCGAAAATCTTTGTCGCTGGATTGTGGGATCGCTTTTTTCAGCAGTGGAATGGCTGTTGGGCAATGCCCCTCTTTGGCCAATTCAAGCGCATGCTGCGCTGACGATCCCGGCTTCGGCGCAGAAGGCGCCGAGGTCTGACTATATAAGAGGGGAGACAGGGCAACCAGCAGTGAGCAACCCAAGCTTGAAAATCGATTCGTCAACATAAAAGAAAAAGGGCAGGCGCGTGAACGCCTGCCCTGATAATACATCGCTCAGTAATACAGTTTTAGAGCGAATTGGATGTTACGCGGATTCTCTGCGGAGTTGATTAGACCCATGCCAGATCCTAGATTCGTGTTCGGGATGTTCAAATTAGTGTGGTTAAAGGTGTTGACGAAGTCACTGCGGAACTGCAAACGGAACCTTTCCGATATTGCGAAATTCTTTTGCAAACTCAGATCAACATCGGCATAACCGGGACCACGTACTGGACCTTGCGCGGGACAGGTACCGAAGTCGTTTGCAGGAGCTGAGTACGGCGAAGGATCAAACCATTGGTATCCAATGAACGCGCCATTTGATAACACTGGCTTTCGGCCAAATACGTGTGACGTGCCGTTGCAGTCTGGCCGTAATCCACGAGATCCTGTCGCATCGCTTCCACCGTAATACAACGCCAGCGGGAAGCCAGTATGCCAGCTTACAAGCGGATTTACTGACCATCCTCCGGCGACCGCGTTCACGACACCGCTTGCATTACCACCGAACTTCTTGCCATGTCCAAAGGGAATCTCGTAAGTAGCATATGCACTGATAACGTGTTTTGCGTCGAAGTAGCAGGGCGCCCAATCGGCACGTGGGTTGTATAAATTCTGGAAATAGGGGCTGGCCGGTGCCGCTTGAGTATCTCCCCAAGTTCCGTAATAACCGCTGTTGTCCGTCATGCATTTAGACAGCGTGTATGAAACCTGATATCCGAGACCCTGAGAGGCACGTTTCTCCAATACTGCTTGCAGCCCGTCGTACCTCATGCTGCCCACTGAAGCGGTCCCAGAGATCTGAGAGATATCATTCTGGAACGCTGGATTGCCTGAGAGGAAGGCGCTCGGAGCGGTGCAGGGAGGCGCGCCGCACGCTGTATTCGGCAAAAGCTGCCGCTGTAAGTAGGGCATAGGAACCATAAGATGCGTGCCGTGTTGCCCCACGTAGCCGACTTGAAAAGTCAGATCGTTTGCAAGCTGTTGTTGAACCGTTCCATTCCACTGGTACGTAATTGCAGGCTGAACATTCGGGTCCCAAACACGAATCAGTGATCCGGAAAACGGGTCAGAACCGCTTCCAACAGGAACCAACCCCTGATCTGTACTCGTAGCTGGTACCTGCGTTCCCGTGTATTGCTGGAAAAGCTCAGAAGCACTAAAGGGGGGATTGATCGGTAGACGCAGGTTGGTACCTGTGCCTTCCAAGTAAGAAGAGATGCCGAATGCCCCTCGCACCACCGTTTTACCGTTCAAGGCTCGCGGCGACCAGGCAAAGCCGAGTCGCGGTTGTAGATCCCTTAATCCGTATTGACCGTTATAAAGTGCACGGCTACTTTTTTGGCAGGTGATTGGGGCTGTCCCGACATTCACAATCGAGCAGTTCGGAGCCAATAGAGCACCTGAAAACAGACCAAAGTTGTCCTGCCGGTCATGTATTTCCACCCACGGCGTATGAGCTTCGTACCGAAGACCGATATTGACCGTCAAACTGTCGGTGGCCCGCCAATCATCCTGGAGATAACCTGCGATGACGCTTGCTCGCTGACCCCATTCACCACCGGCAATTCCTCGCCCATAGCTTTGCGGCAAACCCAGAAAGAAATCCGCGCCCGCAAAACCGCCGCCAGTGGTAATGGAAGTACTACCAGTTGGATTGTTTGAAGTGTACTGTCCGCCGAAAATGATGGCTCCTAACTCACCGCTGTTACCCGTGTAGAAAGTGTTGATGCGGTCTCTCCAGAACTCGAAGCCGGTGTGGAAGACATGGTGATTGTGAGTAATCACGACAGCATCGGATGCCTGAATGACGGCGTCCTTGAAAGACTGAATCACCCCATTGCTTCCGACATTGGTCAAAGTTCCATTTCCCACGGAACTCGGAGTTCCGCCACCAAAGCCCAACTCAAGAAGACCGGGGGCGTTGGCATTGGCATTAGCTATACCTAGTTGTGACCCGAGAGCGCCGACTGATTTTGAGAAATCGGTTCCGTTGTGCAACTGGACGTGATTCACGCCAAAGCGCAAGTCATTGAGAAGCCTAGAGCTAAATGAATGGGTCCAATCCACGACTTCATTGTTAATGGGCGCTTCGGAGAAACCCGTTCCGAATATCGCAGCCGAATTGATGGTGGGGTTACTCTGATGCGCGTGTGAGTAACGTGCCGAGAAGTGGTCATTCTCGGTGGCGTTGAAATCTACCTTGATGTCATATTGATTTGTGTTAAATTGCTGCGTCTGTACATAGTAAGCATTATTCCCGGTGACATTGTTACTGATGGCGTGCGGATAAAGAGGCGAGGCAAAAAGCGCCTGTGCCACCGGATCGAGCATCGTGATCGGGATCTGGTTGTTCGGAAACAATTGAGGACCGGATGGGTTGGGCGCGCAAACCGTCCCGGTGCCTCCAGTTCCTGCTGCACAGGGGTTGTAGAGTTGGTTTGCAACGTTCCCTTTCGAATCGCGATCGTTGCACTGGCCAGCCGTAAAGCCGGTCGCACAAAGTCCGGAGAAATCACCACCGCGCTCGGCGGTTGTGAAAACGTTGATGCCCTGAGCAGTAGCGGGATGATCAAAACGCTGTCCTTGATAATCGAAGAATCCGAATAGCTTGTTCTTGATAATTGGCCCGCCGATGGTGCCGCCATACATATTCCAGCGCACCGTATTCCTTGGCACGCCAAAACCGCCATTTGCATTAGGAGTGAATCCGTTTTGCCAGCTGTTGGCGTTAAGCTTGTCGTTTCGGAAGTACTCCCACAGATCGCCATGAACACTATTCGTTCCTGATTTTATGGTCGTATTCACAATCCCGCCCATATAGTTACCGAATTCCGCCGACGCATTCTGCGTAATCAGGTTGAATTCCTCGATTGCGTCAGGAGCGGGAGTGTATCCAAGCAGATTGTCGGATACCTGATTGTTATCCATTCCATCCAAAATGAAATTGTTTGCCTGCTCACGATTTCCATTGATGTAGGGTCTTGCGCCGTTAGCGGTGTTGTCGCCATTGTTGAAGTTGTCAGGATCCGGTGATACCGATCCAGGCGCAAGCAAAGTGAGTTCGACGTAATTTCGCGTCGCCAATGGCAATTGATCATTGGTCACGGAATCAATAATGGTATTGACCTGCGTAGTGTCCGTTTGCAGCACTGGCGCTTGGCCGGTAACCTCGACGCTTTCGGTAACTTGACCGACTTTCATCTGGACATCTACACGCGCGGTTTGATTCAGCACCACCGTGAAGCGAGGATGAATCGCGGTATCGAATCCCGAGGCTGAGACTTTGACCGAATAGCTGCCGACCGGCAACCGGGTAAGATTGTACCCACCAGCATCATTCGTGGTGGCGCTGAAAACTGTGCCCCGGTCAGTGTCCGTAGCGATAACCGTCGCTCCTTTTATGGGGGCGCCGCTTTGATCTGTAATCGTTCCTACGATGGACGCGGTGACTTCCTGCGCCCAGGAAGCTTGGCTAACGACTAACAATGCGATGGACAGGGAACCGAGAACCGCCAGCGAGAGCAATCTGCGTGTGCTCATCTGAGAACCTCCGGGAAGAACTTTTTTTCGGCCCACAAAAGGGATGCGCAATGCTATATAGCAGATGAATGGTGATGGTCAAGCAAAAAATTAAAACCTTCGAGGAAAAAATGCAGTTCCGACCGTTCCTCTGCGAAGGTGAAGATATTTTGAGACGAAATACAATCCAGCGCAATTTTGCCGTTCCAGGCAGCACTGAATATGCTGGCGTTCGCCTCAAGCAACCCGCAATCTATAGCGAATCGTTATTCCAGCGGAATTTGCTAAACTAAGCGGAATCCTGGTCAGGTAAAGTTACCGTGGTTGTTTAATTTCTTTACATTTTGGAGTCTTTTCGCTATATAGCAGAGGAATTCTAAATTCCGGCCTCGACCTAAACCATAAGGACAGAATGTCGGCAAACGGCCAAAGCGCTCTTCCCGCCTATCAAAAGATCCAGGGCTCGATCCGCGAGCGGATCGACGCGGGAGATCTAAAGCCAGGAGACGCAGTAGCTTCCGAACGGGAGCTTGCCCGCCTGCATCGCGTGAGCTTGATGACGGCACGGCACGCGCTTGCTGGTCTGGAGCGGGAGGGCATAGTCGAGCGCCGGCGTGGGGCCGGAACATTCGTCGCCCCGCCTCGCATTCATTTCAACAAGTTAATGAGTTATACCGAGCAAATGGCGAGCCGGGGACTGGCGGCCGGATCGAGGGTCGTGGCCGCCAAAATTATCGAGCAGGAAGACGAAGTTGCCGCCCGGCTGATGATTCCTGCAGCGAGCAGCATGTTCAAGATCGAACGCGTGCGGCATACATCCGAGGAGCCGTTTGCGCTCGAAACCTGTTATCTGGAGGCGGAACGATTTCCCGGACTGGTGCGGGAAGCGTTGGGTCGCGGGTCACTGTTCGCTCGTCTCGAACAGGATTTTGGCGTGCAACTCACGTATGCAGACGAGGAAGTGGACGCCACCGCCGCCGATCTTCGGATCGCGCAATTTCTTCAGGTGCCACGCGGCGCCCCGGTCATGCGCATTCGCCAGGTCATTTATTCCTCGAATGGCAAACCCGTTATCTATGTAGTCGGCTTCTATCGCGCCGAACGGCACTCATTGTTCATACGCCGGTTCAGATAACCACCTCTATCCCATCTACACCCTTCTGAGTACCCACTCTCAGGCTAGCCCTTTTTAAAAGACCTGCATCCAAGAACTGCTTCCGCACAATTGTTGCCGCACATGTGCTTGTGAAAGATAGCACTCATATGGAAGACAATAATAAATTCAGTTCTCCGCCGAATGAGCGTTCAGAAAGCTCAGATCAAAGAATCCGCGCAACTGACAATCCCCGGATAAATCCCAACCTGACCCGGAGGGGATTCGTTGCAACCGTAGGCGTGATTACGGGAGGAGCCTACTTGTCCAAACCATTGCGAAGCACAGGCGCAACACTCGTCGAAGCAGGACATGAAACCTCTACCGGTGCGGTTTCTCTCAACTTGAAGATCAATGGCCAGCCGCGAAGCCTCGCGATTGATCCGCGCGTAACTCTGCTCGATTTTCTTCGCGAGCATTTGGACCTGACCGGAACAAAGAAAGGCTGTGATCACGGCCAGTGCGGCGCATGCACGGTACTCGCGAATGGTCGGCGAATCAATAGCTGCCTATCGCTCGCGGTGGTACATGACGGCGATCAGATCGTTACTGTTGAAGGCCTCGCGAATGGGAATGAGCTTCATCCAGTCCAGGCGGCATTCATCGAACATGACGGTTTTCAGTGCGGATACTGCACCTCCGGCCAGATTTGTTCGGCGGTGGCGCTGCTGGCAGAACAGAAACGCGGCGATGCAAGTGTCGTAACAGAAGATTTAAATTCGACGGCCCCGGTTGAGCTTACTAATGATGAAATTCGTGAGCGCATGAGCGGGAACATCTGCCGTTGCGGAGCTTCCCCCGGAATCGTCGCCGCAGTTCAGGATGCGCACCAGAAGAGCGGAAGGACGAAAGCATGAATCCA
>DATNAF010000375.1:0-13483 GCA_035572845.1 Terriglobales bacterium
CGGTTCGAAGATGGCGTGTTCACGGTCGCAGCTGTCGGAATCGGCATCAGTGCGTTTCCTCATCGATGAACACCAGTTCTGAACTATTTTGCAAAGGAAGCGCGGCTTTCAGGCCTTCGCCCATGAGATCTCTACCGTTAACGGTCCGATCAGGAGAACTGTGGTCGTAAAACGTGAGCCGATATTTTCCATCAGGCTGCAATCCGCTCAACTGGAAGGAATGTGTTTTCTCGGTTTCAGTCGTGCCGCGAAATGCGTACACTACGCCTCGTTTTTGTTGCGGGTCCCAGTATTCAGTTGCATCCCAATGAACTCCATCCGGCCGTGGTGAAATGTGATATAGATTCGCGTCCCGAATCAGTGGACGAAGTTCTTTTTTATACAACGCAATTTCTTTTTTTGCTTCGGCGTGCTGCTCCGGGGACCAGGAGTTGGTATCGATCATGATGGTGAACCATCCCATCATGCCGCTGCGGAGCATGTAGCGGAAATTTTCAATGCGAGGCGTCGGCCACTTCTCAACATAACTTTCAAGCATGGCAGCGGGAAGCACGTGGCTGGTGTCATAAAACGCACGGCGGTTTGAGAGCGGATCGTAAGTGTCGGTGACAGAAAAGTAATCGCCGTGCGCGGCGCTGCCGAAATCAACCATCCTGCCGCCGTCGTTGCAAATTTCAAACAGCAGGCCCGGATGATCCTTGCGCATCTTGGAATAAATGTCGTAGTAGGCGCGAACCGCGTGATAGCTGACATCAGTCGAATTCGAGCTGTCAACCCAATACGACCCCCAGGATTTGTAGACGCACATGTTTAGCGGGTCGGGAGCGGCGTGAGGATGGTCGGTGCGGCTGCACCCATGCGCCACCAAGTATCCGTCGTGCTCCAGCATGTCGAGATGATAGTCGGTGACGATGCGCTCAACTTCCTTTTGCGCCCACTGCTTGGCTTCGGGCACGCCCAAGTCGATGGTCTGTCCCTTGAACGGCTCCGGCTGCCAATCTTTTGGAATGTCGGTCACCATCCAGTCGCGCACCTTGGGATCGCGAGCGTTCAGCGCGCCCGGTTCAGTGGACAAACCCGCCTGCGTCCAGTCCACCCAAATCCCGAACTTCAATCCGTGCTGGTGCGCATTACCGGCGACAAACGCCAGGCCGTGCGGAAATTTCTGCGGATTGGGATACCAGTCGCCTACACCGCGAAACCATCCAGCATCGATATGGAACATGTCGACGCCGAGGTCAGCGCCATCGCGAATCATGCGCAGGGCAATCTCTTCGTTGACCGCCATCCCGCCGCCCCAGCTGTTATTCACGACCAAGGGATAGCTTGGATTTTTCCAGGTTTCGGGATTGCCGAGCACCGCGCGCACCCAGCGACGAAGAACATTTCCCGCGCCGTCGGCGCCATCGTGAAATCCGCCAAGAAAAACCACCGGGGTTTCGAACGACTCGCCCGGCGGCAAACGCGTGCGAAACGGCCTTGGATCTGGGTCGAGCCCCAGCGCTCCCTGAATCGAATCTTTTTCGCGTTTCAGTGAGACGCGGGTGCGGCCGCTGAACTCAATTCCCGCATACCAACCCGAAGCGGAATCTTTGCTCTCCACCAGCGACCAGGGAATGATCTCGCGAGGTTTATCGTTATCTATGTCACCGTAGGTACTCGATGTTCCTGTCCACTGATATCCGTTGGTGAGCGGAACATCATGCGTGCCGACCGGCGAGGGCGTGTTCGCACCTTTCTCTACAAAAAGATGTTCGAGCTTTGAGCTCGGATCGACTTGCCAATCAAATGCCAAGCTGTCCTGCATGGGTATCCAGATTTCCTGGGTGTCCAGATTTTCGATGCGTATTTCGTGCTCAATCGGGCCATATTGTTGGCGAACCTGCCACTCCCAAGTCAGGCGCAGATGCGGCGACGCGGACTCATAAATGAACGCAACCCGCTGCTCGCCGATTTGGCTGGCTTCACGATTGAAGCTCCATTTGACGGGAACTTGCTTCTCAGACATTTCTACGAAGGGAATTAAGGTTTCGGAAGCACGGTTCTCCCACTTGCGGTGATCGGAAGGCGATAGAGATATCAATCGTGGCGCTGTGGCTCCAGCTTCGAGAACAAGCTCCGTATCAGAAGTTTTGAGTTGAGCATTGGTCTGGCCAAGTGCCGCCAGGCTGGATGACAGGCAAAGCAGGCCGATGCAACCGACACGAATTACGTGCAACATGAACGAGAGCTCCAAATAAAGGGCGAGGCCAGCCGGCCTCAGCCGGACTGGCCCCTCAAACTTGCTAGAAGAAGATGCGAAGACCAATCTGCATTGTCCTTGGAGGATTGTTCAGATTGGATCCTTGCTGGAGGTTGATGCCTTTCCCTTGCACCGCGCCAAAAGTTGAGGAGTTGGGATTGTTATCAATGGGACCATAATTGGCGTGATTGAAGATGTTCAACGCCTCTACCCGCAGTTCCAGATAACGGTCGGCTTCACGCGAAAAATAGAACTTCTTCAACAGCGTCGCATCAGTGAAGAAGCTTCCCGGATTTCGAAGATTCGGAAAAACAAAAGGAGCATTGCTCAGTCCATAATCCGGCGTGGTTACGAAAGCAGCTGGATTCAGAACTCCTTCCGCTGCGCTCCCCTTGACGAAACCGCCATTGAAAGCCAGTGCCTGTGAATACTGAGCATTCGATCTGCGCGCATTCACGCCTGGAGCCAGAGAGTAGCGAAGGGCAGCTCCGGGAACGGTGGTGCCGGTACTTACATCGGGGACCAAAACAGGAGTGCCCTTTGGATTGTATGTACTTATCCCCGCGACAGACCATCCGCCAACCGCAGCGTCTAGCACTTTATATCCGATACCATTGCCGTGGTTCATGAAACTGCGGCCGTTCCCAAAAGGAAGCTCGTAGGAATAATTCAACAGCATTGTTTGCGGCATTTCGTAAAGGGCAACTCCGTAAGCTTCCATCAGGTTATGCGGATCTTGCAGTAATCCTCGCCCTGCCGGTCCGTTGTGCTGAATATCTTTCCCGGCTGTGTTCGTCAAGGTCTTGCGAATTGAATACGATGCCAGCAGCGTCAGCCCGTGGTAATTTCGGCCCTGAACCTGCATGTTCAGGAAATTAGAGAACGATCTGCCCCAAGTTGCTTGGCCTGGAGACACCTGCGAATACTGCGGTGAGAGTCCAAGCAACTGCGACAACGAAACCGTGGGTTCGCTTGCGAAAGTTTGTGACTGACCAAAGAATGGATTAGGCACCTGAGTCGACAAATTATTACCCAGCTTATAGTACTGAAGCGGTATGTTGTTAGTGCTCCAATTCCATACCGGCATCAACAGGTGAATACCGCGAATACCGGTATAGTCCACAGTGGCTACCCAATTCTTGGCAAGCTGATGCTGCACGCTGAAATCCCAGCTGTATTCTTCAGGACTCTGGAAGTGGCTGATGGTTGTGCCAGCTTGGTCTAAGCTAGCGGCAGCCCCGAACGTCTGAAAGCCGTATTCTTGGTTAGTCCTAATCGGCGGATAATATCCGAGGTTCGTTCCCCCGGATTGGGCGGGAAATGTTCCAAGGCCGTGGTCGCGTCCAAATTCACTGACCCAGTTTTGTCCGTCGAGCGTTGCGATTTGGTTGAAGGTTACTGAGTTGTAGTAGAAGCTGAACCAGTCAGTCGATAAACCCCCAAGTCCCTGATAAATGATTCCTGCACTGCCGTGTAATACGGTATTGTCATTGAGAGCGTAGGCGATGCCGAGACGTGGCTGGAAATTCAACTTCTCGGTGCTGTAGAGGTTTTTCTGCGGATACTCGGGTGTCCCTAACAGCGCAACGCGTCCTGTCGCTCCCTGACTTAACCACGCGGGTTGCGGCAAGTTTGCGAGACCGGGAACTGCCGCCGTCACTTGGCCCCAATTCCATCCGGCGTTCGGGGTGAGGACATTTTTCGCGTTCATGTCGTACATGATAGGAGTGCTGGCGTTTGCGTTCTGCGGTTTTCGTGCCCCATCATGGTCCCAGCGCAGACCCATCTGAACCGTTAATTTGTTGTTAACTTTCCAATCATCCATCACATAAGCCGCTTGATTCCAACCGTAAGGCGTAATGTTCCAGTTGCCCCATTGAAAGACGTTCGACGATCCCATCATCAGCTCCGCTAATGGGCTCCCGGTGAGATTATCGACGTTGTTCCAGACCTGATTGGATCCTCCGCCGGGATTAACCCAGGCTACGCCAGTGCGATCGCCGCCCTTCTCGCGAAAACGAAGGAAGTAAAGGTCGAATCCTGTTTTAATCGTGTGACGATGGAAAACTTTGGTATAAGCAATGCTGCCATTCACATTCTGATTGATAAATGAATCAAACTCCGCGCCACCTACCTTGTCATAACCACCGACGCAATCGAAGCCACAAATGCTGATACCTGGCGGGATATTGACCGTACTCTTGGCTGGATTATTGATGATTAGCCGATCAAAAGGCCATTTGCTTGTATCGATCTTTGGATCGGGGCTCGATCCCCATCCCGACACGCCATCACTCACGAGGTCGGCTACACCAAAGCCTATGTGAGCATCCAGGATCGAAGTTGGCGACAGCGTCCAGTTGTATTGCAGGCTGCCAGTCCAGTCCAGGTCAGTGGTGACTGAACCGGATCCGTGAAAATACGGGGCTGGAATGCTGTTCGTCATATTGGAACGGCTGATGCTGAAATTCACTCGCTGATTATTCGCCACATTCTCATCCAATCGCAGGAAAAAGCGATCGGTGGGGCGGGTAGTATGAATCGTCGAATAGTAATTTCCGACGTGGTCGCTGTTAGCCGCAGGGGCATGGTTTGGCAGCGGCCACAGGGACATATAGTTGGAAAATAACGCGCTCTGTAAGGAGAGCAACTCATTTCCAGCGGGACAGGTCCCGCCGGTAATGTCGGCTTGAGAGCAGATTTTAGCTTGCGCGTATTGTGGACGCACCCAGTTGCCGCCGACATTGGAACCATGAAACGGATCAAAAATCGTGGCATACACCGGTGATCCGTTTTGATAGTTAATGACGGTTTGAGAAAAATCTCCTTGGCGATTGAGCAAGGTTGGCACGCTACTAATGACATTCTGACTCTGATTAAAGCGCTCTCCTTCCCAACCGAAAAAGAAGAAGGTGCGATCTTTTCCTGAGTATAGGTGGGGAATGTTAACAGGCCCGCCCAAGGTTAGGCCGTAATCATTCTGGTGAAACGCTTGGCGAGGTACCGTCGGTGTGACTGCATTTTGTGCCCATTGGTTGGCATTCAGTATCTGATTTCGAAAGTACTCGAACAGCCTGCCGTGATAGCGATTGGTTCCGCTTTGCGTGTTGACCGAAATAACCCCGCCTGAATATCGTCCATGATCTGCGGTGAGGATGCCGCTCTCTACGCGGAATTCACCGACTTCGTCTGGCGTGGGGACAGAGCGGTTCGTAGCATTGAACTCCTGATCCTGCACTTGATTACCATCGACTGAGATGTTCGTCCCATTCACCTGTCCACCAGCAACGGAGTAGGAGTTGCCAGAATTAGCAATGAAATAGGTGGCGTTCCCCAGAGTGGAAATCTGATCTGCCGGAGGTCCTTGTCCCTGAATTGCCGGAATTACTCCCGCTAAATCGAGAGTATTACGATTGAGTTGCGGCAATTCAGTAATCATCTTATTGTCGAGTACTTGTGCGCTGGCAGATTGATCGGCGTTAAGCAGCGCGGTGGCGCTAACATTTACAGTCTCCTGCACAGACCCCGGTTTCAGCGTGAAGTTCAAAGACAACTTGTCACCTGTTCGGACAATAAGATCCTTTCGCGAACTGGTGCCGAAACCCGTTTTCGTTACTTTCACTTCGTAACTGCCTGGCAACAACTGTGGCAAAACGTAAACGCCGGAGCCGTTGGTTCTAGTGCTGGTGCTGACCCCGGTTGCTGTATTCGTAGCCGTGACTTCAGCCTCGAGCATCGCCGCCCCGGTCGAGTCTGTAACCAACCCCGTGACTTGTCCGTTAGAAGACTGCGCCCACGCGCTTTGGTTCGCCACCAACAGTCCCAATAAGCCAACGAAAGAAAGCAATATTGAGAATACAAACGCGAACCTGCGATTCGCTAATCGATGCATTTTTTGTGACCTCCGGGTCAATTGGTGGGACTACGGCGGTGTACGCTCCACGATCGCGCGGTACACATTTCTATGTTCAAGGAGTTTGGAACGAACAGGTTCTCAGGTTCTACCCCAAAGAACGTTTTTTCTGTCGTTTAACCAGCAGCTACTAAGGATTGCGCTTTTCTTTGGCTGACGGTTTTGGTTCTTCAACATTGAGCTGTTGATCCGAAGCGACGTTTTTCAGTTCCTGCACTGTGCCTGAAGGCCAGTGAATTTCCAGTGAAACTTGGCGTTCGTCGCCGAGTCCGAGGTGAATTCGCAAATCACTTGCAGATGCATAGCCCACGCTATTGGCCACGAATGCAACCTGACTGCGCCGAGCCGTACGGCAAATTACTTTCGCACCTAATGCTGACGAATTGCTGGTCGTGCCTTTCAATTTAAGCTGAAGCCAATGCTGCATGGGCGTGCGATTCATCCAGAGTTCGATGGGCTGATTCAAAGAAGTCACAGCCGCGTCGATTCGACCGTCGTTATCGAAGTCGGCAAACGCAACACCGCGATGCAGGCGAGAAATTGCGAAATCAGGGCCAGCGTTGGCGGAGACGTCAGTGAAATGACCGGCAACATTTTTCAGCACGCGGTTCGGCTGCGGTTCATTGGCATCCAGACCACCGCACGCGATGAACACGTCCAGCCAGCCATCGTTATCGAGATCGACCAAGCCGCAACCCCATCCATTCCATGGGCGGCTAAGATTCAGCAGACCACTGCTGGCGCTGGCGTCATTGAATCCACCTTTGCCGTTATTTCGAAATAATTCAAATGTCTCTCCGCGCAGTCCAGTCATCAGAATGTCAGGCAGTCCGTCACCGTCGTAATCGCGGAAATCGGCGCCCATGCCGGAGATCTGTCGCCCATCGCCGTTGTAGGCAATGCCAGATTCCATTCCTAGTTCTTTCAGCTTCCCGCCTTTCAACGTGTGGATGAGCATGTTCCGGTCATTGTCATTGGCGATAAAAATATCCGGAAGGCCATCACGGTCATAATCTGCGACCGCGATCCCCATTCCCTTTCCCAGGAGTTTGCCCGCGACTGCGTGCGCGGAGACCTCGGTGAAAGTTCCGTCTCCATTGTTGTGATACAGCAAAACCGGTTCGGCGCGGTACATGTCCGGATGGCAATAAGTTCGATCGGCGCTATTGAGGCCACCGCAAATTGGATCGTCGCCCGGCGTCCAGTCGCAATAATTGGAGACGATCAGGTCAAGATGGCCATCGTTGTCGTAATCGAGCCATGCCGCGGCGACGGACCACAACTTGCGGCCTCGTTGTTCGACGCCGCTCACCCCGGCGGCCTGCGTCACATCAGTGAAAGTGCCGTCGCCATTGTTCCGATAGAGGGTGTTGCCGTGCACACCAAGTACGTAAAGATCGTCGAATCCATCATTGTTGTAGTCGCCCACCGCAACACCCATCTCATATCCGTGGCCTTGCACTCCCGCTCTTTGGGTGACGTCGGTAAACGTGCCATCGCGGTTATTGCGGTAAAGACGATTGAAGAAAGCAGGATCACTTTTCTCCAGTGTCGGCAATGCTGCGCCATTCACGCAGTAGAGATCAGGCCAGCCGTCCTGATCGAAGTCGATCACCCCTAATCCGCCCAGCACGGTTTCGACCTGGTACTTACGGCCGCGCGCATCGTTGCGCAAAATGAAATCTAATCCGCATTTGGGAGCGGCATTTTCGAAAACGATTGGGCCGTTATTCGCAGCTGCAGCAAAGGTCCTTGGAAGAGATAATGCCAGGCCGGCGCCGCCCAGCAACTTTGCGAACTGGCGACGGCTGAATTGATTGCTACCGCTGGGCATCAGCATCCTGGTCGCGATAAGATTTTTGCTGAAAGGCTTCAGAGAGTTCTGTGGCCGCGGAAAATGCCTGTTGCGCTTCGGCATCACGTCCCATTTTTTTCAGAACGCTTCCTAACAGGTAGTGCAAGCTTCCCTTCTCGTCGGGATAGCCATGCGCCAGCGCAGGCGCCAGATTCTTCCATGCGTCGCCCAGTGCGCCGGTTTGTGCACAGGCCTTGCCGAGTTCGATGCGGATGGATTCATCCTGCGGATTTCGGGCGACGAGTTCGCGAAGATACGGCAGCGCGTCCGAATAATCGCGCTCCTGCATCGCAATTTTGGCCAGCGTGCTTTTTGCCGCCATACGCTGGGGATCGATCTTGATCGCGGCTTGCGCCGTGTCACGTGCGGCATCTGCCTGACCCGCGCCTAGTTGCGCTTCTGCAAGCCGTTCCAATACCGCAGGATCGTTTGCATCCTGAGCCAGTGCCTGCTGATATTCCGATACTGCCATCGCAGCTTTCGCCCGCAATCGCAATAGGATGTCGCCGCGCATGACATGCACCGGAGCTTCATCGTTGGCCGACTGCTGCACCTGTTCCGCGGTTTTGCCCGCCTCGCGGGAGTAACACCACGAGAGCAATAGCATTCCGTAAACGTCGGGATATGATTTCGATAGGCCACGCTCGAGTGACGGAATTGCTTTGGGGCAGTCGTCAAGTTTCGCGAACCCAACTCCGCGCTGAAACCAGGCCACGGTTTGGCTCGACTGGGGCGTGGGAAGTTTCGTTAGCTGCTCCCATCTCTGTTCGCGAAAGAGAACGGATGGTCCCTCCGTAGAGGTTGTGCCAAACGCGAGATGACAATTGCTCGGCGATCCCCGCACACAATCAAAAAACTTAGCTGCGGAACCCGAAACCACATTGGATAAAGGCGGCGCAAGTTGCGGTGGCCATTGGCGCGAGGCGCGAGAAAGCATTTCCGGAGAATTTTGACCAACTGAATTGATAATTTTTATTGCGCGTTCCCACTGAGAATTTTGGGCTGCGATTTGCGCTTCCGCAATTTCTGCGGCCTGATCATCAGGATCAGCTTGCAGGGCTTTGCCGGTAAATACTTTTGCGTCCGCGACATTGCCGGCGACCAAAGCCGCACGCGCCAAATCAGACCAGATGCCGGGTGCGGTTGGATCAAGGTCGGCAGCGCGCTGCAACAACGGCAATCGTGAAGGATCCGCCTCTGGCTGGGCCAGAGCGCGCAACCGATATTCGGCTGCCAATCCTTTTTTTGAGCTGCGCAATAATTCCGACATGCTGGCGAAGCGTGCCAAGGCAAAGTCCACAAAGGCCACCGCCGATTCCGAAGATCCCGGCGAGAGGCGCGCAGCTTTGATATAGGCTTCCGCCGCTTCTCCGTATAGATCCTGCCGTGCATAAGCTTCGCCCAGGTACGCCAACGGATATTCTTCTTTAGGGCGCAACCGAGAGGCTTTTTTCAGAAAAGGGACAGCAGTCTTCGCCTGTCCGGTGCGTAGAGAATCGATGCCCAGAAGCAGATTTACGAAATAGTCTTCGGGGGCGAGGTCGTGAGCGCGGTGCAGCAGCGGAAGTGCCTCACTGAACTGGCCCTTCTGATGAAAATCGAACGCCTGCTGAATCAGATCTTTTGCGTTTGCCTCGCCAGCCGAACTACAACGTACCCCCAACAGCGCGACGAACGCGAGAATCCCAAGCCAGCGCCGCATTTCTGGTCCCAACCACTGCATGAAAACCACCCCGATTGGTCAGGATACGATGCACACAGCATACTGACAAACCGCTGCCTTATTCCTGAACCGCTGAATTTGTGAAGGAATGTCGGATAAACATTCAGCCGGAGGGCGCGTATCAGGTATTCTGCAAGCCCTGATTCCATAATCACGACTTTATGAAATGCGCCTTGTTCTGCTTTCTTCTGACGCTTGGATCCCCGGCATTTGGACAGAAGACCCTTCCAGACCTCAAGGATGGCGCCGTCGTCGACGAAAAAGCAGAATTTCGACATGACGGGCCACTGCTCATTTCGGGACATGTAAAACTCAAAGGCATTTCCCTTGATCTTCGTGGACCTATTACTGTGGCTTCCGGGGCGGAGCTTGAGCTCGAAGATGTGAAAATCCAAGTATCTGATCCGCCTGCTTCGCCGAATGGCACCAGCGGTCTCCATTGCGATGGCCCGGTTAAGATCAGCATCCATCGATCAAGCATGGTCCCGCAAGGTGGCGCGCATCCGATCTGGCAGTTGAAGGGCCATCTTGCCGTTAACGACTTCCAAACTAAGAATTCGGAATTCCACCTGGACCACGTACAAGCCAGGCTTGAGAACTTCAGTATTTTTGAACTTGAAATTTCGCGATCGAGCCACGTGGTTGGCCGTCATCTGCACTTGATCTTCCTATCAACCCATACCGGTGATGACGATCAGCTCGAGTTCTCGGACATTCCTGCTGATCAATCTTTCTCTCGAGCACTTCGCATGGGGTCGCTGGCTAGCGCTGACCTGACTGACACCACGGCACAGTTTTTTCTTTTGTATGTCCACGGCAGCAGCAATGTGCGACTCAGGAACATTGGGAGAGCGCAGCTGGCAATCATGCCTGCATGCAAGGGCACGTTTAGCCTTCCACACGGCCTTGTCGGGTCAGCTAAGGTGCCAGTTGTGGTCCCGGCGCCCGGCACTTCGAACTGCCCTTTCCGTTTGGAGCTGAGCCATGTGAATGCGGATACTTGGGACGTGTATGCGGGCGGCGATGCGGACCTTACTTTTACGAACAGCGTCATCGACGAGCTCACAGCCGATAGCCACGCGAAACTCACAGTCCGCAATTCTGATATTTATGCCGACTGGCTTTCCCTGGCGGGTGACGCTCAATTACAGGTCGACAATTCCACTGTTGGTGCGTTAAGACTTGCCGAGCAGCGTCCAGATCTGGCCACCAGCGAAATCCGCGTGGGCGGCCGCAGCCATGCAGTTTTCGATCATGTGAATTTCGATTGCGGCATCGTGGCTGCCGACAATTCCACCATAACAATTCGCGATTCGGTAGCATCACCGAAATATGTCCATCGCTCGAATCTGGCAACTGTGAGCGAGGAACAATAGATTAAGAGCTTGGGTCTAAAGAAAGGCACTGGAATTCATGAAACTCGGCGTGAGCACAGATTGGTCGTACCGGGGGCTGCGCAGCGTCGTGCTGGAGAACCGGTCGCTTCGCGTGATCATTCTTCCTGAAGCCGGCGCGAAGATTTGGCAGATTACATACAAGCCTCTCGATGCCGACCTGCTGTGGAATAATCGGCGAATTCCGCCCGCTCGCTTGCCCTTGAACTCACGCTACGACGACGTCTGGAGCGGCGGGTGGGATGAGTTATTCCCCAACGATGAAATTTCCACAATTGAAGGGGAAAGCTATCCTGATCATGGCGAGCTGTGGACTGGCGAGTGGGACGCCGAGCCATGGTCGCGAGCCGACGAAGCAGGCGTTCGGCTGAGATATGTTACGCCCATTAGTTCGATCGAAGTGGAGAAGACCATTCGCCTGCGCTGTGATCAGCCGCGAATTGAATTTCAGCATCGATTTACGAATCGCGGCAGGACGGCATTCCCGTTTCTTTGGAAGCTTCATCCAGCGATGGCAGTGACCCCGCAACATCGCATCGACTTTCCTCCCATGCAGGTCGCTCTAGAGTCGGGCTTTCCGGGAACGCTCGGCGGCGCGCCCGAACTCAGCCAATGGCCCTTGATCAAGACTTCTGCCGGTGAGATCGATTTGCGGTGCGTTACTCCGGAATGTGCGCGTCAGCTTTATTTTTTCTACGGTACGCAAATGAAAGGAAATTGGTGCGCGCTCACCAATACTGTCACTGGCCTGGCATGCGGGCTGCAATTTGATCCCAAGGTCTTCTCATGCTCCTGGCTGTTCGCCACCTATGGAGGCTGGCGCAACTACAACGTTGCAGTGCTGGAACCTTGCACGGGATATCCGCTGAACTTTGATGCGATGAAAGCTGCGGGACGACATCGCACGCTCGGACCCGGCGAGAGCTTGCAAACTGATGTGCGTTTCCTGGTACAGGAGGGACTGCGCTCGGTAGGTTCAATTGACGGATCAGGCAAGATGAGCGAGGCGAGTTAGGATTTTCCATCCACCGGTTTCGGTTCGAGCGAAAGCAAAATCGCGGCAACAATTGCGAGTCCCACGCCGATTGCCTGGGCAGCCGTCAAGTGCTCGTGAAGGATTGTCACCGCGAACGCAACTGTCACCAGCGGATAAAGCGAAATCAGTGAAATCACCACCGCTGCTTTTCCACCTGATTCGAGCGCAGTGAAACTGGTCAGCGCGCCGAGTCCGTTCAACGTACCGCCCACCACTGCCGCCCAAAAGATCAACGGCCGGAGGTGCCAGTGAATTGGCACGAATGCCGCCAGCACCGCCGAGATCACGATCATTGCGTAAGCGAACCAAATGAATGAGAGTTCGCTCGAAATGCGATTGGTGGCAAGCTTTTGGGTAACGCCGGTAATTCCCCAAAATACCAGAGCGATCGCGGCAAACCACATCCATGCAGGTAAGTGAGACATAGGTCCTCGAGTTACATGCTCAACAGATAGATCGCGACCAGGGCCAGCCCCAGCCCTGCTTTCTGCGCGGTCCCGACTCGCTCGTGCAACAACGTTACCGCGAGAATCACCGTCACCAGCGGGAATAGCGCAGTGACGGGCGACACCACCGAAACTTTGCCGCCGATAACCAGCGCGTGGAAAAAAGCGATGTTGCCGGTTCCACCTAAAATGCCGGTTAGGAATGCCCATGCGATTCCGCCGCGCCGACCCTTGCCACCGCCGGCGTTTCGCGGCGACCGCCACACGATCAGGATGAGCGGCAAGAGTCCAAAGGTGAAGAAGACCTGATTGGTGTCGGCGTCAACGCCCTCAGACGCGACTTTAGAGACTGCGCCCCATGCTCCCCATACCAGAATGGTAAGCAACGAAAATGCCAGCCATCGCGGCATGCCAAGAATTCGCGGCAGACTTGACCGTAAGACTGGGACTGACTCAGCCACGGGCCGCCACTTCGAGCATCATCTTGAGAGAGACGCCTGGCGCATGGCTCATGCGTTCGAGCGCCTCCTGACCACGTTCGAGAGGCATGCGGACCGTCCACGAAGTCAGATCGATTTCGCCCGCAATCAACAGGTCGAGCGCTCGCTTGAAATCTACTGGGGTATAAGCGAACGACATGACTACCCGGTGCTCTTTGCGAATGCTCGTCACGAAATTGACTTCACTGCGCTGCGCTGCCATTCCCAGCAACACCACCTGTCCGCCGGGACGGCACAAGTCAAATGCCATCTGTCGGGCCGGCGGGCTGCCACTGGCGTCGATCACAACGTCATATCCTCGGCTGCGCTGGGCGCTTGCAATGCTCTCCGAGTTTCCGGCGTTTACCGTCATTGAAGCGCCGAGTTGACGCATG
>DATNAF010000376.1:0-23378 GCA_035572845.1 Terriglobales bacterium
AGGTTAAGGCAAATATGCGCGCTGAAAAGCCCAGAAGATCGCATGTAGTGCGCCGGGCTCGCGTAAAAGGCTCTTCCTGCCAGAACTGGCTGCGTCACATGGCGCGGAGGGTGAGCCGGTAAAGTGGGTACTAGAACCCGAAGCGTAACAGCCAAGCGTAATACGGCTAAGGATTTAAGGGAGTTCGCCGAGGGCATAGAAGCCGCTCTCCGTAAAGGTGCCAAGGCCACCTCCATGCAAAACCTGGTCTGTCGCCATCTGACCGGAAAAGATGTGAAGGTTTCAGCTATGTTGGCTGCTAAATGGGTGGAATGGATGTACGGCAAAAACGCCACGTTAGAAATCAAGGGACGTATTGAGCATGAGCACTTTGACGCAAGCAAGCTCTCGGATGAGCAGCTCGCCATCGCTGAGCAGCTTGTTGAATCAGCAATCCCTGAGAGCAATTCGAAATGAACGCTGCCGGCGCTCTGCGCTCTATTGGGGCAGGAATTGGACTGCGACAGAGAATCCGCACTTCCGCGAACAGGGCGTTGAGTTTGTCGCGCCGTTTCCGCGCAAGTCTTATTTCGAATGCCTGTTTGAATACCTTGAGCGCGAGAAGCGCCTGTTTATTCCAAAGACTCGCGAAATGGTCACGTCTTGGAGCGTCATGCTGCATGCGGCACACCGTGCGCAATGGTGGCAGGCCGATGTGGTGGTGCAGACCGATTCAGAGGAAAAGGCTACCGAGCTTGTCGGTTATGCGGAATGCCTCTATCGGCATCAACCCGACTGGCTCAAAGCGATGCACCCACTCAAAAGCGAGGCTTCGCAGCTCAATATGGAATGGGTTTCGGGCGGCCGCGTGCATGGGATTCCGAAGGGCGTGAATAAGATCAGGCTGTATCACCCAACGATTTACATCATGGACGAAGCAGCTTTCTTGCCCGAGGCGGAGCAGTGCTACAACGCGGCGCAGCCTGTTGCCAAGCAGATCATTGCGATTAGCTCTGCAGGGCCTGGCTGGTTCGGAGAACAGTGCAGCCTTTAGGCTATCCAGCCGTATTCGAGGGCAAACGAGCGATTCCTTCGAAGGAAGTAACGGATCTGATGCTGGAATTGCTCGACCTGAAACCAGGCGAAAAGCTGCTGGAGATAGGCACAGGCTCAGGCTATCAGACCAAGCGATTTGCGGAGACCGGCGCGGAGGTGCACACCATTGAGATTGAGCCGTGGATTGAGCCGACGGTCGATGTTGGCGAGTGCGTGTTCGGCTATTACGGCGATGGGAGCGAGGGAATTAGTTCCGCCGCGCCGTTCGCTGCATTCGTCGCCACCTGCGGAGTCGCCGAAATTCCCTGCGAATGGGTATTCCAGCTCGCTGACGGCGGTCGCGGAGTTGTTCCCATTGGAGACGGGTCCGGGCAGAAGCTCACGCTTCTTCGCAAAGGACAAGGCGGGGAATTGGTTCCGATTAGAGTAGCCGCCTATGTCCGTTTCCAGATGCTTCGCAGCAAGCCAAAACCACAATCAGTGAGGCCGCATTATGCACATAAACCCGGCGAATAAGGGCAAGTTCACAGCCAAGGCGCACGCCAAGGGCGAAGGCGTTCAGGAATATGCCAATGAGAAAGCGCACGCGGGCGGCAAGCTAGGCGAGGAAGCCAATTTCGCGCGGATGGCGAAGCGGCGCTTCAAACCGCTGCCCAAGAACCAAAAGAAGTCAGCATTTTACGGTGAGTGATGCCCTGGACTCGGCAGCAGGTCAAATATCTGCTTTCCAGCGGATCGCCACTTTCGGGCGCCCAGCAGACGAAAATGAAGGGTGAATTGCACGCAAATCCGGCGATGGGCCACAAGCGCAAAGGAAGCGCAGCGCTCAAGAAATCCAAAGCGTTCTATGGCGAGCGATGATCGCCTCAGCGCCAAACAAGGCGGCTATATGGAACTCCGCGGAGCGCGAAAGGATGGCGATTGCCGCAAGCTGGCTGTGGCTGGCGGGATTAGCCTGCTGCTTGGCTGCTGCAACCTGTTTGAGCCGAAATCGCCGGCGGTTGACCGGTTCCGCTGCGAAGACTGCGAATATCACCTAGACAAGAGAGACGCGTTCTTTGGCCGGTAAAGCGTGGCTTGTAACTCATACCGAGACACAGTTCGACAAAGAAGGCCGCGTGCATGGGCATCTTGACCCGCCGCTGTCCGATGGAGGGGAAAGGCATGCAGACCGCATCGCCAAATCTTTCAAAGGGAAGTCTGTTTCTCGCATCCATACTTCACCGCGTAAACGCGCTGTGGCTCTGGCTAACAAAATCGGCAAGGTCACGGGCGCTAAGGTTCAGGTTGATGGAGACCTTGAGCCGTGGCGCTTGGGGTCGCTATCGGGAGCGAAAACTAATTCGGTGCGGCCTGTTCTCGATTTCTTTAGCAGACGTCCGAGTCGCGCAATTCCAGGCGGAGAAGCAAAGGCCGAAGTCTTGAAGCGTTATCAGCGATTCCACAAGAAAATCAAGCATGGCGATGTCGTGGTAGGCCATTCGCAGCACTCCCTAGCCTTGCAGCACGTTCAAAAGGGCGGAGACGCCTCAAAGGTTCCCATGTTTGGCGGTAAAGCAGGCGAAGTGAAGGAGATCAACCTATGATTAAAGCCAAAGGGCGTCCAATAACCGGCTCACCCATGAAGCAGAGCAATAAGCGCCCGTTCGTGCCGAACGCCAAAGACACCTCAGCCAACGAAGAGACGTTTATCGCTCAAGCCCCCATGCCGTTTAAGGACTCAAGCTCGCTGGCGCAATCCACGCCCGGAACCGCTGCGCCCGGCGGAGTCTCGACCAAAGAGCCGAAGATTGCCTCGGGCCTGCAGCATTCCAATATTGGCGTAAGGTCTGCGCGCAAGCGCGGGCGCCACGCCAGCTTCTACGGAGAGTGACATGGCGACAGTGCTGAATACGTACAAGGTCATCTATCACTTCGAAGTCGGCGGCAGGAAGTCTGGCGTTGAGTATTCCGATTACGTGCAGGCAACCGCCAGCGATTACAACTCGATCCGCACCGTGCTGAGCAATAACAGCAAACTCAAGGCGGGAACTCTGGTAATCGACAGCGTGAACGAAGTGGGCCACGGAGACGGCGCGATTGCCTGAAGTGGTTTTTCCGCATCGCGGCATCCAGACTTGGACGAATCCGCACGGCATTACCATCTTCCGTTTGCACTACTCTGCCGACGAGGAAAAGACTCCGGAATGGGCAGCTAAGCAGCGGTCTGCCATGACCAATCCCGCCGATTATGAGCAGGAGTTCGAAATAAACTTCTCGGCGAAGCTGGGCACGCTCGTTTACCAGTTGCACGAAGAGGCCACGCTTGAGAATAGCTTCCCAATCCCTGCCAACTGGACACGGTACTACGCGCTCGACCCTCATCCCGTCGTGCCGCATGCGCATCTGTGGATTGCGGTCGATCCGTGGGGCGATGCCTGGGCGTACCGCGAACTCTGGCCGAGCAAAATCTATGGCCTGAGAGGCAGCGCGCCCGAAGATGACAACCGGTTCGGGATCAAGCATTACGTGGAGACCGTGAACTGGCTGGAATCGAAAGAAAACCCGCAGAATTCCGGCAAAGACGAATTGATTTATAAGCGCGTAATTGATTATGCGGCGCGCGCGATGGGGCAGGGCTTCTTTGACGAGAATCCGGAATATAACTTCCAGAAGCGCTATGAGGATTTGACGGGATGGCGGTTTGAAGACTGCATCAAGGACAATACGGCTGGGCCTGAGGCCGTTAACGAATGGCTCAAACCGCGCGATGTCGAGCAGCCGGACGGATCATTCAAGCCAAAGTCACGCCTGCACATCTTTCAGGATACCTGCCCTGAGCTCGTGCACGAACTGAAAACCAATCGCTTCCAGCAGTTGACGCCCACGATGGCGGAACGCTCAGATCCCATCGGCAAGCCGCAAGCTAAACGCAATCACCTTACCGACGATTTGAAGTATCTGTGCATGGCGGGATTGGAATACGTCGCGCCCGTCAAGATGCAGAGCACATGGAAACCAATCCACGCAGGAGTGAACTATTAGTTCTGCCGGCGGCATTCCAGGCACTTCTCAAGCGGCGCCAGCCGTAAAGTCCTCTGCCGATACCGACAGCCTTGTTGCGGACGTGATTGATAGGCGCAACGAGTCTCGCCGATACATGCAGATCAACTACTGGGACGCCTGGGAGGACGTTTATAGAGCGTCAAAGTGCCGCACCAAGCCAATCATGGTGACGGACAAGACCGGCCTTCAGGTCGAAGACAAAACGCGCACGAATGTTGCCATGCCGGAATTAAGCCTGATTGTGCGCCGCAACACAGCCCGTCTGACAGCCAATCCGCCGCAGATTAATTACACCTGCGAAGAGGATGGCGATTACGCTCTAGCCGACCGGCTGACGGCATGGAGTTACCAGCAATTTGACCGTTCGGGCGAAGCGATGGAGCACCGCAAGCTCGTGCAATCGGCGGAAACCTTCGGCTGGGGTGTAAGCAAGCTCTACTGGGACACGGTGGAAGTAGACCGCATGTTCTACCGCGGATTCGGCAAGCAGGAAAAAGGCTATTCCATCGACCGCGCGGGCATGATGCGTCTGCAACGCAAGCCGGACGATGAAATATCGGCTGCTACCAAGCTGGGAGGGCAAGAGCTTTCCGATGACGAAGTAGCGCAGGGCATTCAACAATTCGGCAATACGGCGCAGGTCCCCAATCGTGTCACCCAGTTTGAAGGCCCGGTTTCCAAGAACGTATTTATCGGCGATTTCTTCATGGAGCCCGGCGCCGCGTCGCTCAATAACTCCGGCTGGGCAATCGAAAACTACTGGGAATCGGATGTCTGGCTGAAGAAGATGGGCGAAAAGACCTACATCGACCCAGACAGCAATAAGGAACTGCCCATCTTCGACAAAAAGGCCATTCAGGAATTGGCCGACATGCCTTCGTGGCAGCCGATTTACCAGCAGCAACCGTTTGACTTGCGCTCGCGACTACGCGTGAACGCGCTAGGCCAGACACTGCCGCTCTGGCCGACCAAGCTACTTCGCGGTAAGCGTTACGACATCCTTGAGTGCCACACCAAAGACAAAGACGGCCAGTTCTGGATTGAGTGGATCGGCAACGAAAAGGTTTACCTGGGCAAGATGCCGTATCCGTGGACCCTCTATGGCAAGTATTGCTACACCGAATTTGTGCCACTGTTTGACCTGCTTTCGGCCTATGGAGATTCGACGCCGCTGCTACTTCGCCATCTGTGGCTTTTGCACAACAGCATTGTTGGTTCGCGCCGCGACCTTGTAGCGAATATCCTGCGCCCGCTCATGAAGGGAAAAGTAGGCATGGATGTTCCGGATGAGCAAATCGACCGCGCGCTGTTCCGAATCATTCAAATGCGCAATCCGGATGACCTTCAGCCGATGATGGACGCGATGGACACGGCTCCAGCCATTGCCGCGGCGAGCGAAGAGGAAGCGCAAAACCTGCGCATGATGGGACTGGCTGAACCAAGCCTGAATAACGTCGAGGCGGGCAGCGATGTGAATCCGCAGGCGGGCAAGACAGCAACGACAGCCGTACTCGCGGCGAAGTCGGCGGACGCACTGACTCAGTTCAAGATTGATTCTCTCGCCTGGTATCTAAAGGAATCGGGCGAAAAGAAGCTCGCCATGCTGCAGCAGACCGAGCCTGAGACGGACGATGATGGAAACTACAATCCCATCGCTATCGATCCGAAGTACGCGAATATGGCCGCGGCGGTCTCCAAGACGGAGGGCTTAAGCCAGCGCTGGGGCAAAGCCGCCCGGGTGAATCTTGACTTCATGGAATTGCAGCAGGAGATACAGGTTGAACCCGCAGCGATGTCGATGCTATCCGTGGATGATGATATTCGGCGTACGGCGGCCCTGCAGCTTGTGCAGATGGCCGCGCAGATGCCGCATGTGGTTGACCCGTATTATTCGGCCAAATTCTACGCTTCGACCATTCGCGGGATTGATCCCGATAAGGCCGTTCCTCCGCCCACGCCTCCGACTCCGGCGCCGCCGAAGGTAAGCGTAACCGTGGCAGTCAAGTGGCCCGAACTGCCCGCCGAAGCGCAGGCGCAAATCCTGCAGGCTGGCGGCGCGCAAATCGGCCCGCAGACAATGCAGGAGCTTCAAATAAACGACACGCTTAAGGGCATTGCCAAGATGTCGGAAGCCTCGGACCATGCCGATAATTTGATGTCCACCGGCGACGAACCGGATACGAACATGACAAAGGGAGTGGGCAATGCTGCGCCTGGCAGAAGCTAGTACGCTCTTTGACGCGCTGGAAGATCCGCTATTCCGTCCGGCGCTTGAAGGATTTTTCGGCGAGCAGAAACGGGGCGTGCTTGAGCATCTGCTGACAGCCGTGCGCAGGAGCAATCGCGACACGATGGCCGAGGCGAGGCTGGCAGGCAAGGCCGAAGTCTATGACGAAATCATGGGCGATCTACTCAGATTTGCGGAAAAGAACGTAAGGGAATCGACTCAATAGGAGGAGTCAATGCGAAGCGTTTACAGAGTGAACTATTTTGTGGCGGGCGGAGTTCCGAAGTCGGCATTTGTCTGCGCCGAAGACGGGAATGACGCTTCGGATTTTATCGGCGTGCGCGACGGTTCAGCGCAGGCGACTGAAATCGCGCGCAATGTGGAAGTGATTGGCATCGACGCTCCGCATGAAGCGCTTGCTCCGCTGCCGATTAACGTGGCTCCTGTGCAGCCGCAGCGCCAGCTTACGGATGCGGAATTGGCGAAGGTTCGCGCATTACTTGCGACGATTACGCCCGCACCAGCACCGGTTGCACCGGAGGCCGTCCATGCTTTGCAGCCTCAAGGAGAACCCGCTTCCGCCGATTCTGCGGCATTTGAGATCCACTAAAAAATTTCTCGCGGGACCAACCCGTGCGCAGCCGGACCCACCGGCAAAGGAGAAGTAGATGGCAGATATAACCGAAGCGCCCATTCAAGACGAAATTGCCGAGTCTTTGCTGGGCGAAGAGGTTCAAGAGCAGCCTGCTGAGCGAGAGCCCGCAGCCGAGCAGCAGGAAACTCAAGAGCCCGAAGCTGAGCAAGCGCCACAAGAACAAGCCGAGGAACAGACCGACGACTGGCTCCCGAGCGAGCAGGAGAAGGTGTTTCCCGACGAAGTTCTCCAGCGCTACGCGCAGCGTTATGGACTGGACGCGAACAGGCTTTCAGACCCACTGATCCGCCAACTCGTCCATGACAAGATCAATTCCGACATTCTGATTCAGCAGCAACGCGAGCAGGAACAGCAGGCGGTCGAGCCCGAGGAACAGGCGGAGGAACCAACCCTTCAGCCGCAACCTCAACAACTCGATCGTGCGCAGTACTTCCAACAGCTTGAACGCGCGGTTCAGGAACGAACGGACCCGGAAGTGGCGAAGCAGTTTCATGCCGACTTCCTGAAATCGTTCGGCGTGCCCGATGCGGAAATCGCCAAGATTCCGCCGCAGCAGGCCATCCAGTTCACGCAGACAGCCTCGAAGTACATGCTGAACCTGATGAATACCTTCATGGACGATTTGCTGGGAGCGCGTCTGTCTCAGCAAATCGGGCAAGTCTTCCCCGGATTCGGAGATATGTACGAGCGGTCGTCTCATGCGATGGCATGGGACAACGTGCGTAATTCCAATCCGGCCTATGCGAGTCTTCCGGCATACGGAACAAAAGAGTTCAGTTCGACTCTGAGAGCCGCAGCCGCAAAGATTCCGGGCTTCGATGAAATGCAGTTCACAGACGCCAAGGGCAAGCCGCTTTCCCCGCAAGAGAACGCGGCGCGGAAATACTCCATGCTGGCGCAAATCGCCTCGAATCCCAATGTCGATCCGCAGGCTTTGCAGCGTGCGGCCGCAGCGGGCGCTAACAACGCTCGCCGGGCGGCGGTGCGCCGCAGTAACGGCAATCTCGGCTCCGGGCAATCCAAAGCATCCTCGGGCCAAACCGGTTCCAGTAAGTTCCAGAGCAATACCGACATCTTTGACGATGAAACGATGGCGCTCTGGAACAAGGAACATGGGCGGCTCTGAGGAAAAGGAGCTAGACAGTGGCACTGCAAGTAGCACGCAGCTTCAACCAGTTCGTCACTGACACAACCAACGTCCGCGACGTGTCCGAGCAGATGGTTTTGCTTGAACCCGATGCGGCGCCTCTGTTTGTGCTGACGAACAAGGCCAAGAGAAAGCAGCCGACCATCGGCCCGCGTTTTGAGTGGGTCGAGGATAACGAAGTCAGTCTGTGGGGGCAGTCCTCGCAGACGGTCGATTATTCATCGGCGGCAACGAACATCCTGGTTGCGGACGGCACGCTGTTCGGAGTGGGCGACATCGTGGCGGTTCCGAAGGCGCAATCATCTTCGGCCGCTCCCGAAGTCTTCCTCGTCACAGCGATCTCGACCAACACCCTAACCATTACGCGAGGCGTGGGCTCCTCGGGCGCGGACACGATCTCCGCAACCGGGTCTCTGCGCATTCTCGCTTCGGCGTTCAAGGAAGACGATAGCCTGGGCCAGCAGAGATATACGGCAAAGACTGTTCAAATTAGTTATTGTCAAATCTTTAAAACGCCTGCCAAAATCACGCACACAGCCGCTTCGACAAAGCAGTACGGGGCACCGCAGGGTGAGCGCAAGTATCAGCTTGTGAAGTCGCTTATCCGGCATCGCTCGGAAATCGAAGCAGCGGGCCTGTGGTCGCGCGCGTCCGAGTCGCTCAATTCTCCATCCTCGCGGTGGACGACAATGGGCTGGCTCTCTCGCATCGCCACCAACAAAACCGACGCCTCCACCACAGCCACGATCACCACATGGAACACGTTCTCAGAGACATGCTTCCGGTACGGCGAAAAGCAGAAGCTGCTTCTCTGCGCACCCAAAGTGATTTCTGCCCTCAACTTCTACTCGCAGAACAAGCTGCTGACGCGAGTGGGAGACACGGTGTTTGGCGTCAAAATCGCCCGCTTCGAAATGGCGCTGGGCGAGTTCATGCTGGCGAACGACTACCGCTTGGGCACGTCCGATATCGGCTTCCCAGGCGGCAATTCGTTTGCCACACACGCCTATTCCATCGACCTTCCCTCGGTCGCCATGCGCTATTTGCAGGGCGGCGGCGACAATCTCATCGGAGACACCAAGCTCTATGAGAACGTCTTGCCGGATGGCTCGACAACCCGAACCGACGAATACCGCTCCCAAGTCGGCTGGGAGATTCGTCACGAAAAGAAGCATGCGTGGATGTTCGATCTGTCTGCGTATGCCTGATAAGAATTACTACAGGCGCGCCGATGGCTGACAGGTAACAATAAATAAGACCATTTTTGTACCCAGTAACAGGGAGGGGGCTCCGGCCCCCTCTTTTTGAAAGGACTTTATGGCTCAACAGTGGAAATGCACCGCATGCGGCAAGAAATTCGGCATAGGCGAATGGAAGTGCGCCGACGAAATTTCTAATCACGTTGTCGAAGAAAAGACTTACAGGTCCGCTGACGCACCGAGCGATCCGGGCCATCCTGCCAATGGCGGCATGGACTCACGGCGCGACGGACAGACGGTAGTCTGCAATATCCCGCCTGCGCGCAAGATGGGCGAAGGCGCGGATGTGCGCTGGGTTGGCGAAGGTTCGGTTACGTTCATTCGCGGGCGCTTTGCCACCTCCGATCCCGAGCAGCAGTACTGGCTCGACAAAAAGCCCGGCTACAACGTCACCGAAGAACAATGGGCCGCGGCATGGCTTTCGGACGGCCAGAAGCTCGAAATGGAAAAGATGCAACTCAAGGCGGAGCGCCAGCGGCTGGAGAATGACCGCAACGAACTGCTTGCGCAGACCAAGCAGAAAGTAGGGGCGGCGGCCTAATGGCGATTTGCTCGAATTGTGGAGCGGAAGGCACTCGCGTACGCTCGCGCTGGAATGAAAAAGGAGCACAGCTACCCGACGAGTGCCCTTCCTGCGCTCCCGGTTCGTTTGAGAAGTTCACCGCCCCATCGGACAAGAAGATTTGGATGGGCTTTGAGGCAAATCCGAATCAGTACGAAAAGCGGTACGACTCAGACGGCGTGTTCTATCTTCGCAAGCCGGAGTATCGCGCCGAGCAAGAACAGCGGCTCAGCTCAGAAACCGAGGACGAGAAGGACGCCCGACTGCGTGCGGAAGCAAAGAAGCGCTCCGAACGCCGCACGCGCCCAATGGACCCGGACGAGTTGCTTATGGCGGTAAGGAAAGCTGCCGACTATGCCCAGGCGCTTGAGGAATCGGGAGGGACGTTGAATTGAATCAGGCACAGTGGGACAAGAGTGCGCGCAATCTCCTGCTAAGCGCAGATGGGCGCGCAGCACTGAAGCGCATCGGCGGAATTGACGTTGAGATTGCCAAGGATGCCGAGCAAGCCGAAAAACCGACCGTGGCGATTCTGTGCCCGACCTATCGGGCTCCCGAACCGCAGATGACCGATTCTCTCTCTGCGATGGTGCGCTATACACGCGAAAAGGGCGAAGCGATTGTCTATGCCGGCGCGCCTGTGTGCGCTTCGGTGGTTCATTGGTCGCGGAATTGGCTGCTGAGCGAACAGCTAAAATCCGGCAAGCCCTGGACGCATGTGCTTTTCATCGATGACGACATGGTGGTTACTCCCGATTCGCTTGAAAAACTGCTCAGCCACGGCAAGGACATCGTGGGCGGACTTTGCACTAAACGCACCGATCCGCCAATCCCCAATATTCGCTTCTACGACAAAGACAGCGGCGAGACGCGCCAGATATGGGAATGGCCGGAAGACAGCCTCGTGGAAGTCGATGCAGTCGGCACGGGATTGCTTCTGCTTTCGCGGCACGCATTGGAACAGGTCGCACAGGCTTACTTCGACTGCCTCTACGAGAAAGAGTTTTACGGGTTGGCGGGCGAGAAACTCGAAAACATCAAAGCGGAGCGAGTGCGAGCCTTCGATGAGGACAAGATTTGTTACTGGTTCCGATTCCTGCCCACGCCGCGGCACAACATCGAAATGGGAGAGGATATTTCCTTCTGCTTCATGGCGCAGCGCTATTGCGGCCTGAAGATTTACGCCGACACGTCGGTACAGCCGGGCCACATCGGACAGTATCCGTTCTCTATCCGCGATTTCCTGCCATACCGCGAGCACTGCATCGAAACAGCCAAGCGCGAAGGGCGTTACAAAGCACAGCCGTTGCTTTCCTCGGAGCTTCAGGTTGTCGGCTAAACCGGCCTACGAATATAACGCGCAGCGGTGGTCGGACATCCAAGAGCATCTCCCGCGGCTATTCGCAGCGGCCTCGCAGCATTGCGTAGAGATCGGCGTGCGCACCGGAATGTCCACATCGGCGCTTCTGGCTGGAGTCGAACAGCGCGGCGGTCACCTGTGGAGCTTTGACGTAAACGATTGCCCGGTATTCAAGGGGCATCCGCAATGGACGTTCACGCGCATGGATACCGTGAAAGACGCCAAGTTCGCGCTCGAATACATCCCCGTCTTCGTCAATGTGCTGTTTGTCGATGGAGACCACACCTACGAAGGTGCGCTGTCCGATTTGGTGAACTTCGGGCCGCGGGCCAATACCATCTTCGTGCATGACACCGATGCGCCGGACTTTCCGGGGGTACGCAAGGCTGTAGAAGAGTTCGCCAAGAAATTCCAGCGCCGCGTGACATATCACCCCGGCAGCTATGGGATGGCGGAAATCGTATGAGAATTGCCGCGTTTTATTCGGATTCGCCTTTTGCCGGATGGGTGCAGGCGGAAGGCTTCTGCGACGTGCTGAAGCGCATGGGACATGACGTGGTGAGCATCGGCGTGCCGCCGGTAAGCAAGATCAGCAAGGGAGACGCCGCCAAGATCAACAAGCCAATCGCCAGTTGCGATTTGGCGATCGTGTCCGGGCCGGAACATCTGCGCAAATGGATAGAGGCTTTTTATCCGAACTGGAAAGAACTCACCATGCCCAAAGTGGCCTGGTATCACGAGAGCTTCGTGCGCGAAGACTACAAGCTCAACTACTCGGATTATGAAGGCATGTTCGATTTCCATTTCTTCCCCGACCGCGACGATGCGGAGAAATACAAGGGAGATTTCCTGCCGCTGGGCGTCGATACGGAGATTTTCAAGCCGGCGCCGGTTGTCGAGCGCGATATTCCCGTTGCCTTTATCGGCCTGATGTATCCCAAGCGAGCGCGGTTTGTGGAAGAACTAAAGCCGCATCTGGGCGGTACCGACTTGCAACTCCGCTGCGCGATTCAGTCGGAGAAGGGAATTATTCCTTCGATTTCCGTGTTCGACTTCGACGGCCTGAACGTGCGCAAGTCCATGCACCTGCTGGCTGAGACGTACCGCCGAATCAAGGTGTTCGTCACGTTCCCGAGCGTTTCCAATGTGCTTGTGGCAAAGGTTCTGGAAAGCATGGCGTGCGGCTGCGCTCTCGTTGCTCCGCCGCAACCCGTCGATCTCCAATATTTCAAATACGAAGGTGCGTATCAGTGCGCGCAGATGATACGCAAAGCGCTGGAACGTCCTGTGGTTTCGTATCCGCACGGGCACGAGATGGAAAATCGCTTCGACCAAATCTTCCAGAAGGTGGGCGTATGCGTATCCTAGTGGCCGGTGGCGGCGGGATGATCGGCTCGAACATCGTCCGCCTGCTGGACGGGCAAGCCTTTACAGCAGACCTTCGCGCCACGCGCCACGACCTGCGCGATACGTTCACCTGCGAAACGGTTGCACGCAACATGGACGTGATTTACGACTGCGCGGCGCCAACTCGCGGGATTGGCAGTCACGACTTCTCGGACGTAGCACGCATCCCGTTAAACCTTCTCGCGCAGCGGCCCAAGCATTTCGTCTACGCCTCAAGCTCTTGCGTCTATCCCGATAATGCAACCATTCCCACGCCTGAATTTGAAGGCTTTGACGCTGAGCCCGAGGCGGCTAATCGCGGCTACGGCTGGGGCAAGCGTGTCGGGGAACTGGCGTGCCGCTATTCGGGCGTGGCTTGCACGATTGTGCGCCCATCGAATGTCTATGGCCCTTCGTACGATTGGTCGAATCCCGTGAAGCACGTCATTCCTTCGCTGATTGAGAAAATGCTTACGGGCCGGGATTTGACGGTGTGGGGCAGCGGCGAACAGACGCGCTCTTTTCTCTACGAAGAGGACTGCGCGCGCCTGATGATTGCACTTTCCAGGCATACCGGAATCTTCAACATGCCTGGCGAAGAAATCACCGTCCGCGAACTGGTAACGAAGCTGGCAAACATCATGTGCTTTCAGGGTGAGATTCATTTCGATACATCGCGCCCGGAAGGCCCGAAACGCAAGCTGCAGGACGATACGAAACTGGTTAGCGTTCTCCCGAATTGGGAGCCAAAGGTTTCGCTGGACGAAGGATTGAGACGAACCATAGAGGCTGCAAGTGACGCGTACAGAAATCATCAACTTAGCCAATCAGCTCACCGAGCGTAAGGGCGAGAAGGTTTTAGACCTTCAGACGCTCTATCGGTTTGTGCTGCAGGACATCTGTAAGCGGCAAAGGTTTTGGTGGCGGCGCGTTCAGGTCAATTTCAACATGACAATCAACACGCCGACTTACGACCTGACTAGCGCCGCTTTGTTTCCATCTCTCGCGCAACTAGCGATTGAAGAAATCACGAAATTTACGATCATCACGTCGCCCAATCCTTTACAGACCGCCGAACTCGTCGCGGTATTCGACCCCGAAACCGTGATTGAGATGCAGAACGATACACAGACGCAGCAGCCGGGGCGATACACAATACAACCTGGAAGCTCAAGCATATTGCTCGTTGATCCGCCGGACGCTGCCTATGATTCGTACATCATCGGCTGGGCCATGCCGAATCCTCCCTCGGATACGACGGACGACTCCGTGCCGCTGATCCCCACTTGGGGCCATAACACCGTTGTCTCAGGGCTAATGGCGAAGATTTTCCGCTTCGCTTACGGCTCAAAGAATGAAAAGGCGATGGATGCCGCTGCGGAATACGAGCAGGGCATTCAAGACCTCGAATCGAAGCGCTGGTTCGATCCGAATTACCGCTCGCAGCTTTCTCTTGCCGAGGATGCAGTCCGCTCGACCTGATGGCACCGCTTAGGCCGTTCGAACAAATAGATGCAGGCGGAGTAGACAGCCGCTCGAATCCTATCAATATGCCGCGCAATCGGGCGCTGCGCTGCCTGAATTGGGTTCCGCGGCAAGCCGGATTTTGGGAATTGCGCTGGGGATATTCGACTGTAACCATGAGTACGGTTTCGGCTTCCTTAATCAGCGGACTCTTCCCCTACCGCACCTGGAACGGCAATAAATACGTGCTGTTTGTGCAGGGTACGACGCTAAAGACGCTCGACACTTCCAGCGGGACCGTAACGACGCCCACGGTGCGCGGCGCCGCAACCTCTTCCTCCGCCAAAGGTCAAGGGACATTCGTAAACAACAAATTCTTCTATGGCAACGGTACGGATCAAAAGTGGTTCGATGGCACGACGTGGCGCGATAGCGGCCTCAATTCTCTTACGAACCAGCAGGCGGCTGCGGTTGGAATCTCGGAAGGTGCAAGAGAATTTACGGCGGCGCAGGCCAGCACCGTTTCACTGACCGCCGGATCTGGCGGCTCGTGGCCCGCTATGACACAGACCGGAATCCTGGTCTACATGGCTATTTTTGATACGTCGAACAACGAAATTGGACCGGCCACCATTAACGTCGGCACAAGGATCAAAATTGGTTCAGGGCAGAAGTTGACGATTGACAATTATCCCAACTGGGACGTTACCAATACGAACTGGCTGATGCTCATCGGGTTCACGCAGGACGGCGGTGGCATCGCTTTCCCGTCGGCGGAAATCGGAACGGCGATTACGTCCTGCACACGCTCAGGTACGACGCTTACTGTAGCGTCTACCACGCACGGACACAGCACAGGAGACGTGGTTGGCCTCGGCGGAACAACCAACTTCGACGGAATTTATAAAGCGACGGTGGTAGATGCCAATACTTTCACCGTGACATTGCCTGCGCTCAACACCGGAGCCAACACAACTGGCGGAAACGTCTATACCATGAAGACGATTCCCAATGGCTCAACGGCTGCAATCGATGTTACCGACGCCAATCAGTTTCCGTACTACCAGTTGAATCAGGTTATCGGCATCGCGGCCTCGACGGTGGGCGGAACGAATGCCGGGTATCAGTTCTACGCCTCCATTTACAACCCAACAGCGGGCGCGCATGTGGGCAATCGCATCGCGGTCGGCTCGCGTTTCCTGCAAACGGGGTATCGCTGCAATGTGCATGTGACAGGACTTCCCGATCTGTCCGGCACGGATTCGGAATGGGCGATTCTCATTGGCCGAACGGGTGACGGCGCTTTGGTTCCTTACCCATGCGTCGATAGCGGCTCGAACTGGCTTTATGCCGTCCCAGGCGAAACATCGGTGTCTGTGCTCGATTCCGGTATCGACGGCCAGCATGAAATGCCCACGCGCAACGGAGTGATTCCTTCTCAATGCAACATGTTCTGCCTGGCGGGAGATTATCTGTATGCGGCGGACACGGGCTCGCCTTACCTCCGTCGCTCCGGTTCGCTCGCCGATGGTCTGGCGGGATTATTCACCGGAGACCCGGCGCAGAGTTGGGCCGGAGACGATCTGGAAACCTTCCCGACCTCCGAGGCGCTTACCGGCATATTCGAAGTCGATCAGGAAGTGTTCTGCGGCACGCTGCACGATACGGCCATCTCCGCGAATCTGGCGGGAGTGCAGCAGTGGATTGGACCTTGGCAGGTGGGATTGGCCGGCCGCCGCGCAGCTACAAAATGCGGTGCGCATGGCTTTGTATGGCTCAGCGCCGACAAAGAGCTGTGCATGCTGGCAAACGGCGTGCCCGTGGGAATTTCCGAAGAGTACGAGGCGGCGGAACTCGCGCAGATTGGAACTTCATATATCTCCACGGTCGAATTGGTCTATTACCGCGACAAAACAAAAGGCATCGACCAACTGCGCATTGAGGCGCAAAAGCAGGATGGAACTCCCTACACAATCATTCACGATTTCAAGCTGATCGAAGTCGATAGTCCTCCGGGTTCGATCTACGGTCAAGGATACAGTTCCACTTTCGTCGGTGCTCTTGGAACTGCCTTCACATCTTCAGCGGTGCGCGATTCGGACGGTTTGGCAGTCTACGCAGGCGCGAGCAACGGCCAAATTTACAAGCTGTATTCAGGCGCGAACGATGCAGGAACCGAATACGATGCCGACCTGATTCTACTGGTAAACGGCGGTACAAATCGTCCCTCCGTGCCTTTCATCGATTGGTATGGAGATTCGGAAGTTGACGTATCGCTAGGAAGCACGCTGAGCACTTCTCTTGCCAGCGGATCGCAATTCGCGTTCCAAGAACTGACGCCCTCCGATAATCCGGCCCAAGCCGTGCAAGGTTCGGAGAATGACTTCCTGTATCGAGCCTACTTGCAACCGCCAGAAATTCAGCACGCCTACATACGCTTTCAACTGACTTCGCACTCCGCCGACGGGAATCTCTCTCTAAATTCTCCGCCGCACATTCCGCTCGAAAATTACGGGCGCATCTACGAACTAATCCCGAGCGTGGGAGACGAACGCGAGCGATGAAGTCCATTATTCGCGGCTATGGGGTCAACATGACGCCGCAGCAGAAATGGACAGTTAGGGCTCAGGCCGCAGACCTCACGCGCACGCGCGGAACGGGCAGAGTGCCGCAGCCGCCGCAAGGCGTGATCGTTCAGTCTTCATCTCGCGGAATATTGGTTTCGTGGAGTCTGCCTGCAAACTCTACCGATATTCAGCGCTGGCGCGTTTACAAGGACGATGAATCGAGCCTGTATAGCGAAATAAATGACCGCGGCATCCGGCAGTGTTTGGTGCAGGCCGATGCGGGAAGCTCGCCTCCGGTAACAAACGTCTTTGTTTCTTCTGTCAATTCGATTGGCTCCGAATCGGTGAAAGTGCAGGCGCAAGGGAAGGCTACAGCCGAAGCGAGCGCTCCGGCAACCGCTACCGTACCGCTTGCCAATACGGGCGTATCAACCAGCACCAATTACCTGAACCGCAAGCAAAACGAGATTGTGACGGTGATCCAGTGAACCTGAAAGTTCTGCCGATAGACTTCCTCGGGCAAGGGGCGATGCTCGAACCGAAAGACAGGGAACTGCACGATATGGCCGTGGATTACTGCAATCGAGAGTTGCAGAACGGCCACGAAGTCAACCTGTCCAAGTTCTCGAAGGTTTGGGTTGTAGTGGAGATGGAAGGCACTACGTACAAGAAAGTTGTCGGTTTGTCCGGCTGGGTCTGGCGCGTAGATATTCCAATCTTCCGTGTGACGGGCGAAGCGGTTGACCGCGCGACCATGATGCTTACCGAACGCATACGCTCTTACATGGAAGATCAGGGTGCGCGCGATTCGGAAGTCTTTATTCATTTGTCGAGCAAAGAAACTCCCGAACAGAAATGCAAGAACTGGGACAAGTCTTTGGCTTTGGTCGGCGCAGTTCCGGCAGATCGTTACGCGGTGAAGGTGTAGGGAGGAAACAATGGGCGGCGGGCCATCCCAAGCACAAAATAACGCAGCGCAATCGCAAGCGGACCTGAGCAACGAACTCGGGAAAGCGTTCCAATCACAACAGGCGTTTACGCAGGCGCAGCAAAACAAGGTCAATCCCTTCTATACCGGGATCATGAATAACGGCCTGCCTTACTACAACAACCTCGTGGACGCGGCCAGCGGCAATACGGCGCAGGCGTTCGCTCCGGCCAGGCAGCAACTGGGAATGACACTCGCGCAGCAGGGCGGCTCGAATCTTCCTTCCGGTTTCCGCACGCAAGCGCTGACGGACTTGAACTCGCAGCAAGCGCGCGCCTTCGACCAGAATTTACAGAGTGCGCAAGCGCAGAACTTCCAGGCGAAGGGACAGGGAGCCGCCGGGCTTTTGGGGCAGGCGCAGCTTGCGAATCCAACGGCATATTCAGGGCAGGCATTGAGCGGCAACAGTTCGATCATGAACGCGCCGCTCGCATCTCCGGGCTTGGCGGGACTATTGGGAGGCATCGGCGGAGGCTTAGCTTCGGCTCTGCCGTTCTGAGGACACTATGGGACAAATCGGCTCTGCGATGTCGAATCCGAATACGTTCGCTCCCGATCCTTCGGGATTCAATAAATCCGAATGGACGGCACGCTTTCTCGGCGCTGGCGCCAAAGGGCTGGGGCAGGGAATGCAGAACCAGCTTCAGGCGAACCAAGGCAGCCGTGGCGGTGGCACATCTCCAATCCCACAAGCGCAACCGGCGAACATCATGTGGCCGAGCTTTGGAAAGAACAATAATTTCTACGGTGGAAGCTGATGGGACAAATCTTCCATAGCGGCACGTTCACGGTTCCCGGCTCCGCGATGACCGATCCCGATACGGGGCAAATGATGGCTGTAGGTTCTCCTTCGCAGATTAAAAGCGACATGTTCAAGGTCGGAGCGCAGAACAACCAAACCCAACACCCGTATCTTCCGGGCGAAAACACGAATGCGGCACCGCAGCGCGCGGAAGTTTCAACGCCGAGTTTCGCGCAGGCCGCCTCTGCTGGCGCAACTCCGGGAGGCGGAAACGCAACTTCGCCCGGCCTCACAAAGGCAGGCAAGCTGGCCGTACTCCTGACGAGCGGACTGCAGGGAGCCTTGGCAGGACGGCAAGCGAGCGAGCAAGCGGTCTTGCAGAGCGGCGGCCACCGCGGCGGCGGAGTTGGTACGGGCTTTGAGGCCGGTTACATGCTTCCGTGGCAGCGCGCGGGCGCGGCACAGAACCTGGCTCAGCAACAGGCGCAGACCGAACTTTTGCGTTCACAGTCGGAGATGGTTCCCACTTCCTACGGAATGCTTCCCGTGGCACTCGCGAAGGCAATTCTTCCCGCACAGATTCGCGGGCAGGCTGGAGAACAGCAGGCGCAGACGCGGGCGCAGGCAGGCGTCCAACAGGCGCAAATCGGGCATCGCTTCGTTACGGTTCCCGGCATTGGGCTTTACGATACGCAGAAAGAACAGATGGTTCCCGGCACCGCGCAGGGGATCACCATCACGCCCGATATAGCCAACGATTTTAACTTGCCGCAGCAGTATGTCGGCAAGCCGATGCCGCTCAATCAATTCTCATCGCTGCAGAATGCGCAACGGTTCACTTGGCAGCCGGTGGAAGGCGCTGCCGGTCCTGCTCTCGTAAATCGTTCGCCCAGTAGTCCTGAGTTCGGAAAAGTCATGGGACTTGGGCTCGGCAATCCGTCACAGGGGAGAATAATCCCGGTCGCTCCAGATCCAAACAATCCCGGCGACATTCGATACATGACAGCAGGACAGGCGGCATCTTCCGATGCGCAGAGTCCGCAGTCTGCCGGCTCACGCGCGGCCCGTTCCACCGCTGTATCGGCCACGAGCGGTCCTATCGGGCAGCAGATCACGGCTTTCAATACGGCGCTGCAGCACGCCGATTTATTGGAGAAAGCTCTCGGAGCGCTTAACAACGGCGATGTCCGCACGCTCAACTCGCTCAAGAATCGCTTTAAGACCGAATTTGGTTCTTCCGACGTAACGAACCTGCAGGCGATTACGAACGCCTACAGCCGGGAAATCACGAAGATGCTGGCGGCGGGACACATGACCGATGCGGAGATTGGAAGCGCGGGCGCGACGATGCCGCTAAATGCGAGCCCGGCTCAGATGCTTGGTGCGCTGCAGGCTTATCGCAATCTCGCGCAGAGCAAGATGAACGTACTGCAGCAGCAAGTGCAGCAGGGAATGAAGGGGAAGCCAAATTTCCCCACTTCTGGCGCTTCAATAGATTCCCTAGTTCAAAAATATGGCGGACGTTAACGGCCTCGTAAACGACAAAGATTTTCAAGCTCTCGATCCGGCGTCTCAACGCCAGGCATTGGCGAGAGTAAGCGGGGACGATTCTTTCTCTAAGCTATCCGATGCGGATACATCGGAATTTGTGCGCCGAATGTCTGCTGGAACTAACAACTTCCTTCAGCCTCCCAGCGGACAAACCGCGATTTCTGCCGCGCCAAAGCCATTCACCGGCGCATGGCTAAAGCAGAAGTTTTACAACCTCGCCGTTCCGGGGGCCAATTATCTCCCAGCAGCGGGGTCAACGGCGGGCGCGGTTATCGGTGGCACCGCTGGCACCGTGGAACCAGGTGGTGGCAACGCACTTGGTGCGATGGGTGGCGCGGGCGTGGGCGGCATGGCTGGAGATGCAGCGAAGCAGCTTTTCCTGCGCGCAATCGGCTGGGGTGGTCCTGCGACTGCCGCCGAGGCTTCAAAGGAAATCGCGGGACAGGGACTCATGCAGGCGGGGATTCAGGGAGTGAGTGAATTGCTGCCATTTCTCGCGCCGTCACTAAGGAACGCAGCTTTAACGCAATACGGAAGAGCTTTGGCCCCCACAAAGGCCGTAAACAAAGCCATTACTTCTGAGATAGCGCCAGAGATGATCCAGCGCGGGGTGTGGGGCAATTTGGATTCTATTGCAGCACAGGCGGGAGAGAACGCAGAAAAACTAAATCCGCAACTTGACCAAGCCTATGCGGATGCTATGGAAAAAACAGCTCGCAGACCGATCCGCGGTCTTCTTCCTGCCGCTCCCACTGAAATTCCGTTAGGCGCAAAGCCCGTTCCGCCAGAAATGCCTGGACAGTTAGCAGATGCTTCGCAGATGCCTCGAAAGAACGTGTTGTCTGGTGCTCCGCCACCATCTACACAACAGATTGGACCTGCGGCAAGCACTGTGCCAGCGAGAATCTACCGTCCCATGTACTCCACGGGAAGTCCAGAGTTACCGCAGCCAGAAGAATTTTCTGGCCCCGGCGTCATGCAAACCCGCGATCCAGCGATTGCAAATAAATTTAATCCGCCATCCGGTACGTACCCAAAACTGCCGAACTCTTATGTTCCTGGAGCTGGAAAACAGATTCTAAGCGATCTCGAAAATCTAAAGTCAAACTATGTCGTTGAAGGAGAACCGGCAAATCCTACGGCAGTAAACGCAATCAATGGAGTGCAGAACATAGTGCGTCAATACGGCAATGACATTAGCCCTAATTCCCTACGCAAACTCAAGGGGATATTCGATGAACCTGTGGCCGAGCGCGGAGGGTATGCGGGGAACGATTTGGCGACTTCCTATTCTTTGAAAGCCCAGAAAGCGGCAGCCAACTCTATTCGCGGAATTATGTCGCAAGCATCTCCCAACATTGCCGCATTGAATAAGGAAATTACCTTTTGGTTGAGAGTCCAGGACGTAGTTGGAGATTCTGCGTTACGGCAAACCGGACAGGCTGGAGGACTTCTAAAAACACTCGCCCCGCTTGCTGCTGGAAGTGCCGGAGCCGTAACGGGATTGCATTTTGGAACTGCTGCTGGTCTAGAAGCGGGCGCTGGGGCAACGCTTTCAGCTATGGCCGTACAGGCAATTAGATCACCCGCGTGGCGCACCGCCTCAGCGGTTCTCAAGGACCGTTTCGCGGATGCCTTGGCGCGGGGAAGCGTGACGGATGCTTCGGCCCTACTCGCAAAATTCGGCATAGCAACCCCGGCAGCGATGCAATCGCAGAAACAGACGAATCCCACATTGCCGTGGCAACGACAGCAACAACAAAGCAAATAACGATGGCAGCCAACATCGGGCAAAGGATACCACTGTGGGCCAGGTAGGACCAAAATATTTCTATCCCTCTGCGCCTTACGGTCAATCCCAAGCGACAAGCTCGCTGAATCAGGTGCAGCCAGTGCCGCAGAGCCCGCAAGTGCCGCTTTTGCCGTCAAATACGGTGGCGCAGTCCAATGGCGCAGCCGCTGCCCAGTCCAATCCTTCGCAGCCGATGCAGCCATCGATCAACATGTTTAAGCCTTTCCTGTCTAAAAATCCCTGGAGTAGTCAGCTATGAAACGGATTTTCCTGCTTTTGCTTTTGTGCGCGTCCCCTGTCTTTGCCACAACGACTGTCACCGGCACGATTCAGAATCTCGGCACCCAAACGGTCGGCGCTGGAACCTTCGTGCGCTTCTGGCTGAGAGGCTGTGCAGGCAATCAGCCGCGCGTGAACGGTACAGCCTTAATTGCACCCACTAACGGCGGAGTCTTTTACTTCGACATGGTGGCGAACGCTTCCGGGCAAGTCTCTGGCACGCTCTACTCGACGCGCGATGCAGCAGGCACGGGGAACGGCGAAATCGAATGCGGCGGCTCGCTCACCGCTGTCTGGTATGGGATGCAGGCATTCGTGAACGGCAAGGGCGGCCCGGAAGTTCCCATCGCGGCCAAGATCGGCGCAACTATCGACATCAGCAATGTCACGCCGCTCACGACGAATCCGGTTGTCGCATCGCCCACAGGGGATACGACCTACGCGCGGCTAGATGGTGGCAACACCCCGTTCACAGGTGGAATCTCGGTACCATCCCTCAACAACATCCAGTACGTCGATTGCGTACACTCCTGCTCTCCCGACATCGGCGTGGGGATCAATGCGGCAATTGCGGCAGGGCCGGTGGTTCAGGTTCCGAGCGGGACTTATTCCACGAACACAACAGTGATAGTTGGGGCGGGGGAAACAGTTGTATGTAATGGGACCATTCTGCAGCCAGCGTCTTCCAGTATGACGATATTTGCTATAAGTGCCGGAGGGCAGGTAGTCGGATGTAATGCCGATGTGACGAATCAAGCTTCATGGTCGGGAAAGGTATTCAGCTTCACGGATAACTACCGCGAAGGAAGTTACACCCAGCTTGACAATTTCCATATCAACGGAACTGGGATCACGACTGGATACGGAGTATTCATGTCGTCTGCGTCCGGTTCACAGGCGATTGCCTTTGTTTCAGTGCGGCATGGAAAAGTCGAAGGGTTGGAATATCCTTACTATTTAACAGCGACGGGAGCAGCAAGTTTTGTAAATGGAAACAACTTTTCCGATCTGACAGCAGACAAAAGTGTCTATGGCGTCTACATGGTGACCAGTAATTCCACAGCCGCCATAACCGGGAATAACTTCTCGAATTTTCTCTTTCAGAACGGGCCTTCCAGCATCAATTCAATTAAGATTACAGGTAGCTCTGCGACTACCATAGTCGGTGACGTTTTTAGCCCAATTGACCTGTTCGACACGACTACCCCCATTTCGATAGACACCGCCGGGTATGGGATTACATTCGTGGGCCGTTGGGACGGCACGATTTCAGACGGGGGCACGCTAGACAATTTCCTGCAAAGTACAGGCTGGACGAT
>DATNAF010000377.1:0-7081 GCA_035572845.1 Terriglobales bacterium
TCATGTAGTTAGGAAGCCCGTCCGGGGACTGGTTGGCCTGACTATAGTCTTGACTGTATCCCTGGACATAGGGAAAACCGGAGAACATATTTTGCCACGAATAACGTAAAGCGGTAGGAAAGATGAATTTCCCGTAGCCCCCACGGAGCACGGTTCCCCATTTGTCGCCGAATGGCGTCCATGCGAAGCCCACGCGCGGCTGAAACTCGGTTTCGTTGTTTATGTTGCTGCTTGGATATCCAGCCTGCGCCGAGGTCTCAAACACCACGCCGTCGTTCTCAAGATTGGTGATGATCGCCTGGGTCGTATAATCGTGCGCGATGTAATACGAGGTGGGGTTGGTCATTACGAATTTGTCATTCTTAAAGTCGAACGAGGTCGCTAGACTGTTTTTCGTCCACATCCCAGGAAGATACGAATAGCGAAGTCCTAAATTCAGCGTCAAGTTTTGGCTCACATGGTAATTGTCCTGGAAGTAGCCGTCGAACTCCATGTTGTGGCCATGGCCTTGAGGCGGTTCCAGTGTCACGCCATAGAGGTAGGCATCGCCGAGAAAGAACGAACCCTCCGTATGGCCTGTATTTGCATACCCGTCATAGGACTGGCCGGTCGAGGGATCTACTAACCCAGTCGCATTGCCGCTGAAGGCTACGGTGTCGTTCTGCCGTGAGGGAAGGTAGGAAAGCCGTTCTCGCCGGTAGCGGCCTCCGAACAGGAACTGGTGTTTCCCTACCGTCTTGCTTAAATTTTCATCGTAATTAAAGACGATTTGATTTTCATAATACTGGTACTGTGTTCCGCCAAAGGGCATGAAGCACCCCCCGCAGATGACGGGAAAGCCGGTCTCACCGAAATTATTAGGAAGCTTGAACACCTGCGACTCATAGTTTGTGTCCGGACTGGCATCGGCACCGCCGCCGCCGACATATTGATAGAACCACTGCTGGGCTATATTGGTTTCAGAATAGAACGTGGGCGAGAAAATGTGCGTATAACCCAACGCAGCCGCAAACTGTGCGTCGTTAATACTTTGAAAGCCACTGGCTCCAGCCGGAATACCGTCGGCAGCAATTGTAGCGGGTGATTGCTTCGGGTAATTGCGAAGTGCGATGTTGGTCTGGTCACTGGACGTATATCGTAAAAAGGCGCTGTTATTTGGGTTGAAGCTGTGATCCAGCCGGAAGGTGATGGTTGGCACGATGAATACCAAAGGATCTTTAGCGGAAAAATTGCTGCCAAGAGAAGGGTTATCGGAGTTTGTGGGCAGCGGCGTGATGTCGTAGAGCATTTTGGTGATTGGGTTCAGGCGCCCGACAGGGATCTGATTATTTGGAAATGGGGTCCGGCAATATGGATTGTTTGTATATTGAACAGGATTGGTTCCGGGTATGGGGCACTGAGCGTTCGGCGCCGTTGAGTCGGGATCATAGAGCTGCTGCAATATGTTGGCGCTGTTGTACAACTCACTGAAATCTCCTTTTCTCATTGCAAGCGAAGGCACCCTCACGTCCTCGTAACTGGTGGAAATCTGCGAAAAGCGTTCATAGGCAAAGAACCAGAAGCTTTTGTTTTTGCCATCGTAAACATGGGGTATAACGATAGGCCCGCCGGCGGAAGCCCCAAATTCATTCCGCACCAGGGGAGGCGCGACGAAGTTGAAAGGATTCGACCTGTTCCTGGCAATACCGACGGCGTTATTCCGCATGGTTTCAAAAAGCGAGCCATGCAGCGAATTGGTGCCGGACCTGGTGGAGATGACGGCCGTGGACGGTGCTGCAAACATCGCCCCGGCATCGGTAGTCACCATATTGACTTCCTGGATTGAATCAGGATCCGGGTATTGAGACTGGGTTGTCGTATTGGGACCGCCGAAGTTCAGGTTGAGCAGGGGGACGCCATCGACGTCATATTCCACAGACGAGTCCTTCAAAAGACCGTTCGAAACGGTGCCAGGACCATAATGACTGCCCAACCCGGGAGTGGTCTCTCCTATTAGCGCCGTTATAATTCGGCCATTCATTGGGAGCTGCTCGATCCTGGTGCGTTCCAACGTAGAAGAGAGTGTGCCGCTGTTTGTCGTGACCAGCTGGACAGCATTTGCTTTCACTTCTACTTTCTGCGATACCGAGCCTGCGGTGAGGGAAAAATTGATGGCGGCATTCTGGCCCACCAATAGCTGAACGGTCTTCTGGTATGTCTCCATACCGGGCGCGGTGACCGTTACGACATACGTCCCCGTGAACAGGCCCGGCAGCTGATAGAATCCAGATCCATTGGATTTTGTATTGGCCGCTACGCCCGTGGCGTGATTAATCACATGAATCGAGGCTTCCGGAATGACCGCGCCGGTAGAGTCGATTACGGTGCCTTCAATGGAACCTGCACCGCTCTGTGCGATTACATTCGGAGAACAAATCGCCAAAACAAATGCCGATATAACAAATAGGGAGATAGTTCCCCTAAAGAACATGCGCCGTGTCGATTGGATTGCAGTTTTCATCCACAACATACCTTTCCTCCCAAAAAACTTCAGATGCACCCCAGTCAAACTCTCAAGCTCTCCTCGCAGGAAGCGCATTTGTTGGGTTCTACCAAGCGCTCTCTAATTTATTCATGAGTGATTCCCGAGTGCCGCGACCAAACTATTCCGTGTTCGTTACCGCTGTCAAGAGAATCTTTTGAGATTTTTTTAAAGCTTGAGCCTGTTGGGCTTGTCTTGATATCTGCCAATTTATCCATATCGGTCATTATTTGACCGTACGGTATCGATAATCGAATCTTTGCCTTAACGCCTAGTGACTGCTCGCCGTCAGTCCAAGCTTCCCCAGCGGAGCATCATTTTGTATTTTTTCTAGGAAACACCTTCAGCATTTCCTAATCACGCCTCCAGTTGAGAATGAGATTCTCTCATTTTCGGTTGAATGCTTTGCCAAGCAGCTTTACGCGCCTCCGGCAGAGCTTACGCATCGTTTGGCCGTGACGAGTGGCATTTGCTTGACACCTCGGCCTGTGGCAACTTACTGTTGAGCGGTAACGTGCACTATATGGCAATTAATTGGACATTCGATTCGCACCAACCGAATTGAGCGATCACAGGATATATATTCGAACCGGAGAAGCCGCCGTGATGCTTCAAAGTGAGACCACGTCTGATGGAACGGAGATGATCGCGGAGACCGCGACCCGCCTAAGACTGCCCAAAGCCCCCCAAACCGAAACCGGGCCAGTGAAGGCATGGGAGGAGCCAATCATCCTGCGCACCTATCTTCCTGCGCAGCCGGACAGAAATCCACTTTTTCTCGAAAAGCGGGTCTACCAAGGCAGCAGCGGGCGCTTGTACCCGCTCCCGGTGATCGACAGGATTGACACCGAGGCAAAAGACGTCTCGTGGAATGGCGTACATCTTGAAAACGAGTATGTACGCTTCATGGTTTTGCCGGAAATCGGGGGGCGTATTCATGTCGGTCTAGACAAGCTGAACATGTACGACTTCTTTTACCGCCAGAACGTGATCAAGCCTGCACTTGTGGGCCTTGCCGGCCCATGGATCTCGGGTGGCGTTGAATTGAACTGGCCGCAGCATCACCGTCCTGCTACCTTTATGCCGGTTGAAGTTTTTATTGAGAGAGGCATGGACGGCAGCGTAACCGTATGGTGCGGCGATCATGATCCGATGTCTCACCTTAAGGGGATGCATGGTCTGTGCCTGCGTCCGGGCAAGGCCTATCTTGAGCTTCGCGTGCGCCTTTACAATCGCACGCAGGATACCCACACCTTTCTTTGGTGGGCCAATGTTGCTACACGGGTGCATGAGAAGTACCAATCGTTCTTTCCAAAGGATGTGTGCTATGTTGCGGACCATGCCAAGCGTGCTATAACCGAGTTTCCTCTGAGCAAGGGAAAATACTATGGCGTAGACTATGGCGCGCGCCGAGTCCACGGAGTACCGGATGAAGAAAAGCCATCGAATTTTGTGCCGGACGGATCCTATCCGCCGAATGACTTGAGCTGGTATGCGAATATTCCTGTACCCACGAGCTACATGGTCTGCGGCTCACGCGGCGACTTCGCGGGCGGTTACGACCACCAGCGCGATGCTGGGCTTGTGTACTTTGCAAACCACCACATTTCGCCCGGGAAAAAACAGTGGACCTGGGGCAACCACGAATTCGGATATGCATGGGACCGCAGCCTTACCGATACGGACGGACCGTATATCGAATTGATGGGCGGTGTTTACACAGATAACCAACCAGACTTTTCCTTCCTTGCTCCGGGCGAGACTAAGACCTTCAGCCAGTATTGGTATCCAATTCGCGAAATTGGCGTCCCGGATATCGCCAACGTCAATGCCGCTCTTCGCGTGGAACACATTAATGATGACCGGATAATAGTTCATCTTCAGGTTACGAGTGAACGCCTGCAAAGCTCTCTGCACATTCGTGTGAATGGCAAACATTTTGACTCCTGGCACGGAGATCTCACACCCGAGGAGCCCCTTCATCATGCTTTTGCTATCTCCGCCGACAGCGAATTGGAGGTGATTCTAGAACAGGCAAATATGCTGCTGATGCGCTATGCGCCCACAGAGATCAAAACCGCGGACAAGCCGGAGGTCTCCAGCGAACCATCGCTGCCCGAAGATGTCGCCACCTCTGATGAACTCTTTCTCATCGGTTTGCATCTGGAGCAGTATAGACACCCCACCCGCAACTCAGAAGCCTACTGGCGCGAAGCGATTCGCCGTGATGCCAAAGACTGCCGTGCAAACCACGCACTTGGCCGCTGGCACCTGCGACGCGGCGAACTAGAACTCGCGGAGCAGCATCTGCGTATTGCAATTGCTCGCCTCACCGAGCGCAACCCGAATCCATACGACGGCGAGCCGCACTATAATCTTGGTGTGACTCTGCTCTATAGTGGCCAGAGTGAGGAATCCTATGCCGCTTTCTATAAATCGACCTGGAATGCCGCATGGCGTGGGCCCGCTTACCATCGCCTGGCCGAGATAGATTCCTGTAGAAAGGAATGGGACAAGGCACTCGAGCACATTGATCGCTCGCTGCGTGCTGACGCGGACAACCTGAACGCGCGGAACCTGAAAGCCATGCTGCTGCGCCAACTGGGCCGTAGTGCCGAAGCCGATGCGCTGCTTGATGAAACGCGCCAGCTCGACCCCCTCGATATCTTCAGCCGCTTTCTGACCGATGGAGAACTGCCCACAGACGGGCGGCAACGCCTAGATTTGGCCTTCGATCTGATGCGCAGTGGTTTTCTTGAGGAAGCTGCGCATGTCGCCACTCCCATACCGGAGAAAAACGATGGCAGCTCTGCGATGCTGCTTTATGCAAAAGCACATATTATGCGCCAGCTTGGCAATGGAGCAGCGGCTGCCGCGGCACACAGACAGGCGGCAGCTTCGAGCAGCGATTATGTCTTTCCGGACAGGATCGAGGAGATGCTGCTTCTTACTGCAGCTACTCGCCTATACCCTGAGGATGCGCGCGCACGATTCTATTTAGGCAATCTCCTCTATGATCGACGCCGCCACCGGGAAGCCATTGCGCTGTGGGAAGATGCGGTAAGGCTCGACGCCGGACTGGCTACCGCCTGGAGAAACCTCGGTCTTGGGTACTACAATGAGTTGCGCAATGCTGAACGCGCACGCGAATCTTTCGCCAAGGCTCGTGCGGTTGCACCCGACGATGCTCGCATTTTATATGAGCAAGACCAGCTGCTTAAACGTTGCGGCGAATCTCTAGAGGAGCGCCTTTCCGCTCTCGAAACCCATCGTGACCTGGTAGACTTGCGCGATGATCTTTCGATTGAACTTGCTTCGCTTTACAACAGTCTTGGACGGCCTGAGTCTGCGCTCAGGCTTATGCTTCGACGTCAGTTTCAGCCTTGGGAGGGTGGCGAAGGACAGGTGCTGGCGCAGTTTGTGCGCGCTAATCTCCTCCTCGGCCAGCGCGCCCTGAAAGAAGGAATTGCCCATGAGGCCGTGCGTTTCTTTCAATACGCCTCAAATCCGCCACAAAGCATCAGCGAGGCACGTCACCTACTGATGAACTTTTCTGCTATCGATTACTGGCTGGGAATGGCGTACAAAGAATACGGCACGGCCGACCGCGCCAAGGTCCACCTTGAGCGTGCCGCGCAGCACCGGACTGATTTCCAGCAGATGCAGGTGCAACCGGTCTCCGAGATGAGCTACTGGAGTGCCATGGCTCTTCTGCAACTTGATCGTGGGGAAGAAGCGCGCGCGCTGTTCCAAGACATCTATGATTACGCAACCGCGCTTGACCGGTGCACGCCGAAGATCGATTATTTTGCAACATCTTTGCCCGCCATGCTCCTCTTCGAGGAGGACCTTGAGCAGCGCCGTAAAATTACTGTGCTTTTCCTGAAGGCACAGGCTCTGCTTGGCCTGCAGAAGACAGATCAAGCATGGAGGCTGCTACAGCAAGTGCTCAAGATGGACCATAGTCACACGAATGCACTCGACCTGTGCCGCTCGCTGGAAGGATAAGGATGCAGGTAACCACATTCGCGCGACTTGGAAACGGCACAATGGTAGTCATCGGCAGCGTACGCTAGCTTTACGAATATAGGCAAATGGTTGTGCTCTGGCTGCTTGATCGGCTGCTTACCGCGAGGCCGCTCTCGCGGAAATCGCTTGCGTGCCCACTTCGACCGGGATCGGTGAATTCGCGTGGTGCAAGAGTTCTTGCACAGTTTTGAGGTTCATGCCCGCCGCCCCATGATTGGTTGCAAGCGGGTGTCGAGAACAATGCCGTCCGATTGCCTCCCTTGTCCGGCTCTTATGACTGCAGCCGGGATAAATCGAGCGGTCCTTCACTTCGATCAAGAACATCAGAATCCGGCAGGCAAGGATTGACCATCCGGGTATCTTCCCGCTAGGCTCAGGTACAAGCTAGGGATAATAGCAAGACATGGCGAATCCGGATAAGATCATCGGCATAAAGGACATCGCAAAAGCCCTCAAAATTTCGCTCGGCACGGTGGATCGTGCCTTGCACGACCGTCCCGGCGTCAGCCCAAAGACCAGAGACCTTGTGCT
>DATNAF010000378.1:0-9328 GCA_035572845.1 Terriglobales bacterium
GCCAGAATTGCGATTTTCCGCGACGAGCGGCTGGTGGTTTCGCACCCTGAGCTGGCGATCAAATCCAAGAAAACCGGCCAGCCGTGGCGAGAGAACGGCAAGCTGGTCTGGACCGACCCTTCGCGGATCGAAGTTCAGGAATATGACATAGCTTTGGCGATGGCCGCAGCTCAGGCCGGGGCAGACGAAGTACAGTTTGACTACGTCCGCTTCCCTGCCGAAGGCGACCAGAAAGACGCCGGCTTCTCGTTCCAAAAATCACATCCTGAATGGCAGCGTTCAGAAGTGATTGCAGATTTCCTGCGCCGCGCTTATACCACGCTTCATCCCAAGGGCGTTCTGCTCTCGCTTGATGTCTTCGGGATCATGGCTTGGCAGCGGCAGGTTGACCTGAACCACACCGGGCAGGACATCGTCCGCATGGCCAAGTTCTGCGACGTGCTCTCGCCCATGATCTACCCCTCGCACTTCTTCGGCATGGATAACATTGCCAGGCCGGGTGATGCTCCTGAGCACTTTATCGGCGAATCCATGGATCGCTTTGAGAAGATCACCCAGGGCAGCGGGGTAGTGATCCGTCCGTGGCTGCAGGCGTTTGCTTGGCGCACTAAGACCTATTCGCCGAAGTACATCGAGGTGCAGGTACTTACCGCGAAGAACAAAGGCGGAATTGGCTTTCTGTTCTGGAATGCCAACAATGACTACAGCAAGGCTTATGTCGCGATGCCGGAAATGAAGTCAGCCAAAGGGCAGTATTTCCGGGGAGATGAGCTCACCCACATGGCCACGAACGTTGCAAGTGTTGTAGGAGTTCCACCAACTGAGTAAGAGGATTACTTGAAGGGATTTTCTACCGCGATTCCGAAATATTTCTGACCGGCGTTTAAGTCCTCTGACCAAATCCGCTGGCATCATCCGCACTCTGCAGCCGCAACGATCATCCCGTCCTAAAAATGTAATCCGTATAGTCGCGTGCGCTTCGATTGCGCGGCGAACCCGCATCGGGCATCACGCCTTACGCGATTTCCTCCTTTCTCAGATCCGCATCATGGTGTGGCGTAAACCAGAATGTTACTGTCAAGAAAATCACTACCGGACATATAGGTCTTCCCGTTTCCAGGTCCGCTTGCCAAAATCCAGCTTGCGGTGGAACTGCTTAAAGCTCCGCTCCAGGGCCTCGATCTGGCGCCGCTTTCGTCCGGAGGTGGCATTCTCAGCGGCCAATTTTTCCAGATATTTCCGAACCAAGCCGGTCAGCGTGGTGTCCCGGTCAATCGCCAGCTTCCGGAGTTCCTTAACCAGCTTGTTCCGCAGCAAAAGGGTAATCTTCATGAAGCCATAACAAGGGAATAAGGGCAAGAGTTCTGTTTGAGCTGGGCGTGCTAGGATTCGACCTAAGGACCGGCTTTTTACCTCATGTCAGCTCTTAAAAAAATACTTGGGCGGGTTTGTAGGGCTTTCGCTTTGTTCGCGCTATTAACGATCGTCCCCGCCCACGCTGCCGATCAGCACTGGCTTCGGGTCAGCTCCGATCATTTCGTTGTGATCACCGACGCGAACGAGAAGGCCGGGCACGACGTTGCTGCGCACTTCGAGCAGATGCGGAGCATATTCGGTCAGTTGCTGTCACGCGGCAAGCTTCGAATGTCGGAACCCATGGAGATCATCGCAATCCATGGCGACAAAGATTATGCCAATCTCGCGCCGCCGGTGAATGGCAAAGCGATTGATCCGGCTGGATTCTGGCTCTCCGGCGAAGACCGCATTTTTGTTGTGCTCAATCTCTCGCAGCCGGATCCCTGGCGGGCGGTTGAGCACCAGTTCGCGCATTACATGCTGAATTACAACTATCCGCCTACGCCGCCGTGGTTTGATGAAGGCTTTGCGGAATATTTTGCTTCCCTTAACCTGACGGCCAAAAGCGCCGAATTCGGCAGTGATCCGGAATTGCAGCCCTCCTCTCAGACCGATCCTTTGGGGCGGCAGACTGAAGCCAAAGACCTAAAGTCATTCACCGAAATTCTGCAGAATCCGGTTTGGCTGGCGTGGCCTGATCTGCTGACGATGAAAAATCGCGCAGCAAACGGGGTCGAAGGGACCCATCACACGCTGTTTTATGCGCAGTCCTGGATTCTGGTGCATTACCTGCTCAATAAGGACAAGATGTCGGAGCTGGGCAAATATTTCGGCCTGGTGGAAATCCAGCGAATGCCGGTCGACCAGGCAATTCAGCAGGCGTTTGGGACGTCGGTTGCGCAACTGGATCAAGAAGTGAAAGCCTACTTTCATTCGCTTGCGCCATTGTTCACAGCGTTGGACGAGTCTCACCGTCCGAACGCGCCGCAGGTCCCGCAAGCTGTCATTCAAACGGCGTTACCCTTTTCTGTGGATGACATTGGCACTAGTTCGAAGTCGCTTCCCATTCCAGAAGCGCAAGCGTTAGTCGATGAGATGGAGCTGCGGGTTCCGGAGCGGCGGCAGCCGGCATTTGATCGATTGCAAAAGCTCACCGGGGATCCGAAAACCGAAAGTGTGGTGGCGCATCGCGCGCTGGCGTGGGCCTACGTTCAGAAAGGCGACACCGCACACGCTTTCGAAGAGTTGAACGCCGCGGTGCAGATGAATGTGAATGATCCCTGGACGCGGTTCGGGATGGCATTGGCCAGTTATCATTCGGGCGAAAACGGAGCCAGGGTGCAAGGCCTGGCAAACATGATGGAAAGCCTGCACATTGTGATCGATGAATATCCCGACTTCGCCGAGGCTTACAACATGCTGGGATGGGCGCGGCTGGCAGGAGGCGGAGGAAATGCCGCGGTTGAGTCCATGAAACAGGCGGTACAACTCAGCCCGCGCGACGAGGACTACCAACTGCGATTGGCCCGCGCTTATTTAGCGGCGAAGAAATTCGACGATGCCACCGCCACGCTCCAACGCCTGAAGCTCAGCCAGGACCCGCGCATCGCACAAGCAGCCAGTAAAGATCTTGAGGACCTGCCCTTCCTGAAAAAATACGGCGTTGCTCCGGAAGAAGCTGCGGCTTCAGCAAAGTCAAACTCGATCACTGCTAATAATGAGAAATCCGCGAAAGACGACGAGGATTCCGACAGCGACCAGGCGGCGAGTTCTTCCAGCCCAGTGAACGTAAAAACAGAAATTGATAAGCGCCCGGTGACTTTTTTGAAGGCGACGCTGCTTTCGGTGGATTGCTCGAAGCCGCCAAGCGCGGTTCTCTCCGTGTCACGAAGAGGCAAAATTCTTAAATTCCGTACGGCTGATTACAAGTCTTTGGCGGTAATCGGATCGACGGATTTTTCCTGTGCATGGAAAAGTATTCCGGTCAACCTGAACTACCGCGCCGGCGGCAAGATGGATGGAGACCTGGTTTCGATTGAGATTCCCGAAGCGGGACGTTGATTGCTTCGAGGCAGGAAAACCAAGACTGAAAAACCCTTCCAGCGTTCCTGGAAGGGTCTGCAAGTGGATGCGGGGCTCGATCAGTGCTCCCCAACACACGTTGTTGCGTTAGGGTGGACTATCCGCGGCTAACGTTGGCTGCCTGGAAGCCTTTCGGCCCCTTCAGCAAGTCAAACTCGACCGTCTCACCTTCATTGAGAGTGCGATAGCCGTTTTCCTGGATGGCGGAGAAGTGAACGAAAACGTCTTCGCCCGTGGACCTCTGAATGAAACCATATCCTTTGGCCCCGTTAAACCACTTTACTGTACCCTTCTCTCTCACTAAGTTACTCCTTTCAGCCATTCGCTAAGATTTGCCCGAGTTCTTCGCGAGGCTTGCGCCTCAAGTTCCCCCCTGAAGAGACAGGAGCATGTTGAATACAGGTCGTGCCTTGCTACATCGAAGTCAGCTCAAAAAAGTAAAGCCCTGATGCTTTGAGGAAAACGTTTCCCCGGTCACCAGAGCGATGGCCAATTTGCGAGTTTCGACGACGTGACACAAAACATCCGCCCGAATTCTGTTCGTCACTGCCCAAAAGTTCAGGCAGTGAGCACCAAATAATATTCAGGAACTTACCGGAATGGCAAGGAAAATTTAAGCGTTTAATCGATTTAATAAGCCATATGCTGATACCTGGCCCAGGAGGGACGCTCGCGGCAGGCGCGGTTTCGAGGCAAGTCTTTGATAAGATTGAGCAATCGTGCAACCGATCAGCTCGGCTTCTGATGCTGCCAGTAAGCTGGAAAGCGCGGAGAAATCCAAACGAAGCCGCTTCAGGTACTACCGGCGCCTAACTGTTTCCACCATTGGGTACCTACTTCATACCGAAGTTCACACCTTTGCCTTTTCGGTTGCAGCCAATGCAATCCTCTCGTTTTTCCCTTTCGTTCTCTTGCTCATGACGCTGGTGCTACGGGTTTTTCACTCGCCGACCATGTATCGAGTCATCGTGGAGCTGCTGAGAGACTACCTCCCTGCCGGACAGGAATTTGTAATTCGCAACTTGAGTGCATTGGCTACGGCGAAGAACCGTGCCCAACTAGCATCGTTTCTTATTTTGCTGGTGACATCGACCGGGATATTCATGCCGCTTGAAGTGGCGTTGAATCGGGTGTGGCGCTTTCCGAATAATCGTTCCTATTTGGGAAATCAGATCATCGCGCTGGGATTGGCTTTTGCCTGTGGAATTCTTTCATTGATTTCGATCGCGCTCAGCGCGGGAAATCTGTTCCTGCTGCGCATGCTTGCCTTTGGACACGAATTTTTCTTGATTCGAATACTCGATTTCATGACCGCGAAAGTGTTCGCGACGATTGCCAGCATGTGCATCTTTTTCCTGATTTATTGGCTGCTGCCGAATGGCAAAGTCCCGGCCAAGACCGTCCTTCCCGCCGCGATTATCATGGGACTGCTTTCGGAGATACTGAAATACTCATACATCCTGCTGTTGCCGCGCTTGAATTTCCAGGAAGTTTACGGCCCCTTCGCCATTTCCGTAAGCATGATGTTCTGGGCGTTCTTGTCAGGACTTCTGCTTTTGGCGGGGGCGCATCTTTCTGCGCAAAAAATATTCCTCAAAGAGAATTAGGATCGGGTTAATTGTTTGGTTTAGATTTCCTTCGTGGACCTTCATGTCCTTCGTGGTTGAGATTTTAAATTCATTCACCACGAAGGACACTAAGGTCCACGAAGGATGTTTGGCGGCGCGGTATCGTGCGGTTTTTGAAGACCTGCATCTGTTCATTCATCACATCCGACCTGTGACATCCGTCACAGAACTGCTGCGAGAGTTGAAATAGACTCCTTCTGCTCCCGTCAGAGCGCGGCCTTCCGGACTGTGAGGCTCGAGGTGCGCTCCGTCTGCACGATTGCACTCTTCATCACCGCTGTTTTGGGGTTCACGGCGAAAGCGCCCGCGCAGCGATTCGAAATAAGATCCGATGCGCCCTCGACGGAACTGCTTCCTATTTCATGGCGCGTCTTGCACGATGCGGGCAGGATATTCTCCGGAACCGTCCTCCGGGTCGAGCACCGCAATTCTGATTCGTCCAGCGCGCTGGCGACCACCAGAATCACCTTCCGAGTGGGCGAAGCCATTCGCAACGTGCGCCGCGGCCAAACTGTCGAAATAAACGAGTGGGCCGGATTGTGGCAGTCCGGAGAACGCTACCGCCCCGGAGAACGTGTGCTCCTCTTCTTTTATCCGCCGAGCAGGTTGGGGCTGACCAGCCCGGTCGGAAATCGTGCGGGGCGGTTTGCGGTGAACCGCGCTGGATTAATAACAGTCAAAACTCCGATCGGAAGACCTCCGCGGACAATCGAAATTCGGCGAGTGATCGCTGCCATCCGTGAAGCCGAAAAGAATGGCCGATGATCAAAAAGATATTTGCGCTCGCGATGGTTCTTCAGCTGGCTAGTATTGCGAATGCTGGCGGGCCGGCTTACGTTGCCGGTGCAAGCTATTTTGATTCATCGACGGTGGGCTCGCCACTCACCTGGGCGCAAGGCACTCTCAGTTATTACACCGACCAAGGGAACTTGAGTGCGATTCTTCCGGGATCCACTGCCGATACATTCGTGGCCAATGCGTTCGCTGCGTGGACAGCGATTCCTACTGCGGCAATTTCAGCTACTCATTCCGGACAGCTTGGCGAAGACGTTACCGGTTTGAACCTCGCAGTCGCAAACGGAGTGATCACCACGCCCGCGGACATCGCGCCCACCGCGACCGCGACGCCCATCGGGATTGTTTACGATCAGGACGGCTCCGTCACTGACGATTTGCTGGGTACGGGCGCCAGCAACTCAGCGGATTGCGCACAAAATGCGGTTTTTGGCGGGATCGATAATTTCGGCACCAACGCCCAGTTCCTGCATGCCCTCATTGTGCTGAATGGCAATTGCGCGCAGAGTTCTTCTCAACTGCCCGACATGAACTACCACCTGGTGCGGGTCATTGGCCGTGTACTGGGCCTCGACTGGTCACAAGCAAACCTTAATGTGGTGACCGGAACGCCTACCGCTAGCGCCGCCCAGATCGCGGGTTTCCCACTGATGCACGAGTTCGACCCGCCATTCTGTGTTCCGGCAGCGAACTGTTATTCGAACAACGGGACCGTGAATCCAGCGCAACCCAAAATGGATGATCAAGCCGCGATCTCGCGCCTTTATCCAGTCACAGCGCAAAACCTGACAAATTTTCCTGGCAAAACCATTTTCTCGCAGGCGACTGCGCGCGTACATGGGAACGTCTATTTCACAGAGGTAGGCGGAGCGACAGCGCAGCCGATGCAAGGAGTCAATGTTGTCGCCCGCTGGATCGATCCCTCAACTGGGCAGCCATCCGGAACCGCAGTTGCATCTTCGGTTTCGGGATTTTTATTTTCTGGCAACGCTGGAAACATAGTCACCGGCTTGCTGGACAGCAGCGGTCAGAACTTCAATCGCTTTGGATCGAACGAACTAACTTTAGAGGGTTTCTTCGATCTGGCTGGCCTGCAGATTCCAACCGGCGCAACCAGCGCGCAATATCAGTTGACCGTCGAAGCAGTGGATCCTCTGTGGTCGACCCAGGCCGGGCCCTACGGCACTGTGGCGCAAGTGCAGCCCTCCGGTTCCGCGCAGCCGATTGTGGTCACGGTGACCCTGGGTGGCGATGTAACTCAGAACATCCTGATGCAGTCGAGCGCGGTCCAAACAGCGCAATGGTACGGGGAGACCAGCTTTGCGGCTCCGGTGCCATTACCTGCATCTGGGAGTTGGGCGGGCGTGTTAAGCGGGTACGGCAACGCGGATTTTTTTCAATTTTCCGCTCAGGCGAACCGCACACTTTCGGTCATTGTGAACGCGACAGATGACTCGCATAACATTTCAGAGTCGAAGGCAGCGCCGGTCATTGGAATGTGGGCACTCGCCGATCCTGGGACTTCCCCCGCGCCAGCTAATACGCCGTCGGCGTTTAACACAACGGTTTTTGGCGAGACTCGCCTTGACGCCCAAATTTTGCAAAGCACGTCTTTTCGGGTCGGAATCGCCGATTATCGTGGAGATGGCAGGCCCGATTATCCCTACGCCGCCAGAGTGCTCTACGGCGACAGATTGACTCCCGCACGAGCCAGCGCTGCAGGCGGAACTCCTCTGACTATCTCAGGTCTGGGGCTGCAGGCGAATACTTCGGTGCAATTGGGAAAACAGGCAGTGCCGGTGCTTGCGTCATCTGCAACCCAATTATTGGTTGATAGCAAAGCTGTCGCTGATGGAATTTACGATGTGGTGTTGCAGGATGTGAAGTCCGGGGGAACTTCGACAATGACTGCCGCTCTAACGGTCGGTGCAGGCCCCAGCGACATTATGAAGATGATTTCGGGCGCAAACCCCGGCACGCCGGTTGGAGGAATAGCGCCTTCACCTTTTTCGGTTGCCGTATTCGCTCCTGATGGTGCCACACCAGTCGCGGGCGCCAGTGTGCAGTTCAGTTCGTCCCCGGCGGTGGGATTGTCGGCGTGCGCGGGCGCTGCAAGCTGCACGGTGCTCACCAACGAAAGCGGTATCGCATCCACCAACATGACCGTGTTGACCGCGGGTGTATTGAACCTGATCGCTAAGCTGGCGCCGGCTTCGTATTCAAATCCGCAACAGGTACAAACTACGTTGCTGGGAACAGAGTCGGCAGTTGATCTTGTATTGAATACGTCACCAATCTGGATTGCACAGGGATCAACCGTGGGCATCCCGATCGCCGCTCGCGTCTTGGCGAACGGCGCGTCAGTGAGCGGCAAGACATTGAATTATCAGATCACCGCGGGAAGCGGTTCCTTGAGTGCCGCGACGGGAGTGACCGACGCAAACGGTAATGTTTCGGTGAATCTGCAAATCAGTTCGCTGGCAGCATCGGTTCGGGTCAGTGTATGCATCGCACCCACGAACAGCCCGTGCCAGATCTTAACCGCGACAATGGTGCAGACCTCATCGCTGCAATTACAGCCGCTTTCCGGAACGATGCAGATTGCCGCCCCAAGCCAGAGCTTTCAACCTGTCGTAGTTCGGGTACTCGACTCTTCCAGCCCGCCGCATCCCGTACTCGGGGCCAATGTGGCTTTTCTCGATTACATCGGACGCATGCCGGGAAATGAGCCCATCGTCTGGAGTGGAGACTCCAGCATCTCTCAGCCAGGTATGCCCATCATCCTTGCCGAGTCGAAAGCTACGGTGCAATCGGACATCAACGGAACCGCCAGCTTTGCTCTCTCGACGGGCGCGGTTTCAGGCAACGTCGCTGTCATTGGAACAGCAACCGTCGGAAGCAGCAGCCTGGAATACGAGGCGCAACAATTGGGCCCGTAATCCTGTTGATCGTCTCAATGCGCCGAACTTACACACTGGCGTATCTCCGCTTCGGTCAGCGTGTGATCGGAATTTTTCGCGCGTTTGTAAATCCGCTCAACCAAATCATCTGATGCGGCAATGCCATGGCGCTCCAGCCAAAAAAGCACATTCGACTTCCCACTCATGGGACCAATGTCGATGACTTGCTCCATTCCAAATAATTGGGAGGGCACGCCGGAATAAACCGCGTTCGCGAGATCAACATCATTTTTCTTGTAAGCCTTTATGACCGCCGCTGCATGAACCCCGGTTGCGGTGCGGAATGCATCTTCTCCGACCACGGGATAATTCGGCGGAATGGGAACACCGGTCGCGCATGAAACCGCTTCACAATAATCCTTCAACCTGGTGAGATCTTGTGTATTCCAGGGTGCAATTCCCATCAGCTTCAGGTTCACCAGCATTTGATCCATCTGTGTATTTCCGACGCGCTCTCCGGTGCCCAGCGCACACGCATGAACGCAATCCGCGCCCGCGGCCAGCGCA
>DATNAF010000379.1:0-8901 GCA_035572845.1 Terriglobales bacterium
GGGATCGCTTCGCTATCGACGTTGACCATTTTGCCGCGGTCGTCGATCGAAACGACTTTGCCCTTCAGATGGAACTGCTTGGAGTGCGCTTGCGAAGCGCTCTCGGCGGATTTCTTGTTGCATGACGCCGCGGTCAGAGCAAGTGAGCAGGCGAGAAGTAGAATGGCGATTTTCATTTTGATTACCTTAATCGGTGTGTTGTTCCGTCCCTGGGACTCGTTCTCTTTCCTTTATCTTCCCCAGCACTTACGTGCTGGGCTATTTAAATTCCGCTGCTTCGGAGCTGGAGTGTGCTGGCGCGATCACGTTGGTAGGATCACTACCAATCTTCGAACCAATGTTGTCCAGCCGATTCAGCACCAGCGCTTCACCACTACCCGCTTCTACCCGGCTGCTCCGGCAACGTGCCGATTCTGCACCGAGCCGCTTCAGCGGCGACATCTAATTAGCCCAGCACGTAAGTGCTGGGATGATCCGAACCACTCCGCAAGTCCGGCCAGGGACGGCACTAACTTCAATAATGAAACCTGTATCGCAACTCGACATATATTTCCCGCGGATCGTTCCAGTGGAACCCTCCGAAGGTCACGCTGTTGTCGAGCTCGACGCGGCGATTAGCGATATTTATCGCATTTATCGACGCAGAAAATCGCTCGCCAAAATCTTTAGCTAATGAAAGATCAAAAGTCGTGTGCGGCGGCAGGTAGTCGCCAGGATAAGGCTGCCCTGGGAAAGCATTCGTGAATCCAGAACCGTAATAAACATTTGTTGAGGCAATCGTGCGCCATGGCAAAGCAACGGTGCCGCCGAGATTTAATGTGTTCCGCTGATCGTGATCGAGCGGCCCGAAGTCCAACACAGAAAAATCCGTCAGCCCTCCAGTAATTGCGCCGCCAGCCTGGGCAGTCTGGTTCGAATACGCCAAGTGAAGTTGCGCACGATGCGCAATCCGCGGTGATCGCAGCGTGACCTCCCATCCATTAATGATCGCGCGCTCGATCGTAAGTGGAAAAAAAAGATTGGATTCTCCGATCACGTCGTGATCGAAAAAATTATGTGCACTGGTGCGAAACGTATCGGCGTCCAACACCCAGCCGCGATATGGGACCATCACCCCGAACTGATGTTCTTCGTCGCGCTCGCCATGAAGCGCGATCAATCCGCAATCGCTCTGAGTGCATAGATTGAGCAATGGGCCGGACGCAGTCACCAGCGGCGGAGCCTGATAATAATTTCCGTAGAACGCTCGGAACGTCCAGTTAAGATGCGGCACCGTGAGCGCCGCGCCAAAACGTGGACTGATAGCATTTTCTGAAAATCCCCGCGCGCCAGAAAAGTGAGTGGGGCGCATTCCGGCCGAAAGCGTGAGCCATGAAACAGGTTTGAACTTATCATCAATGAAGAAAGCAGTGAGGCTGCCGCTGGGATTCTCGACGTCACTGAACGGCGGATTGCCACTACCATCATTGAAAATCGCTCCGAATTGCTCATGGTTCTGCTGGTAGAAGGTGTAAACACCTGTCTGGAAATTATTTTTGGTCACATTCGCGCTGAAGCTGGCTTGTCCGCCCGCGTAGGTAGAGGTGCGGTCCTGAGTAGCCGCGACGGGCACGTCAGCCGGTGAGCTCAGGTAATTAGCGGAGTTGCGATGGTAAAAGGGTGAGACTGTAAGCATCATTTGCGAATTGAAAGTATGCACCCATGATAAGTTTGCCAGCGCATCCGCTTCGCCGTCCGCATCGCGAAATCCAATGCTCGGGTACTGCGCCTGAAATCCGTTCGCCGCAATGGAAGCGTTCTCGATGTCATTAGGATTTGGATCATACGGGATCTGGTAATAGTCTTTTCGCAACGAGGTCACAAGGCGCAATTGGTTGGATGGATCGACATTAAAGATCAGCGATCCGAAACCGCCGTATCCGTTTTCCGCATCATGAACCACTTGCGGTACCGGAGTCTCGATTCCGAGATTGCTGCGATTGGCATTGACACTGGCGTAATAAGCGAAGCGCTCGGTGTGGCTGCCGAAATTGCATTCATCATTCGTCTGGTAGAAGTTCCCGAAGCTGGTGATGAGTTCGGCCTGATTGTTGCGTTCGAAACCGGTGCGAGGAACGATGTTGAACACGCCATAGGTTCGATCTCCCAGTGATGCACCGTAACTGCCGCGATCGACTTCCATGTAGTCGATGTCCTTGGGATCGAATTGTGGCCCAACATTGGAAGCAATGTTGGTATTGGGAATTGGCACTCCATCGATGAGCCAGCTGGTCTGATGTCCGCCACGAATGTGCAGTTGATCGTGAGTGACGTAAGCCCCGGGCACGTAATCGGTAATCATAGCGAGACTGTTGGTGCGATCCGCGCCGGGCGTGCGCTCAATCTGAGCGCGGTCAACCAATGTAGTGGGAGTAACAGAATCTGTAGGAGCAGCTTCGGGAGCGCCGGAAACGGTGATAGTTTCGCTTTTGGAAGCCACCTCCAGCGGAAAATGCAGCACCGGCTCAGTGTCGGCGCGGACCGTGACCGCTTCCGACTGTTGAGCAAAGCCGGGTGCGACTACCACCGCGGTGTACTCGCCCAGCGGGACAGCATTGAATTCGAATTCTCCGTTGCTGTTGGTGTTGGTAGTCTTTGCCCAGTCGGAGGAATTTGAGCGCAGCATTACCATTGCGCCCTGCAAAGGGCGATGCTGCGGGTCGTGAACGATGCCGCGCACCGACCCGAAAATCGTAGCATTCGCAGCTACGGTCAACGACAAAATGAAAAGTAGCAGCGCAGTCTTCCGCATAATGAACTCTCCTTGTCGCGCACGGGCGAGGGCGCCTCGTGGCTAAAATCGATTCGAAATTAAAGGAGAGCTACAGGAGGGGCCCGCGCCGCGGCATCTCGAACGAGCGCAGGAGAATGCGAATGATATTTGAGATAAATTACAAAACCGGTAACAGCCGGCGAAGTGATGTGAAATTCGGCTGCTTGAATGCCGTTGTGGCTCGCTAAAAGAAGCGGCGTGGAGTACGGGCACCTATTCGTCGCGGAATGAACTCCCGCTTCATGTGAATCCGTCTGGCAATGATGCATACCTGTTCGCAAGCAGCAGGCGTGCAAAGAAGACTGTTGTCCGGCAACCGTGAATGGCGCGAGCAGCGTGGCGTAAATTGCAGCGAGCGCGAGTTGGGCAGCAAGCCTTCGCATTATTGAGAAAGATGTTAGCAGGTTTGCAAAAGGCAGAGTGTAACTAGTGTGTAAGTTTCGCAATGTCTGCTCGCACAAGCTGGGGTTGTGTGACGCAATAATTCAATCCGGCAGGCCCATACGATGGACGAGTCGCTGCAGGCGAGGATCGTTCCGCAGCGGATCAAACCTGCGGCCGACCTTAATGTAAGTAAGCTCAGGATCACGCTCCTGATAAGCCTGTTCCAACCATGCGAAAGCCTCGTCTTTTTCACCCAATGCTCCGTAGACGATTGCAATAGAACCAGACGGCGCGAGCCCCTTAAGATGTAAGGACTTGAAATCAGCGAGTGCTTTCTTAGCTTCGTCCCGTTTGCCGGTAACAGCGCAGGCGAAGGCTAGATCCGATCTTAGATATATATCGTTAGCTCCGGAAAGTTTTACCGCGCGACGAAACTCTTCGACAGCTTCTTCCGATTTTCCGCCTTTGAGGTATATCCAGCCAAGTGTCTGATGAACTGGCGCAAAACTTGAGTCCAAGTCCAAGGTTGCACGCACTTGAGAAAGCGCCTCCTGCGAACGCCCAGCTGCGAGGAAGCGGCCAGCCAGCGCGGTGTTAACTGGTAGGGATAAAGGGTCAAGTTCGCGGGCGCGCTTTTCTTCGGCGATGCCCTCATCGAATCTTCCAACGTAAGTCAGATAGCTCGCAAAAAAGTGATGGGCACGCGAATCGTTGGGGTTTAGCTCAAGCGCGCGCTTATATTCGCGTTCGGAGGAGGCCCAATCCCATTCGTAAGTTTCGGCAATAAATGCCAAAGAAATATGTGGTTCTGCCAGATTTGAATCCAGCTCAATGGCCTTCCACGCCGCTTTTTTGGCTTGCGAAAGCGCTTCTGTTGAAGGATAAGCGCCACGATAGCCGAGAAGAGCATAAGCATCTGCCAAGCCGCTATACGCCAGAGCAAATTTCGGGTCTCGAGTAATAGCCTGCGTGAAGGAGGCGATGCTTTTGTTCACTGCGGTCGGCGTACGCTGGTTGAAGTAATAGCGGCCTTTCAGGTAGTCCTCGTAAGTCGCGGGATCAACTTGATGGGGACTGGTGCTGCCGGCTTGCTGTGTCTGGAGATTCACCTCAATCTGCTGGGCAATGTTCCGCGTCAAATCATCCTCTAGCGCCAATACATCTTCATATTGCCGCTGGTATTGGTTCGCCCAAATATGTTCGTCAGTTGCGGCGCGAATCAGTTGCGCGTGGATGCGGATGAGGTTGCCATCGCGAATCACGGAGCCTTCAACAATCGCGTCCACTCCGAGTTGCCTTGCAATCTCAGGCACTAATAGCTTGGTTTGGTTGAAATGCATCACCGAAGTTCGAGAGATGACGCGCAGATCGCGAATGCCCGCAAGTCGCCCAATCAACTCCTCCGTTATTCCGTCGGCGAGATAGTCCTGGGTGGGGTCGCCTGATAAATTTTTCAAAGGGAGCACAGCAAGGGATCTGATGGTTGGAGCAATCGGAGTTCGCGAGCGCGACCAAAACGCAATAACTGCCATAACAAGCAAGGCGGAAAATCCGATTGCTCCGAGCAAGACCCACCGACCAAATCGTTGGCTAGGGCCGGCGTGATCGTCGGCTAAGCGCGCATGTTGCTGAGGGCTGCCCGTTAGCGGGGGAATCGTGGCGACAAGATCTTCGTCCTGAGCAGCGCTAATAGGTGCGATGAAGCGATATCCCTGTCCGGTTATTGTCTGGATAAAGCGGGGGTGTTCGGAGTCGTCCTTGAGCGCCTGCCGAACCTTGCGGATCGCCCCCCTGATGCTGTTATCGGCATCAAGAAAAATGTCCTTGCCCCAGATCCTGGAGACGATTTCGTCCCGGGTCACGATCTCGGCGGGTCGCTCAAGAAACAGAATCAGAAGCTCCAGCGGTATGCGCTCCAGCTTCAGAACACGACTACCCTGGCGAAGTCTGCGAGGGCGAAGCTCAAGTTGGAAGCCTTCGCCGAAGCGGATTGACTTCCGTACTCCAACGGGCTGGGAACTCATGACCACCCACCAAGCGTTCAAGGATTCTACCTCAGATCGCCGTCCTTATCTTAACTTCTATCGCTGTTACCACTTACCGCGACACAAACCATAATGCGGCGACACATGCTCCGCTATAGACAGCAGTGTTCGCGGAGTGCACTTTGTCAGTCGAAGGTGGAGGATGAAAATGAAAAGTATGCGCAGCCGAATAATTAAGAAGAACGTCGCACTATTGGCTTTTTTCGCAGCGATTCTTTGTATATCGCAGGTCGCTATCGCTGATGCGGTTCTAGACTGGAATGCCATAGCGGTTGATACGGCGGTTGCCAATGGCCAGAACCCATTTGCCCAGGGACGATATGCCGCCATCGTGCAGCTGGCGGTATTTGAAGCCGTCAATACCATCACCCATGAATACCGGCCGTACTTGGGGACAATTCCCGGCCACCCGGGTGCTTCGCCTGAAGCAGCAGCGATCAAGGCTGCGTATCACGTGCTTAGCTTCTATTTTCCGAATAGTGCGTCTACTCTCAATAACGCGCTTGCCAACTCCCTAGCCTCGATACCGAATGGGCAGAGCAAAACTGACGGGATTGCAATCGGTGATGCTGCCGCATCGGCCATGATTACTCTACGGGCGAATGATGGGTCGTCGCCTGCGCAATTCAAGACACCTGGACCAGCAGTCCCGGGCGAGTGGCAAGCCACACGGAGTTGTCCGATCGTGAATGGGATTGCGTCGGGGATCGCCTTTCAATGGCAGAACCTAACTCCGTTCGGAATCCGAAATGCGCAAGATTTCCTTCTGCCGCCACCACCAGCGCTCAACAGTGAACAATACGCTAAGACCTACAACGAAGTCTTGACTGTAGGAGATGTCAACAGCACCGACCGACCGCAAGATCGGGCAGACGTCGCGACATTTTTCGCAGCCACCTCGCCAACACAAGCCTTCAATCAGGCCGCCCGCCAGGTCGCGCAGCAGCAGAGTCGCTCATTGTCTGAAAATGCGCGAGTGCTCGCCCTGGTGAATATGGCGATAAATGACAGTCTGGTCGCATCCTTCTTGAACAAGTACCACTACAATTTCTGGCGGCCAGAAACTGCAATACACGCGGGGGATACGGACGGCAATCGAAAAACGGAGGTCGATTCCAATTTTCAGCCTTTCATCGCAACACCGTGTTTTCCAAGTTATCCTTCAAACCATGGAGCTGCGGCAAACGCAGCAGCCGTAATATTGAGGCGGCTTTACGGTGAGGACGGACATACGATTATGCTCTCTAATCCCGCCGTGCCCACAATCACTCTGCAATATCACTCCTTCAGAGAGATCACCGACGACATTTCTGACGCGCGGGTGTACGGCGGAATTCATTTCCGAACTGACCAGGATGCAGGCACGCAGTTAGGCCGGTCTGTCGGCCATTTTGTTTATAAGTACAACCTGCGCCGCAGCACCGATGACAATGACGATGAAGAACGATGCACCAGGCATCGGTGAGAATTGTTGAACGTGCTAGAGAGAATGTCGGGGGCGGACGTGGGCGTCCGCCCAACACGGTTCGTGTGGCCCCGGGCGTCCACACCCAGGGGACTTAGCGCATTTTTAGTGCATCAAAACGTAGCGTCCGCCGTTGGTGAACAACACAACCAGGCACATGACGACGAACATTAGATCGTAGTGCCAGCCCGACGCCTTCTCTCCCCAGAAGCCGGTGTGCCAAACGAAGATCTTCTTCTGAATGGCGCCTAGCATGATCAGGATCAGTCCAATCGCGGCAAGTTGTTGAAGAACTCCAAACACGATTCCCAGGCTGCCGGCGATCTCCGCTAATCCAAGAAACAGAGTGAAAACTTTGCTCATCCCGATGCTCTGGCCGCGTTCGGCGGGAGCTTTTACGTGGCTCCAGCCGCTCGATAAAAAGACAACGCCGATCATCAGGCGCAGCAGGAGCAAGCCGAGATCGGTAAATCGGTAGAGTTGAGGAAACATGAGAACGCCTCGTGATGTCGTCAGATGCTAGATGCGCCTTAACCCGACTGAGTTCCAGGATATTCTGAGATCTGCTCGCAAAATTGTGCTACATTCTGAGGCCGTATGTCAGACATTGTCGGCCTTATTAGAACGGGTCTTTAAGAACACTTACTCCTACTCCGCCATCCTGAGTTGAGCCTCTAATTTCCACTGTGGTAGATTTTCAGCTTCGTTAATAGGGAGCCAAACCGTGAAAGTCTATACAGGCGAAAACGTCAGGAATGTCGTACTAGTCGGTCATGGGCACGCCGGAAAAACTTCTTTAGTCTCGGCGATGCTCTACACGGCCGGCGCAACTCAACGTCAAGGGCGCGTGGACGATGGCAGCGCCATCACCGATTACGACGAAGAAGAAATCGCGCGCAAGATGTCGATCGCGACCAGCCTCGCCTACGCCGAGTGGGGGCAAACCAAAATCAATTTACTCGATACCCCGGGCTTCAATATGTTCGTGCACGAAGCCAAGATGGTGTTGCCTGTCGTCGATGCAGCGATAGTCGTGGTCGATGGCGTTGCGGGCGTGGAAGTTGTGACCGAGCGGGTTTGGAATTATTGCGAAGAATATAAAATGCCGCGGGTGATCGTTGCCAGCCGCATGGATCGCGAGCGCGCCGACGCCGAGCGCGTATTGGATTCCTTAGTGCGAACCTTTGGCCGGGCGGTAGTGCCGCTGGAACTGCCGATTGGGAAAGAAAAGAATTTGTCGGGCGTCGTGGACCTGGTCAACATGAAGGCCTACACCTACGAGCTTGGCGGAAATGGCAAGGGCAAGGAAGGCGAGATCCCCGCCAACATGAAAGACGCTGCGCAGGAGGCGCACGAGAAGCTGGTAGAACTGGTTGCCGAAGGCGACGATGCGCTGATGGAGAAATTCTTCGATGCCGGCACGCTTTCGGAGCAAGACCTGATTCCGGCGCTGCACAATGCCATCCGCGAAGACAAGATTTTCCCGGTGCTGTTTGCGTCTGGTCTGGGCAATGTAAGCACCGACCGGCTGATGGACTTTATCGTGGACTTCACGCCCGCGGCAACCGAGCATGATTCGATCCGCGGCGAAGTCACTTCCGGCAACGGCGAGCCGCCTTCGCGCAAAGAGTCGGATTCGGAACCGACATCTGTATATGTGTTCAAAACCGTGTCCGATCCTTTCGCCGGCCGCATTTCTTATTTCAAAGTGTTTTCCGGAGTTTTAAAAAACGACGCGGCGTTGTCGAATTATTCGCGCAGCTCACAAGAAAAGTTTGCCCACATTTCAGTCATGCAGGGCAAAACTGCGGTTCCGGTCAACGAGCTCCACGCCGGCGACATCGGCGCGGTGGCGAAGTTGAAAGACACGCTTACCGGAGACACTCTGGGCGATAAGTCGGCGCCTATTCAATATCCGCATGTGAAGTTACCCGAGCCGGCTATTACCTTTGCTATCGAGCCGAAGAGTCGCGCCGACGAAGACAAACTGGGCCCCGGCATTCACAAGATGCTCGAAGAAGATGCCATGCTGCGCTTCTTCCGCGACGCGCAGACCAGAGAATTTCTAATTGCAGGGACCGGGCAGCAGCACATTGAAGTGGTGGTGGCGAAACTCAAAAAGCGATATCACACTGAGGTTGTGCTCAAAGCGCCGAAGGTTCCGTATCGCGAAACCATTCGCGGGCGCGCCGACG
>DATNAF010000380.1:0-4273 GCA_035572845.1 Terriglobales bacterium
AGGACCGCATAAGCTTCGCTGCACTCCTTGAATTTTTCTTCCGCATCAGGATTATTGGGATTGCGGTCAGGATGGTAGAGCAGCGCAAGCTTGCGATAGGCGCTCTTAATCTCCTGATCAGTGGCCCCACGCTGCACGCCCAGAATTTCGTAGTAATCTCGTTTTACGCTTGGCAATTTACCTCTCTAGCCGTGAGCTATGTGCGGCGAGCGAGCAAGTCACGTTTCGGATTTCTCATTGCTCGCCGCTCACTGCTAAGAATCTTAGGTTATCTCCGTGAATTTCTTGCTACTTTAACCATGGCTGGCCGCAGCAGCCGGTCTTTCAATCTGTAACCACGCTGTAATTCTTCCAGCACTTGATGGTCATCGGCATCTTCGGTGTCCTCCATTTCAATCGCCTCGTGATATCGAGGGTCGAATTGCTCACCTTTGGCCGAAATCGGTTTCACTCCCAGCTTCGTCAGCGCATCCACGAGCTGCTTTTGAATCAGTTCCACGCCTGCGTGGAATTCCGACTTCTCGGGAGAAGTCTTCAGTGCGCGATCGAAACTATCGAGGACGGGAATGATCGATTTAATCGTGTCCACCAGCGCGTAGTCACGAAAGTCCTGCTGCTCTTTTGCGGCACGCTTGCGGGCGTTATCGAACTCGGCCTGCATGCGAGCCAGGCGATCGACGAGCGAATCACGCTCGGCGCGCAGTTTTTCTATTTCAGGACCTCCGTCGGAAGCAGACTGGGCGGTACGATCAACCCCTTCTCCCGCAGGAAGTTCGTGCTCAACATCGAGATGTTGGTCTTCAACTTCGGTTTTTCCGTTTCTCGCCATAACTTTTACTCAGATTCGTTAAGAATTTTGTCGAACAATCGCGCAATGTAGGAAACCGCGGTAATGGTGTTTTGATAGTCCATGCGCGTGGGACCCAGCACCGCTAACGATCCCATCACTTCGCCTCCAACCCTGGCCGGAGTGCCGATCAAAACCAGGTTGCGCATCGAAGGCGTGGCTTCGTCCAGGCCTATCACTACACGCACGGCTTCTTGCTTGGCGTCGAGATACGCTCCCAGCAACTCGACCAGCTTTTGTTTCTCGTCGAGGGCTTGTAATAACTCTTGCAGTCGCTTTCGATCCTGTTCGCCGGCAACCAGGTTGGCCGTTCCTTCAATGAACACGACCTGCGCCGACTCGTCTCCCGAGAGCACACCTTGCTTGTATAGCTGCTCTACTGAGGCCATCATCCGGTCATATTCGCTGCGCTCTTTCTCCAGACGCCGCGCAATCTCGTGGCGCACTTTTTCCAGCGTCCATCCCCGGAAGTTCTCGTTGATGTAACGCGCCGCAGCATCGAGGTCGGCCTGCGGCAAATCCAGCCGCATCAGGCGGTCGCGCACCAGCCCGGACTTCGTTACCACTACCGCCAGCACTTTCTGGTCGCCTAGCCGCGAGAAGTAAACATGCTCCAATGCGTTCTTCGGGCCACTGGCAGCGACAGCTACTCCCACATTGCGAGAGATGAGCGAGAGCACATGCGAGGTGCGCTCCATGAATTCCTGAACATCGGTCACCCCTTGCAGCGAATCTTGAATGATGCCGGCATCCGTCTTCGATATCTGTGTCTTACCGCTCAACTGCTCTACGTAATAACGGTAAGCTGCGGGACTGGGCACACGCCCAGCGGAAGTATGCGGCTGCTCCAAGTAGCCCGCATCCACCAGATCGGCCATGACATTACGTATGGTAGCTGGGCTAAGACCCTCGCGGCTGCCGCGCGAAAGCATGCGCGACCCGACCGGTTCGCCCGTCGAAATAAAAGTCTCGACAATGGCGGTCAGGATTTCGCGTTCGCGGTCTCCGATATTTTGACCAGCCGACATATCTCTATTCTACCTGTGCTCCTGCTTGTTCCAACATACTGCAAATCGACGGTAACAACTTGGGAAACAGCGGGTTAGGGCACTTTGGCAGCACCGGCTGCTTCTACTGCCGGGTATGCACTATAGCCGGACCCGCCATCAACTGATTAGATGAGGGATACTGCTTATTGGATTTGAATGACCCCTTCCGTTGCTGCCGCCTTGATCTGCTCGATTCTTTCCTCAACCCTATGAGCAAAGTCGAACAGCGCCTTGGCATGGGGAGAAGATTCCCCCTCGAGCACCGCGGGCCGGCCTTCGTCCCCGGATTTGCGGATCTGCGGATCGAGTTGAATGCTGCCGAGGAAATCCACGCCGAACTGGCGAGCAGTTTTTTCCGCGCCCCCGCGAGAGAAGATGTCGATTTCATTATGGCAGTGCGGGCAGACAAAGTAGCTCATGTTCTCAACCATCCCTGCGATGTCCACTTTCATCTGGCGAAACATTTCGATGGCCTTGCGAGCATCCTGCAGCGAAACATCGGATGGCGTCGAAACCACAATGGCCGCGGTAAGCGGAACCGTTTGGATAAGGGACAGCGCCACGTCGCCGGTTCCGGGAGGAAGATCGACGATCAGATAGTCGAGCTTACCCCATTCCACCGAACCTAAGAATTGACGAATGATCGAGTGCAGCATGGGCCCGCGCCAGATCAGCGGCTTGTCCCCTGGATTGAGGAGCCCGACGGAAATTACCTTCAACCCATGCACATCAAGGGGGATGATGCGGTTCTCGCCCATTACTTTGGGTTGAGCATTCGTGCCCAGCATCAGCGGGACATTAGGACCGTAGACATCGGCATCCAGCAGGCCAGTTTTATGGCCCAGTTTCGCCAAAGCTAACGCGAGATTAACCGCCAACGTGGTCTTGCCAACGCCCCCCTTGCCTGAGCCCACGGCAACGATGGCATCAACTCCTGGCAATGGTTGTGGGCCCGGGGGAGCCTGTCCGGGACGAGGTGGCATGTGTGAGCTCAAGAGATCACCTGGAAGGAAGAGTCCATTTCAATTATACGAGGTAAGACTCGATTGGCTCCGTGTAATCCTCCGTGTAATTGCGTGTTTTCTGTGGTGAAAGATCTTATAGTTTCGATTCCGGATTTCAGATTGAAATCGGGCGATCGATCTCATATCAATCAACCGCCCGATTCATCGTCTACCGACAACCGCCCAATTTTCCCAGGACTGCTGCTATGCAGCCGGCCTTATCTGCCTGAGATTGTCAGCTTCGTTGGGCTGCGCAGGATGCTCTTTCAAAGTACTCAAGCCAGAGGTGGCTCCTCCCATTGCCGCCAGCCAACCGAAAAACAGGCAAAGGAAACCAATCCAGCCCAAATCAGCAAACATTCCTAGAATGTAAGCGCTGTGGGCCGAGCCGGTCACGCCGGCGCCACCGCTCAACGTCAGACCTCCGAGAATGGTAACGACCAGAGTGGCAACCACTGAAAGGCCAAACATTACCAAACCGTGTGTGAGTCCCTCGCTGCGGTTGCTGGCCCCCGCCAAATGTCCGGTTACCCGGCCAGCTACCCACATTGCAATGATGGTGAGCACAATTGCCCAAATGCCCATTCCAACGCTCATTCCAGAGATCGGCTGTTGAGCATTGGGGTTTGCAGCACTAGCGAATATCGCCATTCCCAAGACTCCAAATACCGACCAAATTGCCACAAATGTAAAGACTCCCGCCCACACTGCTGCCCAACTGATTGCGGCCCGCGTCGGGGCGACATTTAGGTTTTGATACGCAGTATCAACCATTTCACGCCTCCTTTTCCTTTTGTCATCTCTCTGTAATATGCGATGGCACCAGACAAGGTAAGGGATGGCCGATTCTGGGGGAAATATCGTAAGACGATATATTGCACGGATTTTTTCGGGATTACGGCCAAAAAATAGGGCCACAGCCCAGGTTCGAGCTTGTGGCCCATTAAAAAGCTTTGTTTCGAAGTTATTTGCCGGCAGCTGCGGCCATAGCCTTTGGCGCTTCGGAGCGAGAGCTCTTTTCGTGCTTTTCGGCAGGGGCCAGTTGAACGCTGCCACGGAGCATGGCCCCATCTTCCACGCTGATGCGGCGGCTGATGATGTCGCCGGTCAATGAGCCTTCGCTGCGAATATCGACGCGGTCGCTGCACTCGAGGTTACCGGTGACTTTACCCATAATCACAACTTCTCGCGCCGTGATATTGGCAGCGACTACGCCATTGCGTCCCACGGTCACGCGATGTTCTTTGAATGAGATCGTGCCTTCAATGCGGCCATCCACGTAGAGTGACTCGCTGCCGCTAATCTCGCCCTTGATCACCAGGGAGCGGCCAATGGTTGCCTGCTCGATCGGCGATGTGACGGTTTTCACCGGC
>DATNAF010000381.1:0-4377 GCA_035572845.1 Terriglobales bacterium
GCCACAACTGCTTGCTTACCTACCTCATTGACAACGGTAAGCTTCACACCGCCTTCCTGAATGTACATCACATTTTTGGCAGGATCGCCCTGCGCGAAGATGGTTTCTCTTTCTCGGAACTTGACAACGTTTCTCCCTAGACCGGCGGAGGCGAGGAATAAGTTCACGTCAAATGCAGGACTTTTGGAATGCGCCTTCCGAAGAGAGCGATGGACCTTAGCGGATACACGATGAGCGACGGGAGAAACCATCTCAACCGAAGCGTAGCATGAAGCTTTAGCCTTGTGGTGTTCAATATTGGACAGTCGGCATGCTACCCGGCACACCGGAGGAAAATTTCCATAAAAGCGAGGCGCTTCCGGGGTTACCGCTAACTGCTAACGATTCTGAAGAACTTTCCGCAAAGACGGATGAACTTCTAATCCCCCATCGTAATTTATGAATCCCTGCGTCCTGAAGCGATTCATGAACAGATTGACTCGCGGGCGCGTGGTCCCGACCATCTCCGCGAGAATTTGATGGCTCAGAATGGGAATCTCAACAGCCGGCCGGCCGCCTTTGTCCAAGTGCGCCAGCCGCAGAAGCACGCGAGCCAGTCGCTGCTCGGCGGAAGAAGTCAGTAATTCCGAAACATGATCCTTGTACTTCTGGACGCTGGATAGGAGATACGCCACCAGGGAATTCGACGTCTTATTACCCTTTTTGCGAAGCATTTGGAGCATCTTTTCTTTCTTGATAGTACGTATGGAAGTGGCGGTCAACGCCACGGCCGTCGACGTACGGAGGGGATAGCCTGCAAGGCAAATCTCGCCGAAAAAATCACCCACCCCCAGAATGGCGGTAACCGCTGCTGGCTGCTGTTTCGTTCGGGTACTGAGTCGCACCCCACCTTCCTGGATGTAAAAGAGCGTGTAAGCAGGCGCACCTTGCTTATAGATACTCTGTTTGTCCCGATAGCGCGAGACCTTGCCTCCCAAGCTGGCTCCTGAAGAGAAACCACTAAGGGAGGAAGCCATTTTCTTCGTGCGTTTCATTCAAGCTCCATACATTCGGCTAACATAACAGGACTCCTTCGACGTGGCTGTGCTAAAGCAGACAGGGCCGGATAACCGTCTCGATGTATATTTGAATCGGTCACCCGCCTTCGCGCCAAGCGATCGATGATCTGCGGCATTGTTCGAGACCAACGCCAGATGCGAACCGCCCAAAGACATTTGTGCTCCAGCGCGGATTTGCTATTGAGAGCGAATAGAAGCGACGGGAGCAACCCTGAGCTTCGCCAACTCACTCGCAAAGAGCGGGTTCTCCGGAAACTCGGCGACAAGGTCGTTAAGCTGCGTGCGCGCTACTTCTGGCTTGTTTTCGCGCAGGGCCGCCAGCGCCAGCAGAATCTTCGCAAACGGCCGCAGGTAGTGGCCATGATCGGCTGCGATCTGTAGCTGCTGGATGCCTAGTTGCTTGTTGCCGTGGATTCCGGCGAAGCCGAGAAAAAACCTCTTGGTTCCAGGGAGACTTCCGATGATGTAGTTCGCCGCACCCAACGTAAGGTAGGCGTCGGCGGCGTCCGGCGCGACCGCCAACAGCTTCTTTGCGTACCTATCGGCCGCGCGGATCATTTTCAGGCTGTCGAGCTGATGTTTGTCGATCAGGCTGGCATAATCGGCCTGCATGCCCACGCTTAGGGTCATGGCGAACAGCGCGTTCGTATCGTCCGGATTCGTTTTCAATAGGACCTGCCCCAAGGCCTGCGCCCGTTTGTCTGCTGCAAAAAATGCCGCACGCAGCTCCGGATCAGGTTTAAGAGAGACCTTGCCAAGAAAACGCTTGTCATCAAGGAAAAAATCCGAGGTCAGGATACCCTGCCGATAGCACTCTTCAAAAAGATACGCCGCCGCCTCGGAGGCGCTCCCGAGAGGGTCTTGCGGATGGGACTTCTGCCAGGCCTCAAACTGCGCGCGAGCTTCCTCGAGCTTTAGTTCGTAGAGCAGATGAAAGCCAGCGTCCAGTTCCGGTACGTGCAAAACTCCAGTCGGACTCTGCCGGGAGGCTGCCGGGTTCGGTCGAACATCGGGGCCCCCTGCCAGCAGCGCGATGCATAGAACCAAAAAATGAACTTCAGACATCGGCGAAAACCGTTTCGTGTCTCTCGCAGACATACATATCATTTTGATGCCAGGCGGAACAGGAAGGCAGCGTCATACGATCTCAAAACTTTGCCTTCCGCTTTGCACAGTTGTCGGGTTAGGTTCAACGTGGCTGGTAAACTCGGCGAAAGAGTTTTGGCGATGGGGACGATTTCCAACTCGCGATCATAAGCAGCGGCGGCACAAAGGGTATGTTTAGAAATGCTGATAAGGCCGCACAACAACATCCGGAATAGGCCGCAGCTAATCGATTATTCGGTTCGACGGGGATTTTGTGTCTACTACGCGATGCGAAAGCCTTAGCACAGTGAAGCTCGCTGGCAAGCCCGAGCTTTTTCATGAGCCGGATGCGACACCAATTAAAATCTATCATATTGCCGAGCCGAAACGGGTTTGCGTGATGATGATTTATGTAGCTGCGCGAAAATGTGTTTTTGGGACTCTCGCGTTCACCTTTGTGCCGCAGCAGCTAGTTTCAATCTCAAGACGACCACCGAGCTGTTCCATTCTTTCTCGCATGCCAGCGATCCCAACGCCGACCGTCTTAACTCGCGAAGAATGGTCCAGCACTCCATCCGCTATCCCTTTGCCGTTGTCCCTTACCGTTACGATGACTTCATCGGAATTCTGCTCGATCTTTATGGTCGCCTGGGTGGCCTTCGAATGCAGGTGAACATTAGTGAGGCTAGCCTGCACGACGCGGAAGATCGCAAGTTCGGCTTCTTCCGTCAGTCGGCGCAATTCGTGAGCTATCTCTGCTTCCACATGCAAACCGTTCCGCTGGTTAATCCCGCTCACATACCACTGGATTGCTGTTTCCAAACCGCAGTCATCAAGCAGGGGCGGGTGAAGCAGGTAGGAAAGGGTTCGGAGTTCATCTGAAATGCTCGTAGCAAGAGATATGCATTGCGAGAAAGCCGTCTCGATTTCGCGTGGCTGCGTGGGAATTCTATCTCTGACAAGCGACAGATTCATCGTCAAGACGGCAAGCTTCTGGCCCGTACTGTCGTGCAACTCACGAGCAATGCGGCGACGTTCCTCATCTTGGGAATGATGAAGCCGGCTGCAATACGCGTGTAGCTCTTCTTCACTGCGATGGCGTTCGATAGCAATTGCCGCCATATGGATCACCAGTTCCATCAGTTCCAGGTCTCGTTCGCCTGGAGGCTGAGGCGTTGGATAAAATAAGATCAGAGTTCCTAAGATTTTCCGCTCTTTCGACAGAATCGGCACGGACCACGCCGCCTGTACACCTTGACTAAGGGCCAGGTCCCAGCAAGCTGCAAAAGAGGGATCGCTCCTCATGTCGGCAACCGGGACGGGCCCTTCCTCATGTCCGGCCATGCTCAGGAAACTGGCATAGGAGTGCAATTTCATACCGTCGAATGCTTCATTCCAGATCCTGGGCACTTTGGGTCCGGCGGCGAGGCGGAGATGCCCATCGCTATCCGGCAAAAGAACTGTCGGTATCACCCCAGGTGACTTGGCATCAATAAAGTTGCAGAGTTCGTGCAAGACTTCCACCATCGGAGCACCCTGGGAGAGCAATTTGAGTACGTGGGCTTCTGATGTCGGTAGCCGCTGAGAAAGAGCTTGAGCCATCTTGGTTCTCCTTCCTCTTTACAGATTCGGAACAGGACACGCTTTCTTGGACAAACTACTTCCTATGGTAGAGACCACGAGAAGGGGAGAATGGTACCGTTATCAGTGTAGGCAGACTGTTCAATTCGGGACACATTACACTGTGCATCAAAAATGACGCTTTTTGAGACGAAACACGGTTGTCTGTGAGAACCCTCAATGAGCGCGGGCTGCTGCTATGGATTTCGTGCGTCTTCTCAACTTCTCGCCGTCCCGCACTCAATCCTGAGAACGGCCTCCGAGTAGGACATCACGCTGTCGGAATGCGCTGCCTGCGAACGGCATATTAACTTATAGACTAAACCACCATTCGCGATAAATACGACTCTTTGACGTTGCCGATCCGAATGTGACGCTTCGCACAAGGATCGTCCGGACATTTCGTAACTGTGCGGAATGAGACTGTATGGCTTCCGTCTCGATGTCATGATGGATCCATGCTGCATAAGAAAGGCAAGAAGGAATCCGATGCCTCGACGAGAACCGACGTCAGAGATGAAATGGCAAAGCCGCGCATGGCGAGGTCGGCGAGAATAGCGGAATTGAATCTCGATACGGCGCGAACCCCGGAACAACCCAGTGTCGCCATGCC
>DATNAF010000382.1:0-29658 GCA_035572845.1 Terriglobales bacterium
AGCAACTTCCGAATCCGCGAATGTGGGCGCTAAATGTCCATGCCGGAAGAGAACACCCGAAGCCCAATCGCTGAATCCCAAACCCGCTTTGAGTAAAGGCGTCTGCAGCGGGGGAATGGCGAACGCTCCCAACGCGATTACCGGCGTCAGCTTCAGCAATTCGCGCCGGCTCCTGCTTTTAAATTTCTTTTGATTAATCTGTTCGGCCAAGATTCAGCTCTGAAGGATTCACAATCCTACCGCAGATGGGATTCGCTGGGCGGGTAAAAGTTACGACTGCACTTAGAACCCTGGTTTCCTTCGTGAACCTTCGTGTCCTTTGTGGTCAAAGGGGTGGTGGATTCGCGCCCAAGCAGGAGATTGCAGGAAGTGTATGGTGGGCCCGGAGAGATTCGAACTCCCGACCTAACGGTTCGTAGCCGTTCGCTCTATCCAACTGAGCTACGGGCCCACAGATGAATTTTACTATCCCACTTGCCAAAAGAGAAACTCTGACGTTGAACAGAATTCCTCCCACATTATTCCGCGACTGAGTGCTGAGTGCTGACTGCTGAGTGCTAATTGCCAACTGCTAATTGCCAAGTGCTAATTGCCGAGATCCACGCACGTGACCTTGGTAATTTTCACTACCGCCCTGCGTAACGCACAATAGACCAGGAATGCAGCTGAAGCCAAGGATCGAGTAACCGATGGACGCGATCGAGACAATTCGGGAGCAGGTCCGTAAGGGCTATATCGTGGGCGAGTGGGAAGCTCTCGGCAAGCGCGGCATATCTCTTACCGATCGCATGAGTTTTTTAGAGGATCTTTTTCTCTGCGGATTCCAATCGGCCCAATTCGCCGCCGGGCTGACCTCCGAATCGCCAGAGTTTGTGGTCGATGTCCATATCGAACTGGCGCGCAATGGAAGGCAAGCCACCGGAGAAATTCAGTCGTGGCAAGTCCGCCATAAAGACGGTACTTCGGAACGCCTGGAATTTAAGGCGGTGAGTCGGAGTGACCGTAGAAATCGTCCCACCGGCCCAGCTAACGCCAAGGGTCAAGGCGCATAACCAGACCGCCCCAAACTAGGCCATCCGTTTTGCTCACCCCGTAATTCTTTCCGCCCCGCTGGCAATTCCTACCAAGGAGTTCTGCACCGCCTATCAGTATTTTCAAGCACTTGAGAATGGCCCCACGGATGCAACATTTTCAGCAGACGAAGTGGCGCGCAACGGGGCGCACTTGAGAATAACTTCGGCCAGAGGTTTTCTTGGGCGCCCCTTGCATTTATGCCCTCCCCCGGCTACGCCAACGCCATTCGCTCCAGAATATCAACGCCCGCTCTTCGCAATAAATTAGCAACCACTGGCTCTTTAAATCGTGACGCGTCGTACTCCACCCGCACCGTCCGCTGCTGATCGTCAAACCGTACACGCCTGATTCCATAAACTTCGCGCATATTGTCGATTGCCCGCATAGCGCTCTCCGTGGGCGGGCCCGCATACCTGTAAGCCACTTCCATTTGTGTCATGGTATGGTAAGTTCCTCTCACAATTAAGATACACCAGGAGTTGCTAGAACCTCAGATGCGTCTCCTGCGAATCATAATCCGTCTGAAGTGAATCTATGAATGGAGCAGCCGCGAGTCCGTATGCAGATTTTTCTGTGCGTTCTCGGCGAAGTCTCTGCGAACTCTGCGGTTAAAAGCTTTTTCACTTAATGACCACACAACCCACTCTCGCAAAAGACCCAGTCTGTGGGATGACCGTCGATCCGGCCAAGGCCAAAGCCACAGCCGAACACGCGGGACAAAACTATTATTTCTGCTGCGCCGGATGCGCCCAAAAATTCCAGTCGAATCCCGAACAATATCTGAAGCCAAAACCTGCGCTCGTGACGATCGGCGCACCGTTAACCGCGAAGGCGAAGCCATTCGCAACGCAAACGCCAGTCAGTTCCGCGACTGACAAATCCGTGGCCGCTTTCGTGTGCCCCATGTGTCCCGAAGTTCGCGAGTCGAAACCGGGTGCGTGCCCGAGCTGCGGCATGGCGCTCGAACCTGAATTTCCTGCGGCGCTGCATAAGACTGAATACACCTGCCCCATGCATCCGGAGATCGTGCGCGACCAACCAGGTAATTGCCCCATTTGCGGCATGGCGCTCGAGCCGCGCACAGTCACCGCTACCGAAGAAGAAAATCCTGAATTGCGCAACATGACTCGCCGCTTCTGGAGCAGCCTCGCGCTGACTGCGCCATTGCTCGTAATAGCCATGGTTAACATGCTGCCGGGCATGCCGATTCAACGTGTTATTCCTGCGGCATGGCTTCCGTGGATCGAACTCGCGCTGGCCACTCCGGTAGTCCTCTGGGCAGGATGGCCATTTTTCCAGCGTGGCTGGGCTTCCGTCGTGAACCGCTCCACCAACATGTTCACGCTGATCGCCATCGGGACCGGCGTCGCATATTTTTACAGCCTGGTAGCAACAATTTTTCCGGGGATATTCCCTGCGTCATTTCGCGAAATGAGCGGACGTCCCGCGGTTTATTTTGAGGCTGCTGCCGCGATCGTGACCCTGGTTCTCCTCGGACAGGTGCTTGAACTCCGCGCCCGCAGCCGCACCGGCGCCGCGATTCGCGCTTTGCTCGATCTCGCTCCCCGCAGCGCTCGCGTTCTTCACAACGGAAGTGAACAAGACGTTCCGCTTGATCAAGTACACCCTGGCGATCGCATCCGCGTCCGACCTGGCGAAAAAATCCCTGTAGATGGTGCCGTTCTCGAAGGCCGCAGCTCAGTCGATGAATCGATGATCACCGGCGAATCGGCCCCCGTCGAAAAGATTGAAGGCGCGCGGGTGATCGGCGCCACCGTGAATGCCTTCGGATCATTCATCATGCGTGCTGATCGTGTGGGCAGTGAAACCCTGCTGGCGCAAATCGTCAATATGGTCAGCCAAGCGCAGCGCAGCCGCGCGCCCATTCAGCGCCTGGCCGACAAAGTCGCCGGTTGGTTTGTTCCCGCAGTCATTGTGTTATCTGTTCTCACATTCATTGCATGGGCGGTATTTGGGCCGCAGCCGCGTCTAGCTCACGCCATCGTTAATGCCGTCGCCGTTCTCATCATTGCTTGCCCCTGCGCTTTGGGACTAGCAACACCAATGGCCATTATGGTCGGAACGGGTCGTGGTGCCCACGCCGGTGTGCTGATCAAGAATGCCGAGGCTCTGGAAACGCTGGAGAAAGTCGATACGCTCGTTATTGACAAAACAGGCACTTTGACGGAAGGGAAGCCGCGAGTAACATCTTTCTCCACTGAAAATACTCTAGGCGAATCTGAGCCACTAAGGCTGGCCGCGAGCGTGGAACGTGCAAGTGAGCATCCACTCGCGAGCGCAATCGTCGCCGCAGCTCAAGAGTGCAATCTAAAGCTCTCAGAGGTTCGAGATTTTCAGTCTCGGCCGGGCAAGGGGATTGTCGCCTCCGTGGATGGCAAACGCGTGGCAGTAGGAAATCCCGCGCTGCTGTTAGAGGAGGGAATCAATCAGAAAGCTTTCCTCGTGGGGAACTCATCAAGTGGCACTGCGATCTTTATTGCGGTGGATCATCAATACGCGGGCTCAATTAGTGTGTCAGATCCCATAAAGCAATCCGCGCAGTCGGCCATTCGGGAGCTTAAGCAGCAGGGCCTGCGAATCGTGATGCTCACTGGCGACAACCGGGCGATCGCTGAAAATGTTTCACGACAACTAGGCATCGATGAGTTCCATGCTGAAATCCTCCCCGGCGACAAAGCGAGAATCGTAAAGGACCTTCAACAGCAAGGCCGCGTAGTAGCGATGGCAGGAGACGGTATCAACGATGCACCCGCGCTCGCGCAAGCTGACGTCGGGATCGCAATGGGAACCGGCACCGATGTCGCGATCGAAAGCGCCGGGATAACTTTGCTGAAAGGTGACCTTGCGGCCATCGCGCGCGCCCGAAAACTCAGCCGCGCCACCATGAAGAACATCCGTCAGAACCTGTTTTTTGCTTTTATCTACAACTCAGTCGGAGTTCCCATCGCAGGAGGAGTCTTGTATCCGTTCTTCGGAATCTTGCTGAGTCCGATCCTCGCTGCGGCAGCCATGAGTTTCAGTTCGGTGTCGGTAATTACGAACTCGCTGCGGTTACGCCACGCGAAATTGTAGCTGCTCATGACTCGGTTAGCGGTTGACCAAGCCATTGTCGCTGTCGTTCTTCTCGAATTTCGCGGGAGGTCTTACGAACTACGGCCATGGCCAGTGCTCGACCAGAGTCGTAAACGCAGACTCCCTTTTCCTTCCTCATTTTGGTTGAAATTTTTCGTTTTACTTTCATTTGAATTCCTCAACTCACAATGCCGGGGGTTTGAAGTTACTCCAGATTGCCCTGTTCTAGCACCACATTCTCTCGCACGATCAACCGGTGCGCGGCCATCTCTTTCAACTTTGGCAATACCCGGCTTACGTGCTCGTCAGTATCGACAAAAATTATGATCACCGGCAGTTTGCCACCCGCGTCCACCAGGTGGCTGGTCTTTACCCGTTGCCGGCCGAGGAATCCCGCTACCGCATGCAGCACGCATGCAGCATACGCATTTTCCTCGCGAAGATAATTGAGGATCGCCAGATGCAGCGGCTTGCCCTGCCATCTGTCGGATTCATTCAGATAAATCGTGACCTGCACTGCCATAGGCACTGGCATTCTACAGCACCCGTGCCAGCGCCATTCCTGCGAGCGCCGCCCCTAAGCACAGCAGATTATTCGAAACGAAATTGGCGGCCATCATCATCCATTGTCCCTGCTCGAAGTAGGCCATAGTTTCAAATGCGAAGCTGGAAAATGTTGTAAATGCGCCGCAGAATCCCACCACAATCAGCAATCGCCAGCGCGGATCAACCAGTACCCGCTGCGTGCTCCAGATCATGAAGAAGCCGACAATGAAGCTGCCGGCGAAATTGATAAAAAGAGTGCCATAGGGGAAAACAGGACTGATTAATTTCGCCGCCCAGCGGCTGATCAGCCACCGGGAATTGGCGCCGAAGATGGCGCCAATCGCAATAATGAGCATATCGTTTAGGCTGCGCACAATAGATTTCTCCTACACAAAAGGTAGGAGTCATCAGCGCGCCGGAAGGCGGGCGGTTATGGCGAACTCCATCGCCGTACTTTCTTTTTACCACACGTTGGGTTCCTGACAAGCCCTGCACGCGTTACTTTTGGCTGACAGGCAAGCCGGCTTCGCGCACGATCGCGTAAGTCTCCAGATCGAGCAGCTTTCCCGCTTTCATCACACCATGTCGAACGCTGCCCTCGTGATGCATCCCGATCCTCTGGAGTACACGCCCCGATCTATCATTGCCCTTGAAGTGGCTGGCGAAAATGCGTTCTAGCTTGAGCTTTTGAAATCCGTACTCGATCACCGCCCTCGCCGCTTCCGTCGCATAACCGTTGCCCCAGAACGGCACCCCAATCCAGTAACCTAATTCCGCCTCCGAGTGCTGCGTGTCGGGATGTAACCCGATGCCGCCACACAGCCGGCCTGTGCTCCGCAGGCGGATCGCAAGACGCAGTTCATTCTCTTTGGGAGTGGTCGCAAAAAATTCGCGCGCGTGCTTTTCTTCATAGGGATGCGGAATGCGCAAAGTCGTCGCCGCTATCTCACGTGCGCCGATGAGGGGAAGCAGTTCAGGAATGTCAGACTCAGAAAATTCGCGAAGGATTAAACGGAGAGTTTCGATTTCGTGAGGCATGCTCTCATTTGATTGGCCAATTGTGGCGGCCTTACTGGCAACTATACCCGCGCTTCCGGCACCGCAACTTCGGCCTTCATCTTGTAGGCATTGGCGATGTACTGGAGGACCATGCGCTGAGTATTGAAGAACGATCCATTCAGCGCAATCGAGTTGCGCATGATCTCGGTGTAGCGGTTCGGCCGCCCATAAAACATGGGAACGATTTCGCGCTCCAACTTGTCATAAAGTGTGGCCACTTCAATCGACGGATCCTCGGCCAGTTCATTGCTACCAATTGCCCATCCGGTGACCCCTTCAATGTGTCCTTCGGCCCACCAACCATCGACTACGCTGAAACTTGGCACGCCATTCATTGCCGCTTTCATGCCGCTGGTGCCCGAAGCTTCCTGCGGACGCATCGGCGTATTCAGCCAGAGGTCAACTCCTGAAGTGATCAGCCGTCCCCAGCGCATATCGTAATTTTCCACGTACACAGTGCGAATTACATCCGCCAGCGATGTTGCCCCGCCAACCACTCGCCGAATCAGATTCTTTCCGCCTTCATCATGAGGATGGGCTTTGCCTCCATAGACCAGCTGAATGGGCCCAACCTCGCGCGCAATCTTCCGCAACCGTTCCGGATCCTGGAATAACAAATCCGCGCGTTTGTAAGTACTGGCACGGCGAGCAAACCCAAGCGTCAGCAGATTGGGATCAAGCTGAACTCCAAAGACTCGCGCGATCTCTTCAAACAATTCGGTCTTGGTTTCGGCGTGGGCTTCGCGGATCGCTGGTAGCGGAATGCTGATTGCATAGCGCAAATAATTGTTGTCCGTCCGCCATCCCGGGATGTAGGAATCGAATAGCTGGCTGAAGGCCGGAGAAGTCCAGGTGGTGGCGTGCACGCCGTTGGTAATCGCGCTGATCTCATAGGCAGGAAACATGCCGCGCGAAACTTCTCCGTGGCGCATCGCTACCCCGTTCACATAACCGGAAAAGCGCAGCGCGAGATAAGTCATGTTTAGTGCTTCGCCCTCCCATGCCTCGGCTTCATCCAGTAACCCGAGCTGTTCGCGTCCTAGTATCTGCGAAACCAGGCTGCGCGGGAACTTGTCATGGCCAGCTGGTACCGGCGTATGCGTGGTGAAGATGCACATATTTCGCACGCCATCGATATCCAGCTGCTTCAACCGTCCCGCAAAACTCTGGTTGAGCCTCCGCGCCAGCAGCCCCAAAGACAGCAGCGCGGAATGGCCTTCGTTCATGTGGAAGGTTTCGATCTGGCCGCAGTAAACCTTCTGCAAAAGCTGAAAGCCGCCGAGTCCAAGCACGATCTCCTGCGCCAGGCGATAGCGCTGGTCGCCGCCATAAAGCGAATCAGTTAACGACCGATCATAGTCACTGTTTTCTGGCAGGTCTGTATCCAGCAAATAAACCGGAACGATATCCCCCGAAACCCCTGTGATTGTGTACTTCCAGGCCCGCACCGAAACCAGACGCCCTTCAATCTCCACCGTGGCGCGCGGTCCCACCGCAGCGAGCTGATCTCCCGGGTCCCAATCTTGTGGCTGCTCAAACTGATTTCCTGCTGGATCCAGTATCTGCCGGAAATAGCCCTTGCGATAACAGAGGGTGACTGCCACCACGGGCGTGCCGAGATCGGCAGCCGAGCGAAGTGTGTCGCCGGCCAGAATGCCCAAGCCTCCCGAATAGGTCGGGATATCCGGCTCCAAAGCGATTTCCATCGAAAAATATGCGATACGTGGGGAAAGCGTTTTCTTCATTGATCCTTTATCGGCTGAATATGTGATCTTTATGAGCTGCGCTTAATGAGGGCGTCTGGAGGTAAGTATAACGTCAACATACCTGTGAGTTCCAGAATTGACTCAGCTCTCGCGCTCGATGAGGAAACGCGCTATGTTCTTGAGCTTTTCGCTTCTAGGTCCAAGATTCTGCACGCTTTTATAGGCATCTTCCAATAACGCCTGCGCTTTCTTGCGTGACACTTCCAGCCCGAACAAAGAGGGATAAGTCGCCTTTTCCGATGCCATGTCTTTTCCCGCGGTCTTTCCCAGTTGCTCGGAAGTTTGGGTAACATCGAGGATATCGTCGATAATCTGGAATGCCAGCCCGATCGCCTGTCCAAAGCGCCGTAGATACTCAACTTGCCTGGCATCCGCGTCTGCATACATTCCGCCGGTTACAACGCTGGCGGTAATCAACGCCGCTGTCTTCGAGCGGTGAATATATTCCAGCGTCTCAGCATCCGGCTTAGTGTGCTCGGCCTCGAGATCAACCACCTGCCCGCCGATCATGCCGTTCACGGTCCCGGTGCCACGAGCGACTTCTTCGATGATCCTCACCCGCGCGTCAGCCGAGCACCGCAACTGCGATAACACTTCATATGCCTGCGTTTGCAAGGCATCCCCCGCGAGAATCGCGATCGCCTCACCATAAACCTTGTGGCACGTGGGCCGGCCACGTCGCAGATCATCGTTATCCAGCGCCGGCAGATCGTCGTGGATCAGCGAATACGTATGCAGCATCTCGAGCGCTGCACCCAGATTTTCGATTCCTGCTGGTAAAGATCCGGCAACCGCGCGCCCCGCTTCCATGCATAGGATAGGCCGAATGCGTTTGCCGCCGGCAAAAACGCTGTGCCGCATCGCCTGATGGATCGACGTCGGACGCGTGTCAGCCGCCGGCAGCAGGCGTTCAAGCGCCGCATCCGTTAGCTTGCGTCCATCCTCAAGTGTTTGCGTCAGCATGAAGGTGAGTATAACAATCCAGAATTATTGATCGACGCGTCACCTGAATCATGCGTTATCATCCACGACACAATTCCTATGACCTCGAAAACAAGTTCTTCTTGCCCACATGACGACAGGAGTCCACGCCCATTCAGCATCTTTAAGAGTTCATGGGGCTACGGGCGCCCGCGCCCGTCGATCTCGCTTTGCATATTCACAGCCCTCTGCTTCACGCTCTCAGCCCACGCCCAGCAACCCACTTATGATTTCATCATCTCCGGCGCTCGCATCGTTGACGGAACCGGTGCAGCCTGGCACTACGGTGACCTGGCAATCAAAGGTGACCGAATCGCAGCCATGGGTGATCTCCAGAAAGCAGCCGCAACCAAGCGCATCGATGCTCACGGGCTAGTTGTTTCCCCCGGCTTCATTGACGTGCAAGGCCAATCTGAATTCAACATTCTGGTGGACGGCCGCGCTGCCAGCAAAATCACCCAAGGCGTGACCACGGAAATTACCGGCGAAGGAACATCCATTGCCCCGTTGAATGATCGTGTGCTCGAAGACTTTCGTCCCGAAGCCGAGAAGTATCACGTCGATCTTGACTGGCGCTCGCTCGACGAATATTTCAAACATTTCCAGCGTGCACGCCCCGCGATCAATCTTGGAACCTTCGTCGGCGCTGGTGGCCTGCGCGAATATGTGATCGGAAAAGACAATCGTCCCGCCACTCCTGCTGAGCTGGAACAAATGCGACAGTTAGTCGCGCAAGCCATGCAGCAAGGCGCCTTAGGAATCAGCACGGCATTGCAATATGTTCCAGATGTTTTCGCTTCCACCGACGAAATCGTCGAACTCGCCAAGGTGGCGCGTAGTTATGGCGGAGTGTATTTCACCCATCAGCGCTCCGAGTCGGACGTAATTTTTCCGTCTCTTGATGAAGTATTCACCATCTCGCAGCGCGCAAACATCTCAACTACCATCTGGCACCTGAAGACGGCATACAACGAAAACTTCGGCAAAATGCCGGAGGTGCTGCATCGCATCGAAGCCGCTCGCGAGAAGGGAATCGATGTTGCCGCGAGTGTCTATCCCTACACGCGCGCTTCAAATGATCTGATCGCTTGCTTTCCAAGTTGGGTCGTCGAAGGAGGCACAGAAAAAATGCTGGCGCGCCTCAAAGATCCCGTGCAGCGCGCCCGCGCTCAAAAAGAAATGGACACGCCTAGCTCAACCTGGGAAAACCAGTGGCTCGGCTCGGGAGGCGGCAAAGGCGTGATGCTGGTCCACATCTTGAACCCGGACCTGCATAAATATGAAGGCATGAACCTCGAAGAGATCGGCCGCCAGATGGGCAAAGATCCCAAAGACGCCGCCATGGACATTGCCATCGCCGATCCCGGAAAAAGCCAGGTAGTGATTTCAATCATGGATGAAGCCGACGTGCGTGCCGCCGTTTCGAATCCGCTGGTCACGTTCGGTTCAGACTCTGAAGAGCAAGCAGAAGACGGCCCACTCAGCCATACCAAAGCCCACCCGCGCGCATTCGGAACCATGACGCGGGTGCTCGCCGAATATGTTCGCAAAGAGCACGACCTCACGCTCGAAGACGCAGTGCGCAAGATGACATCGCTTGCCGCGAGCCGCGTCGGAATCACTGATCGCGGAATTCTTCGGCCCGGCATGATGGCCGACATCACTGTCTTCGATCCATCAACCGTTCAAGACGTCGCCACCTATAACGATCCACTGCGCTATTCCGTAGGCGTGAAATACGTTTTTGTGAATGGCAAACCGATCCTCGCCGAAGGAAAAATCACCGATGAGCGCCCCGGCCGCGCCCTGCGCGGCCCAGGGTACAACTCAACGCATTAGCGCCTCACCAGTATTTCTTAAGCACGTTGAGCACCGCGCTGTTGCTTCCGTCCGGACGTACTACCCACAGCCCTCGGCAATTTCCGTCGCCTGGCCGTGCTGGATTTCCTACTGGCGCGTCCACTGTAGCGGCTTGCCCATTGGGCTGCACGCATTCGTTGTCATACAAATTCCAGAGAAAGGCTCCATAGATACCGGCTTTGCTGGCGGTGCTGAGGATCGCCTGCGAACGCCAGCTGGTCCCTCCAACGAGCTGATTCTCGTATAAGCCGTATTCCGAGACCAGAATTCTGCGTTTGCCCAGCCTCAATGGATCCGGGGCGAGCTTATCGATCGTCTGCAACGCCTGGTTGAACGCCTTCTGCATTGAGGCCGCGTCGTTGCCGATCGCCGTCGAGTCGTACGACGAGTACGTAACCATGTCGGCACCGACTTCTGGAACCACTGCATTGATCACTCGCGTCAGACCCTGCTGGGCGTAGTCGAGGACGCGATTTACCTCCGCCCCGTTCAGCACTTGCACGCTCGAGTCGTTCGCCTCATCCCGGGCCTTGGTTACGCCCGCTTGTCGCGCCTTAAGCCACGCAATCATGTCCTGCACAGTGTTCGAGGGAATGTTTCCCACGATATTTCCCTGGCCGCCCATTCCGACCCAATCGCCTTCCCAGTTTTTCAGGATGAAGGTCTTTCCTGATCCAGAAAAGCGCGTGTAAAGATATTTCGTGAGCTGGTAAAACTCGTTTTCTTCAGCGCTCTGCCGCTGCGGCGATTGCGCCATTCCGGCAATTTGGTCGGCGTTCGCGAAGGTATAAGTGGTCAGGACAATGGTCTTGAACGGCAAGTTGAATACCTGATTGTAGGGCGCAGTCTGTGCCAGCTGCGCAACACTGGTCGGGTTGGCCGCAGGCCAGCTTGCCGTAGACTTGTCCGGATACTGCGTCCTGAACCACGGCGTCAGATAGACGAAGATAGAGTCGCTTCCCAACTGGCTGATCTTCTGCGCTCCTTCGACTAGGAAATTGTTTTGACTGAACCCGTAATTTCCCGCGACGTGAGCGATTCCTGCAGTAAATTTCGACGGAGCAGATACAGCCGCCGAAGTTGAACCAATGTGGCCTCCGCCGCAGCCGAAGCAAAGAGTGAGAAGGGAAATGAGACCGATTAAAAGATTATTTCGCACGCGAATACCTCTTTGAGAAACTCAGAGGTGGCGGACACACCACTGCCGAGGCAAGCACCCGCGGATTGACTCCTTAGGGGAAACCGGGTAGGAGGTCGTCCAGCACGACCTTAGATCCATACAGATCTAACTGTAGGGTAGCAGAAACTCTGGATCAGGAAAGTTCAATTCTTGCGTGAGATGTACTGCTGAGTCGTATGAAGATAAGCAGGTTAGTAGAAGGCTGGAACAAAGCAATAACCACAAGGTGCACGAAAATTCACGAAGGACTTCGTCATCGTAAGAGGCCTACCGGCAAACGAAAGGCTGATGCTGGAACCGTGAGGAAGAAAGTTTTCAGCGTTTGCGCATTCTCATTTTTGCGCGATTGCGAGTGTTTCCTTCGTGAACCTTCGTGCCCTTCGTGGTTGATGATTTAAAAGGGCACCTCTGAGGTGCCCTTAACTGTGGAAGTTGACTTTCGCCTTATGCGACCATCTGCCGGGACAGTCGGTTATCGCGCATCGCAGACGAAAGAATCCCGCGCATATCCGACGATGGGCAGCAGTCATCTGCTCCGACGTTCAGGGTACGCGTCCACATTTCTTCATCGGCGACCCGGTGGTTGCAAATTACGCGAATTCCCTCGAACTCTTTCTTCAAGGTTTCTACTTCCGCTAAGCTCGCGGACTCCAAATCCAACACGATCGCGGTAGGACGATGCTTAACTGCCGCATGTCGCAGTTCATCGACTGACCTGGTCACGTGCACTTGGTGAAACGACGCTGAGAGCATCGCAGCCATGGTCTGGGCTATTTTGGGATCGCTTTGCAGCAGGATTACATTGGCGTACTGCATGGGGGACTCCTAATCTTGTTGCCGCTTACTACGGCTAGCTGCGCTCCAGCAGACATAACTGCAGAGCAGGGAGTTTTACCGCGAAGCACCTCGGGCTAAGGACGCTCGAAGGGCTCGGGCTGAATTTTTCCGTTTTGCTTGAGCAATATCTCCACTTTACCTTCAGCTTCTTCGAGTTCCTTTCGGCAGGAACCTGAAAGCTGCATGCCTTCTTCAAACAAGGTCAGCGATTTCTCCAGTGGAACTTCGCCTTGTTCCAACTCCTGAACAATTTTTTCCAGGCGCTGAATGCATTCCTCAAACTTCGGCAAAGTAGAATTACTCCTTCCTGAAATTGTACATACACCGACAGTATTTTCTATAAGGGAAACACTGTAGCAATATCGTTTTGGGAACTAAGGTTGTACCAGATTGGTTATGCGATGCGGACGATCTTTACGTAAGCGTCGGGCGTTCGCGCCCGTCCACATCGAGATCATCTCTGGTAATCAAGCGATGGCGCCGCGCCCTCAATGGAAGCTCGCATAAGGAACGAAGGAGGTTTTTCATCGTCCAGCTTTGGCGCCCGACGTCCCCAACGCCTCAAGCACATCCACCGCCGCCGCATATTTTCCCTGAGGGGCGCTGATCTGCGCTCCCTGGACCATATGCCGTACCGCGATCAGCATTTCGCGCGCAATCGCAATGCCTTCTTCTTTCGCCGCCTCCGGAGAACTGGCATGGGTCATTCTCTCCATAATGCTCTCCGGAACTGAAACCCGCAGCTCGTTCTTCATGAACTCGGCATTGCGCGCACTTACCAATGGCCAAATCCCCGCGACCACAGGAATTTTAAAGTGCTCAATCCGCCGCAGAAATTTCTCCAGCAGTGACAGATCAAACACCGGCTGCGTGACCGCGTACTCGGCGCCGGCTTCAACCTTGTATTCGAAGCGCCGGATCTCTTCATCGATATTCGGCACACCCGGGTTCGCACCCACTCCAATTACAAATTCCGTACCCGCCCCCATTGGGTTCCCGCCAATATCCAGGCCACGGTTCAGGTTATGAACGATATTGACCAGACCAATCGCATCGACATCGAACACAGCCGTGGCGTCGGGATACCCGCCCATCTTCGGCGGATCGCCAGTAATGCAAATTAAGTTTCGGATTCCAATCGCCGCCGCCCCCAACAGGTCTGATTGAATGCAAAGCACATTCCGGTCGCGACAGGTGTAGTGCAGGATAGCTTCAATCCCCGCCTGCTGCTGCAGCAGTAAAGACAGCGCCTGATTGCTCATCCGCGCCGATGCTCGCGGGCTGTCAGGAATATTGATCGCGTCCACGCCCACGGACTTCAGAAACTTCGCGCCTTCGAGTTCTTTGTGGATGCTCATTCCCTTGGGCGGAACGACCTCTACCATGGTGAGGAATTCGCCGCGAGCAATCTTCGCTCCCAGTTGCGACCGCTGCTCAATCGGAATCGACGCCACGACCGGCGATGTCGCGTTTTTTTTTGTGGTCGAGTCTCCGGTTCGCGCCCGTGCTTGCGTGACCCGCAAAGCCGACTTCATCACCCGAATATGTTCTGGCGTGCTGCCGCAGCATCCGCCTACCAGTCGCACTCCGGCGTTTACAAATTTCCGTGCATAGCTCGCCATGTATTCCGGTGAGCACAAATAAATGTTTCGACCTTCAACTGAGCGCGGGATGCCCGCGTTTGGTTGCGCCGAGAGCGGGAGGTGAGTTGCGGCCCGGATCCGCTCCACCGAGTCGAGCATCGTAACCGGCCCAACACTGCAGTTGCATCCAATAACGTCCGCGCCCCATTCTTCAATTCGCGGCGCAAAAATCTCCGGCGTCGAACCGTCAAGGCAGTTTGATTCTTCGTCCAACGTTACCTGCGCGATCACAGGAATTCGCGGATCAAGTTCGCGAGCGGCATGAATCGCCTGGTGCAGTTCGTCAATGTACCCGAATGTCTCCAGAATGAGGATGTCGACGCCGCCCTCGATAAGCGCGGCAATCTGCTCACGGAAAATATCCCGAGCTTCCTGAAAAGACATCTTGCCCAACGGCTCAATGCGAATCCCCAGCGGTCCTACTGCGCCGGCGACCCATGCATCAAAACTCTTCGCTGCTTCTTTCGCGAGGCGTGCGCCGTGGAAATTTATGTCACGGACTTTGTTCTGCAGTCCATGGCGCTCAAGGCGAACCGAGTTTCCACCGAACGTATTGGTTTCTATGACCTCAGCTCCAGCCTGCAGATATTCATGGTGAATCCCGCGAATCAGGTCCGGCTGCGAGACATTCAATTCGTCATAGCAGCGGTTTATGAAGATGCCCTTCGAATAAAGCAGCGTGCCCATGGCACCATCGCAGAGTACAGGTGCAACCTTCAGGCGGGCTAAGAAGTCTCCGGGCATATGATTGAGAATACAGGAGGAACTGCGCTTTTGCATCGCGTAGAGAGACGCGGGGCGCGTAAAATGTTGAGCATCCCTCTGCTATAATCCGCCTTTCGTCGCATCTAACTCACTTAATCCACTAATGATCTTGGAGTTCCAGGGTTGAAAAGATCCTTAAGCTCTCTTTTTGTCTCCATTGTGCTCTGCACGGGGTTGATTTCCTGCGGCGGCTACAACAATAACAACAACACGAATAATAGGAGTGGCCTTACTTTCCGGGCCTTTATCTCCAATCCAGTCAACCCAAGCTCTACCGGTGGGGGTTTTCCTGGTCTGGACATCATCGACGCCCGGAAAGACATGTTGAGTCCCTTCGAAGTATCGCTCTCGGGCACAGTCGCGAGTGCCGGCACGATGGTCGAAAGTCCCAAGCGGGACCGCACTGTGGTTTACAGCGCTACCGGAACTGACGGCTCCAACAGCACTTTGGGTATTGTGGACAATGCCACCGAAAGCGCGTCCTCGTCCGTGACCCTGCCCGGACCGACCGAAAGCATGTTCGTTGCCGGTGACAACAACACGCTTTATGCCGCCGTGCCCAGTGCGCCAATCACCGGAGTGTCACCGGGAGCGGTGGTGCAAGTGAGTCTCCCAAGCGCGGCGGTGACTGCTACTATTCCGGTTCCTGGGGCACGTTTCATCGTCCCTAGCCCCAGTGGGAACCAGATTTTGGTGATTTCCGATAGCGCAGACACCGTCACCGTCCTGGCGCCTGCTTTCATTAGTACCGGAAATGCCCTCACCGCGGTTACTGCTGGTGCCAATACTTTTGACAAGCCAGTATGGGCCGTTTTCAGTGCAGACGGCTCGACAGCCTACGTGATGAATTGCGGGGTAGAGTGTGGCGGATCAGCCGCCGGAATTGTGACCGTGGACATGACTCAAAATCCTCCCCTGGCCAGTGCGCCGGTTCCCGTCCTCGCAGCCACCACGGGCCTCATCAATGGAGGCAATCTCTACGTTGCCGGAACGCCCCCAACTGCCGGAGCGGACTGCCAAGCCAATCTTTGCGGCGTGCTTACTGTCTTTCCAGGGGCTAATCTCAGCGCGCCGCCAACTACGTTCGCGATCACCGACGGATACCACGACAACCTGGTCATGGCGCCCAACAATCAGTTGTTCATTGCCTCGCGAAACTGTACGAACGTCATCGCCGCAAAGACCACGCCCGGACGCGGCTGTCTTTCAGTCCTCAATACCGGAGGCGGCACGGTTTATACCTCGTCGCAAAATGGGGATGTGACTGGTATCGAACCGATTGTTAATCGCACGGTAGTTTACGTTTGCGAAGGCGGAGCGTTTGCCATCTACGACACCGCTCTAGATCTGGGCTCGCAGCGAAAGCTCAACCCGCAAACCACCACCGAAATCACAATTGTTGGTCAAGCCATTGATGTGAAGCTGGTGGACTTCTGAAGAACTAAAGAAGTGAATCATTTAATCATTGAGACATTGAATCATTGAAAAGCCGTTCCCGAAAGATTCGATACAAGTTAATGAATCAATGACTAAATGATTAAATTATCTTGGCTGCATAACCAGCCGATGGGTCGCTGCTTTATCTACCGCCGATTTTGAAAATGGCAGCGTGAATGTGTATCCCGTGTCCCAAGCCTGCCACTGGTCCATGTAATAAGGGCTCAGAAAATTCCCCGAATTGCCGGTCACAACGTTCAACGTTGACGAATCGAAGTCGGCGAGATTGGCGGTAAATCTTTCCGAGGGTCCATAGTCCCGCCCCGCGGCCTTTACCGTGTACTCACTTCCGGATTGCGCTTGTACGCCCGGCCCCGTCCAGCGGCGCACGATGGGAATCTTCCCCAGCACGGGATTCTGTATCGTCACCGAATGCTCCGGCCCCCAGTTCCAGCTTTTAATGTTGTCTGGAGCATCTTTAACTGTCGCCTCAACTGCTGCCCCCAGCAGTTCGTTGTAATTCGCGAACCCGGGCGGCAACCACCTTTGCGGCTGTTGCATTAATACATTTTCCACCCACACGGTTTCCATCATCCAGTGATAACTTTTCCAGTTCAGTCCGGTATCAGTTCCGTCGGCCGGGGCCGCTCCCAACTTGGGCTCCAAAAGCAAACGCATCAGTTCGTCTCTCGCGTGAGACGCAATTGTCGGAGCTGCTGAGTTTGCAGACATCTGCCCATTCCAGTCGCGCAGAATGTCGATGGCTGTCCGGGCCTGTGCCGAAACGGGCTTCACTTTGCCGTGGTCGACAGCCTCGACCAGTTTGTCAGAGACAAAACGGTCCAGCTCGGAATAAATATCCATTTCCAGCCCCAGCATGTCCGCAGGAGAAAATTTTCTTCCCGAGCTCAACACGCGGTAAATTCTGTCCGTCCGCCACGGCGCTTCCCATTCCACGCTGATGGAATACGGATACCCGTCTGGTGCAATACGCGAATTGGCCGTGCCGATTATTCCCGACGGTGGATTGAACACGCTGGGCAGTTTCTCGAAGGGTATGTATCCGGTCCACTCGTGCGCGTTGTCGCTACCATTCTCCGGAACACTGCCATCCCCAGAGGCCCGAATTGGCACTTTGCCGGTCGTCTGGTATCCGATGTTCCCGTTTATATCGGCATACACCACGTTTTGTCCCGGTGCGTCGAGCAGCGAAAATGCCTGGCGAAATTGCTGCCAGTTCTGCGCTTTATCCGCGTCGAAGAATGGACTGCGTATTCCGTCATAGAGCGTCCACCTCAGAGCAAGCTTCCGGGTCTCGCCGGGAACTAACTCGGTCACAATCGGCCCGTGCCGCGTCACCTGCACATCCATGTTCACGTCCGGCTTGCCTTTGACGTGAATGACTTCATGCCGCATCTCTGGCGATTTCCAGCCGTCCGGCGTTAAATATTGGCCTTGCTCATTGAATTTCTCGATGTAAAGGTCCTGCACTGTGGGCCCGACATTGGTAAATCCCCAGGCAATTCGCCGATTGTGTCCCACCATCACGTACGGATACCCAGGAAGAGATACTCCTGCCGCGTCGAAATCCCCGGCATGCAGATGGTTTTCATACCACAGGTTCGGAACTTGATGACCCAGGTGCATATCGTTTGAGAGCAGCGGCTTTCCAGTCGTGGTGTGCGCTCCCGACACTACCCAGTTATTCGATCCCAGCGGCGCTGGTTCATCGTGCAAAAAATCTCGCACCCAGGGTCTCAACAGTTCAGGAATTTCATCCCATGCGACGGCGCCCGAAATTTTTCCCGGCCGCACAGCGGGAGCATCATTCACGCTCGGCACGGGCATCGTGGGCGGATGGTCTCGCCATGAGGTGTTCACATAAAGATCAGCCGTTAGTTGCGGTCCCAGCTTGGCTAGAATCTTTTCCCGCGTCAGCGCAGACTTAGGGCTGGTGCTCAGGGTTTCCACCATCTGATATCCGATTGCGAGGCAATCGACAGGTGTCCACGGTCGCGGCGAATAGTGCAAAATGCGGAACTCCAGAGGAAGATGTCCTCCGGAAGATTGAATGAACGCGTTGACGCCGCGTGCATAGGCTTCGGACTGCTCCCGGTCTTCTGCGGTAACCGCCAGCATCCCTTTCTCGGCTGTGGCCCTGATCCCAAGAATCCTCTGCTGCCGGTCATGCTTGACCGCCGCCTCGCCCACAATTTCCGCCAGATCTCCCTCCGAAGCGCGTCGCAACAAATCCATCTGAAAGAGTCGGTCCTGCGCCGTGACATAACCCTGGGCGAAGAAAAGGTCATCGTTGGTGAGTGCATCGATGGTCGGGACGCCATGAGCATCGCGGGTCACGCTCACCGGGGCTGACAATCCGGCCAGTGCAACTGTCCCATCGATTTTGGGAAGCGCCGAGCGTGCCGTTGAGAGCAGCCAAAGCAATAAAGCAGCGACAATGCAGATCAAGACTAGGATGAAAACTCCCACGATCCGCCAGTTTCTAGCTCGAGAGCGCGAAGTTGTCGGAGACGGGTAGGTGCCGGCGTTCATGGCGGATTTCGATTGTAGGCTGCTGGTCTGCAAATGACAATTTGCGTCGCCATTCTCGAAAATGCGGCCGGCATTTGGCCCGATCGCAATCGCCCAGTATGATCTAGTACTCGACATGATCTGTCCCAACTGCGAAGCTCCCATGCCTGATATCAGCGCGTTCTGCCCAGCTTGCGGGGTCTCGGTTGCCGAAACTGCCGGTGCCGTTAATTCTCGTGACCGAGGGCTAGGCGCTTTGGCCTACGTCGGCCTGGTTCCGGCCATAGTTCTTTTGCTGATCCCCGGCTTGCGTGACAACCGATTCGTGAGCTTTCATTCCTGGCAGTCGGTTCTCTTCACAATCGCATCCGCGCTGGTGGGAGTGGTGCTCAAGCTGTTATTAATGGTCCTCGCAATTGTTCCGATGGTCGGATTCCTGCTCGCCTGGCTGTTGGTCGGGATCGGGTGCATGGGCATTTTCATTCTCTGGATCGTGTTGCTGGTAAAAGCCGCGCTCGGGAACTACTACCAATTACCGCTGATCGGGCCATTGGCTGAACAGCTCGCTGCTCGTGCTGATTCTTAGGGACTTAGCTCTGAGTACACGATCGTAGCTTGACACGCACCCCTTCCAGATGTCATTCCTATTTACTTTTACTCAGGGACCACAAATCGAGGCAAGGAGTGGGCCAGGTGAAAAGGGGAGCGCTTGAAGGTTAAGGTTTTCTATCATGATCGGTGTTTTGACGGCGCTTCTTCGGCTGCGCTGTTCTCGCGCTTTTATGCCGAACGCATCCGTAACGACATCGAGTTTATGTATTCAGGCTTGCTGCATCGCGCGGGTTCTCTTTTCAACGAAGCCGATTTTAATGGCGATGAGAACGCCATTGTCGATTTCAAATATTCCGGCTCGCCCAAAATCACCTGGTGGTTCGACCATCACCAGAGCGCATTCTTGTCACCCGCAGATGCTGAGCACTTCGAGCAGGACCAAAGTAACCGGAAGTTCTATGATCCTGATTTCAAGTCTTGCACCAGCTTCATTGCAACCGTCGCCGAGCAGCGCTTCGGCTTCAATCCCGCGCCAGTGGCCGAATTAGTACATTGGACTGACATCATCGATGGAGCCATGTACCAGGACGCGAAGACCGCGGTTGAGATGAAAGAACCGGCCATGCAGCTCACCATGGTGATTGAATCCACCCAGGACCCGGAATTTATTCCGCGACTGATTCCACTGCTTGCAACTCGACCCCTGGCTGAAGTTGTGCGGGCGCCATTCGTGGCGTCGCTCTTGCCGCCATTGCTTGAAAGGCATCGCGGCTCCATTAAAATTTTGAAAGATCGCATTGAGTCTCGCGACCAAACGCTTTTTTTTGATGTTACCGACCAGGATCTCGAGGGTTACAACAAGTTCGTGCCCTATTACTTGCACCCTGAGTCGATCTACAGTGTTGGCCTGAGTAAGAGCAGCTTTCGCGTTAAAGTTTCTGTGGGCTCGAATCCATGGGCGCCCAGCCCTCCGGTTGTGAATCTCGCCAAGGTTTGCGAACGCTACGGCGGCGGAGGCCATGCCCGTGTGGGTGCAATTTCGTTCGATGTGTCGCAGCATGCCGAAGCCAGCAAAGCTGCCCGTGAGGTTGTCGGAGAGTTGCGGGCCAGTGTACGGTCCACCTGGTCAGCCACGAGTACCTAAGGAGCCGTTTCGCTTTGGCGTTTACACTGGATTTATCATCCAAACCAATTCGACCGTCAATGCATTCTGCCTTGCAAACTCAACCTGTTACTCACTTGTCAGCGCACCGTCGCCGCCTCCAGGCTTTGCGTACTGTGGCTGCTATGGAGTTTGCCAAAGGCGTGGCCGTTCTGGCTGCCGCGATCAGTCTTTATTGGGTCGATCCTACCGATGTCGCGGGTGCGTTCCTCGATTTTCTTCATATCAGTCCGGATCACCATATGGCGCAAATGCTGCTTCGCTCGGCTGATATCTTAAGCAATGCCAGCATGTGGTCGGTGATACTTGTCGCCTGCGTTTACTCCGCGTTGCGCTTCGCCGAAGCATTCGGATTATGGACGGCAAGAGCTTGGGCAGAGTGGATTGCGCTGGTATCAGGGGCTATGTACATCCCCTTCGAAGTTGTTAAGCTGGCACATCGCGTCAGCTGGTTTCATGTGAGCATATTGCTGATCAACCTCGCCGTGGTCGCTTATATGTTTTATTTAAGAATTTATCTGCCCCGGGTCGAAAAGCACCTCGCCCGCGTCCATTAGAATTAGAAAGATAAATTCCTCTCGACCGCATCCTTGCCTACTCGAAGACAGTTTCTATATACCGGGGCCGCTGCCGCTGCCGGCATTGCCGCCTTAGGTACGGACGGCTATCTCGAGTCCTACCGTCTGCAGCTCAAAAAAATCGAAATTCCCTTGCGTCGCTTGCCTCACCAGTTTGACGGCTTCACCATCGTTCAACTCAGCGATTTTCATTACGAAGAGGAATTTTCCGCCATACCGATTCGCCGCTCTGTGGAGTTGGTAAACAGCCTTCATCCCGACTTGGTGGTTTTTACCGGGGATTTTGTCACCGCGCCAATGTTTCGGTTTGGCCGTCATGCTGCTCTGGTGGCTGCGAATGCTGTATTTCCTTGCGCTGCCGTGTTGAGGGGCATCAAGGCGCGGATGGGGTCATTTGCAGTTCTCGGCAATCACGATGTGTATTCAAATCCGGCCTTAGTGGCGTCGGGGCTGCAATCGCACGAAATTTCTCTATTGAGAAATTCCTGCGTGCCCATCGCGCGTGATGGAGCGCGTTTCTGGCTTGCTGGAATTGACGATGCGCTTGAAGGCCAACCTGATCTGGGCTTGGCCATCAAAAAAATTCCGGCTGGCGAAGCGATTATTCTTCTCGCCCACGAACCTGATTTTGCTGACGAAGCCGCGCTCACGCCGGTCGATCTTCAACTCTCCGGCCACTCTCACGGAGGGCAGATATGGATCCCAGGAATCGGTGCTCCCTGGCTGCCTTCGCTGGCTAGAAACTACCCGCGCGGCCTTTACAACATCGAGAACATGGTTCTATACACCAACATTGGAATCGGCACCATCCGCGCGCCAATCCGTATCAATTGCGTCCCCGAAGTCACTCATATAACCCTCCGTACCATGTAGCCGCGGGCGTCCATGCCCGCCGGATCTAAGTAATAAGAAAAGACCCAAATAAGCTATACAGCAGCACCGCTAATACCAGCAATGTGAACCCCACATACATGCGGTCGCCCTCAATTGCGAATGCCACCGCAGAAAACATCACTCGCGCAATCGGCGTTGCAATCAACAGCAGTAAGCCGAGTTGGATGATCCCGCGCGCATCGCCCGAAAGCGCTGTTCCAATAATTCCATGCGCTGACTTCAGATTGTCCGGCTCGCCTTGAAATGTCCGATAGGTCACATGCGCTCGCGGGTGAAATGCCAGATAAGGAATCGCTCCGCCAATCACGACCAGCGCGGCAATCAATACTCCCGCGCGCAACAGGTGAGCAATCAGCCCTTCAACCCGATCATCATCCAGCGGCTTCACTGTCATCAGAATCCTCCCGTCAAACCTTTGAACATCATCTCTACGCCGAGCAACACGATGACTATGCTGAACACCAGCCGCAGCCGTTTGGTCTGTGTCTTCACCAACACCCGCGTCCCCATTAAGGACCCGATCAACACGCCGATCATTACCGGCATTGCCAGCGATGGATCAATATAGCCCCGGCTCAAATACACTCCCGCGCTGGCCGCAGCCGTAACTCCGATCATAAAATTACTGGTCGTAGTTGAAACCTTAAATGGGATTTTCATCGCCTGGTCCATGGCCACAACTTTCAGAGCCCCGGACCCGATGCCCAGCAATCCTGAAAGAGCTCCCGCGACCCACATCACTCCAAACCCCGCAGGTACGTGGTAAACGTTGTAAGCCCGAACTCCGCTGGTATCAGGAAATTCGCCGTTCATTTTTAATTTTGTGGCTAGCGGATCAGGCGGCTCTTCCACATCGGTTCGCGGCCGTGTGCGTCGTGAAACGTAAGCCGAATACATCAGCACGATCCCAAAGATGATTGCGATCGCTTTAGCGGGCACCTTGGCGGTAAGGTAGGCGCCGAATAATGCGCCGATCGTGGTTGCGATCTCCAGAAACATTCCGATGCGAATGTTCGAGAAACCTTCTTTCACGTACGCCGCCGCCGATCCTGATGATGTCGCGATCACCGAGACCAGCGACGCCCCAATCGCATATCGTAGATCTACATGAAAGAAAATCGTAAGCAGCGGAACCAGCACTACGCCGCCGCCAAGTCCAGTCAAAGAGCCCAAAAATCCAGCGACCAGCGCACCAGTCCACACCAGAAAAGTGAATTCAATGACGTTCATTCAGATTTGAGATTATTCGGATCAATTAGTCTGCCACACGACTGCCCAATCCCGCCCGCGAATTCAACTAATCGGTGTTCGATAGAAGAATCCACTCCCCTTGTCCCAATTAATCGCGAAGAGCAGCACTTCGTTGCTGGAAAGTGTCTCGGGTTCAACTAGCGCATAAAGATCAAACCCCGCGTCGCGAACCTTGTCAGATTCAATATTTCCAGTAAACACGACGGGCCACCAGAACTTATCAGGATTGGGCACGGATCTCACACGTGAAATCGTTTCAGCGTCTGCCTTCAAACTCTTCCTAAGTATCGCCGAGTCCGTTGGGTCGAACTCGAACGCACACCAGGTCGTCGGCGAAGAAACGGTGTGAAGTTCATGGACATTTCGGGAACTCTCAGGTAGGAAGTCTGGGATCCAGCCACGATCGACGGCACCGGCTTTTTTCGCATCCGCAAGAGAGGAATAAAAGGATTCTCGTCGGTCGCCGTGGCAGCCAATCATTGAACAAGCTAGGCATAGTAAAGCGGTAACGGCCATCCACACTTGTGCTTGAGGCTGTGCCTTATTCATAAGTGCGATTGGCCCTCGTAATAAGCTAATGCGGTGATCAACTATTGTCATAAGTCATTTACCACGAGAAAGGCCTTCTCAGTCTGCCACGACACACGCATAATTGCGGAGCGCGCGTCCCTTCTCAGTTACTTCTCCAACACTGAATCTCAGGCGAACCTACTTCTATGACTCATCCCAAGCTCGTAGAAAAAGCCGTGGCGTGGTTGCGTCGCTACGGCTGCAGCGTGGTGCTTTCCGAGCAATCTTGCGCCAGCGGAGAAACTCCCGATGCCATTGGCTGGAAACGCGGCTGCCATTCTGTGGTTGTAGAGTGCAAAGCCTCACGCTCCGACTTTCTCGCCGACAAAGATAAGCCGTTTCGCGTGAAACCCACAATCGGCATGGGATGCGAGCGTTTCTACCTGGCGTCTGGCGGAATCATCCGCGCCGACGAGTTGCCTGCTGGTTGGGGACTGCTCGAGCTCCGGGGCAGGGAAGTTCTCATGGCCCATCGGTCGGCGGAAGACCTCCGCTCCGCTCGAGGTTTTCGTTACGAGATGAACCTGCTACTCGCCAGTCTCAGGCGAGTCGAAATTCGTATCGAGCCGCAGTCGATCACCGATTTTCTTAAATGGAAAAATCGGATGGCAGAATACAATCGCGGAACCATTCCCGCCGGACTCACCGCTCCACAAGAGGAGCCCAATGCTTTTCTTCAGTCGGAATTGTTGAGCGATTGAGGAATGTACTTCCAGCTGCTCTGGATTGTTTTTTCCATGTTAGACTGCGTTTTGTGAGGACATTCAGCCAAAGGGGACTGAAAGTCTTCATTCTGCGGAGTTTTTGGCTGCTCGTGGCACCAATAGACTCCGCTCACGGTCTACACCGTCCAGGGGAGTTCTTCGCACTTCGCGCACGGGTTGATTTCCCGCTCAGGTTATCTGGCCAGTTTGTACTGATAACGACCTGAGGAGGAGTTCCGATGGGTGTCGCTGTACACCAGGATGTGTGCGCCACATTTTTGGATCGTCTGCGGAGCGCGCCTTCCCGCGCGTTACTGCTTGATTATGATGGCACGCTTGCGCCGTTCACTCCCGATCGGGAGCATGCGTTTCCGTATCCAGAAATTCCCGAGTTGGTCGCGCGAATCATGCGAACCGGAACGCGCGTCGTTCTTATCAGCGGACGGCCTGCGACTGAGTTGTTGTTCCTGAGCGGCATACATCCGCATCCGGAAATTTGGGGCAGCCACGGCGCTGAACGGCTATTGCCGGATGGCTCATATGAAGTTGAACCTCCAACTCCGGACCACCAGACCGCATTGAAGGCGGCAGTGCACTCATTGAATGCCTGCGGTTTTTCATCGCACGTTGAAGTCAAGCCTGGAGGCATTGCCGTCCATTGGCGCGGTTTGAAGGCCGCCGAGCGCGCGCCTATGGAGGCGAAGATCAGAACGCTGTTTGCGTCCGCGATTGAGGACCACGGCTTGCACCTGCTTCCATTCGACGGTGGCCTCGAACTGCGGGCTCCCGGGAAAAATAAAGGCGACGCGGTTTCAGCGATTCTCCGGGAGTCTGAAACCGAAGTAGCTGCTGCGTATTTAGGTGACGATCAGACAGACGAGAATGCGTTTCGCGCCATCAAAGGGCGGGGTATTGCAATTCTGGTTAGGCCCGACCCTCGGCCCACGGTGGCTGACGTTTGGTTGCGGCCGCCGGAAGAACTGGGTCGGTTTCTGCGCGATTGGCTTACAGCCTGCGGAGCGGAAGCATGAAGCTGCTGGAAGGGCGACTGATAAACGTGTCGAACCGCTTACCGGTGGAAGTTAGAAGCCGGGGCGGACAGCCGCGCCTTACCGCCAGCGCCGGTGGCCTTGCCTCAGCGCTCGATAGTATTTGGCGTCATCAGCATGGCCTCTGGATTGGTTGGGCTGGCCCGGTTGACGCCGAAGCGGCCGGTCCGCTTCTACAAAAAGCAGCGCGCGGACGCCCTTACAGTTTTCGTCCAGTCCCGCTCTCTACCCAGGAAGTCTCAAAATTCTATTCCGGTTTTGCCAACGAAATTATCTGGCCGCTCTTCCACGAGATGCCTTCGCGCTGCAACTTCGATCCCGAATATTGGGAGGTTTACCAGCGCGTCAACCGCAAATTCGCGCAGACTACTATTGAAAGCGCCAATCCCAAAGACTTCATCTGGGCCCACGATTATCATCTGATGTTGATGGGACGGTACCTGCGCGAGGCCGGTTGCACCAATCCCAGCGGATTCTTTCTGCATATCCCGTTTCCTGGGCCTGACATTTTTGAGAAACTACCGTGGAGAAAAAGCATTTTGCGCGGCATGCTTGGTTACCGTTTACTGGGATTTCAAACCGACCGTGACCGCTTCAATTTCCTCAGTTGCGTAGAACGCATCCTTCCCGACGCTTCGTCGGAACGGGAAAAGTGTCACAACCTCGTGACCTACGATCACCACCGGACCAAGGTCGCGACTTTCCCCATCAGCATCTCTTTCGAAGAGTTCGCCAATCACGCCGCTAGTCACGAGGTCGAGGCCGCGGCCAATCAACTTCGCCGCGAGCTTACGAACAATTTCATGCTGCTCGGCGTCGATCGCATGGACTACACCAAAGGCATCCCTGAACGCCTTAAAGCTTTCCGTATCCTGCTGCGCCGCTATCCCGAACTGCGCCATCGCATCACATTCGTGTTGGTCGTAGTGCCGAGCAGGGAAGACATTAAGGAATACAAGGCCCTGCGTCGCGAAGTTGAGCTGCTGGTCAGCCAGATCAATGGCGAATTCACGGACGCCGGCTGGGTGCCGATCCATTACATTCACCGCAATCTTTCGCGTAAGCAGTTGCTTAGCTACTATCGCGCCGCCGATATTGGTTTGATCACGTCTTTGAAAGACGGCATGAATCTGGTGGCAAAGGAATTCTGCGCCGCTCAGATCGACGAGCAAGGTGTGGTGATCGTCAGTGAATTCGCAGGGGCTGCGGCCGAGTTGCGCCACGGAGCGCTTGTCGTCAATCCCAACGATCTGGCGGGAGTTGCAGAGGCCATCCACCACGCCTGCGTTATGCCGGTCGAGGAGAAGCGCGCTCGCATGAAATTGTTGCGCGATGTAGTACGCACTTACAACGTGCAGGGCTGGGCAGAATCCTTCCTCGAAATGGCGCTCGCCTCCACGCCGGCTGCTGCTCAAGCCAGCCCTTCAGTCCCGGCGGCAAACGATTTCCAGCTAACTGCTGCGTCCGCCGTCCCTGACCAACGCATCGCTTAGCCAGTTCGTGTGGGTACAGCCGACCTTAGCCTGCTGAGCGGAGTCGAAGGGGCTGTCCATCGAGCGCAGCTCGATTCAATGCCCACGCTTTTTCCTCTTCGCCAACTCTTTCTTCGAATACATACTTCCCCGGCATTTCTTGGCACCGCACCAGCACGGAGCCGAGTCGTCCGGATCGCCATCGTAAAGGTTGTAATCGTATGCCAATTCCTCGCCCGCTTCGATATTGCGGATCGCGCGAATGATAACTCGTCCCTTGACTTCGTCTGCTTCGCAATTCGGGTCGCAACAATGATTGATAAATGCCGCGATGCCGTCACCATCAATCACGTGCTCGCCGTCCACTAATCCAAAAAGATAAGTTCGTGGAGAATGCTCATAAATGTCATCAGCCTGCGAGTTGGTCAGGCGTGGGCCGGTGTATTCAACCACGATTGTGCGTTTCTTGATTGGCGAGGTGGTGTAAACGCCATCGGCATGAATTTGGGATTGCCGGATAACCAAGGCCATCTGTCGAGATTAGCATCGCCAAGGAAAGTCGGGTGGGCGTGTGTTCTAAAATGAGCTCCGCCGTTCCGGTGCGCTCGTCGAGCAGGAATCATTCAGATCCAAAATGCAACGGGTGTCTGGCGGGGTTCGAATGAGGAAAGATGATCTTGCCGGAACAACGTCGAATCAATTACCATTAGAACGAACGTTCGAACTATGGCTTCTTCCGCCACTAGACCACGCGCCCGACGATTGGTGAGGCATGTACCGTCTGAGCCGCGCTTCGATCGCCAGTTGGGCAAGATCCTGGAACATGCCACCGAAGTCTTCTGCGAAAAAGGCTATGCTGGCGCATCCATGCGCGACCTGTCCCGCGCCACTGGTATGTCGCTCGCGGGCATGTATCACTACTTTGGCTCCAAGGACCGGTTGCTGTATTTAATCCAGAAACATACGTTTTCAACCATCCTGTCCCGCCTGCGCGACCGCCTTTCACAATCGCCCGGAGCGCAGCATGGTATCCGAGTCATCATCGACAATCATCTCGAATATTTTCTTGCGCACCAGCAGGCTATGAAAGTCCTCTCGCATGAAGACGACGTGCTCGATGGCGAATATGGACGGGAGATTGCGCGTATTAAACGCGACTACTACCAGACTTGCCGTGAGTTGCTGGACCGCTACAAAAAAGAAAAGGGACTAGAATTTGACAGTCGGACGGCGGTGCTTTCACTGTTCGGAATGATGAACTGGATTTATACCTGGTACAACCCGCGCCTTGATGGAAAGGCCGATCGTCTGGCTGCGGACATGAGCAATATTTTCTTTAAAGGTATCAGTAGCGAATAAAATCGCAGCCCATTTCGAGGAGGAACAAACAAATGGCGACCGTCCTGAATCCCCCCACCGAATCGACCAAGCCGCTCGTCAACTATCGGGTTGACAGCGGGGTGGCAATCATCGAAATGAATGATCCGCCGGCCAATACTTACACCTACGAGATGAATCGTCAGATGGACGAGGCCATCCTCAAAGCGCGCATGGCTAATGACGCTTACGTGATCGTCTTGACCGGGGCGGGCGACAAATTCTTCTCCGCTGGCGCAAATATCAAGATGCTGGCCAGTGTTGATCCGACCTTTAAGTATTACTTCTGCCTGCATGCAAATGAAATGCTTCTGCGCCTGGAGCACACACCCAAGCTGGTGATCGCGGCTATCAACGGCCACTGCGTCGGCGGAGGCCTTGAAATCGCCATGGCGGCTGACATTCGTATTGCACGCAAAGACGCGGGCAAGATCGGGCTGCCGGAAGTGAATCTAGGCGTGCTTCCTGGTACCGGCGGAACTCAGCGTTTATCGCGCCTGGTAGGCAAGAGCAAAGCCATCGAGCTGATGGTCACCGGAAATACGTTCTCGTTTGAAGAGGCGCTTGAATCCGGAATCATCAATGACATCTTCGAGCGCGAAGGCTTCATGGAAAACATCATGGAGTACGCGCGCCAGTTTTGCCCGCCCAACAAAGCTGCGAATGCAGTCGGCAGGATCAAGCGCGCTGTGCAAACCGGCTGGGAAATTCCAATGGAGTCCGCGCTGGCCGTGGAACGCGAAAACCAGCAATTACTCTTCCAGAGTGAAGACGCGAAAGAAGGCTTGGCCGCGTATGTAGAAAAGCGGCCAGCGGAATTTAAGGCAAAGTGAAAGAGCTTGAACCACCAACGACACAAGGTTCACGAATGAATTCCCTCGTGTAACTTCGTGTCCTTCGTGGTTAAGAGGTTAGATACATGCCTGGCAAAGTAGCAAAAATCGGCACATTTTCTGATTGGATAGGCCTGTTTGACGAATGGCGCAAAGAGATCGGCGTCAATCGCGACGAGATTGCCAGCTTCAAATTCGACACGCTTTTCGGCGCTATCGAAACCGAAGAAATTCAATTCGGCCACTACAAAGGTAAACGCAAATGGGAGAACCTGCGCCAGATTCCCACTCAGCAGATGCGGGACGCCCTGATGAACATGATCGTGTACCAGGGCGACACCGAATTCGCCAGCGTCGAACAGCAGCGCTATTTATTTGAAACCGCTCCGACCGATTGGGACCGCCGCGCCATTACGCGCGTGATGATCGAAGAGATGCGCCAC
>DATNAF010000383.1:0-5987 GCA_035572845.1 Terriglobales bacterium
CCGCAATCAACGGGAGCGGGCTTGAACACTTACTGTGACGAACTTTGGCCAGTTTCAGCACATCTTCAGCATTTGCATGTACACTACTTGGGAGCCGCCGATGAGCCTCTACAAAGTTGTTCCGGTCCTGTTCCTGGCGTGTATCGCTGCATATGCGCAGACGCCTGCTGCCAGTGTTCCGACATTCACCGGATCTCTTGCGTGCAGGACCTGTCATCCGAACATCTATGAGCGCTGGAAGACAACCCGCATGGCGAATGTCGTCCGAGACCCCAAAGAGTATCCGGACGCTATTCTCCCGGACTTATCGAAGCCCAATCCCCTGGTTACGTTCACCCGCGCCGACATTGCCTTCGTGTATGGAAGCCGCTGGAAGCAGCGATATTTCAAGAAGATCGGCGATGACTATTTTGTATTGCCGGCCCAATGGGATATCGCGCACCAAATCTGGCGGCCCTACTTTGTAAAAAATGGAACGGACTGGTGGGCCCCGCTGTACCCGCCAGACAACCTCAAGCGCCCCACCGGCCCGCTCTGCGACGGCTGTCACTCGGTGAATTACAACATCAAGACGAAGACAGTCACGGAATGGAATGTCGGCTGTGAACGCTGCCATGGTCCCGGAAGCCTGCATGTTGCGCATCCGTCGCGGGCAAACATCATCAACCCCGCGCGTCTCGATTTCGTTCAGGCGAATGACACCTGTATTCAGTGCCATTCCCAAGGGCAGCCGCTAAAGAACCCGATTGATGGCAAGTATTACGATTGGCCGGTGGGCTTTCATATGGGCGGCAAATTGGAAGATTTCTGGAAATTGGAAGAGCACAGGCTTGGGGAAACGACGTTCACGCATTTCCCGGACGGAACCGCTCACAAGAACCGCATGCAGGGGAATGATTTCGTTCAAAGCGTGATGTACACGCGTGGGATAAAGTGCTTCAGCTGCCACGATGTGCATGGCACTGAGAACCAGGCTCTACTAATAAAGCCGGCAAGCGTCATGTGCCTGGAATGCCATGGTCCGGGCTCTCCGAACGGACCTCATACGAGCACGATTGAAGAGCACACGCATCATAAAGCAGGCAGCCCGGGCGGCGAATGCATCGCGTGCCACATGCCACAGATTGAACAAACGCTTGCCGATCAAAACGTCCGCAGCCACACTTTCCGATTTATCTCTCCGGCAATGACCAGTGCGTATAAGATTCCAAATCCCTGCACAACTTGTCACAAGGAGAAGAGCCTTGCCTGGGCTACGGAACAGCTGGAACGTTGGAAGAACGTCTCCACCTGGAGAGTAGAACAGTGATCAGGTGATCACTATTTCGCGCCCGGCGCGACGCTCTTCACATGAAGAAGCTGATCCGCATCATCATACGTTCCAGTCACCTGGACGTGCTGCCCGGCGTATTCTCGAACTTTCTCCTGGTCAGCTATCGGGTACACCTTCTTTGTCGCAGGATCAAATAGCACAAAGCTAGCGCCGCTCTTTACACATTTCAGCGTGCAGTCTCTGGCATCCTTGGCTCCTTCTTCTTTCATCATGTTTGCGTGCGACCCCATCTGCGCGCACGGCTTATCCATGATCTCGCCAGTGAACGTACCGTTCTTATTCTGCTTCTGGGCAAATACCGGAGATGTTAGCGCCAACAGCGCGGTAACCAATACGATCTGTTTCATATGCGACCTACTGGTTAGAGCAGCCGACTAAGCCGCCTGGTGCTGTTTAGGATGTAAAAGAGTTGTGAACAGCTCACGTATAAATATTTACAAATCCGAAACGCCCTGCCTGTTACCTTTTCTTCCGCCGTTTCTCTATTAGGACAGTACTTCCCGTCCAGAGGGGTGAACGTCCAGAGGGGTGAATATGTCCACGAAATCGATCGTCCTTATTGCAAGTCTCGCCGTAGTTGGCGTACTCGGCGTGTCGCAAGTGAGTATCCACCAGAAAGCGTACGCAGCGGAAGATCCGCAGATCGCGAACGCCGAAAAGATGATTCACCAAGGCCGCCAGATCTTTCGGTTTGATACCTTCGGCGACGAAGCATTCTGGGGCGGCACTCTCAAACTGCATGAAGCCATCGAGGGCAAGGCATTCGGCGGCGTTGGTCCGGGCCTTACTCCCGCCCAGGCACTCTCGGCCGGATTAAAGGTCGACATTGATGCGCTGCTGCCCGCACTGAAGGATCGGGTTGTGCTGCATGGTGCTCCAGGCGCGAACCGGTTGGTTCTAAGCGAGGCAGACTTGAATGATCCTGCCATAACGCTTGCCTTGCTGCGGAGTAAAGCAGTGATTGGTTTGACCGGCGATTTTGATTCCTCAGGCGCGCTCCGGTCAATAGGGATTCAATGCGCCCTGTGTCATTCGACAGTTGATAACTCTGTGGCTCCTGGTATCGGCCGCAGGCTCGATGGTTGGGCGAATCGCGACCTCAACGTTGGCGCGATCATCTCACTAGCTCCGAACCTGCAGCCGGTCGCCGACCTGCTGGGCGTCAATGTTGCCACTGTCCGGCAGGTGCTTAGCGCATGGGGACCGGGCAAATTTGATGCCGAGCTATTTCTCGACGGAAAAGGTTTTCGCCCGGACGGCAAATCCGCCGCAGTGCTGATTCCGCCGGCTTTCGGCCTGGCAGGAGTAAATTTGCACACCTGGACCGGCTGGGGCTCGGTGCCGCATTGGAATGCCTTCGTCGCCAACCTGGAGATGCACGGCAAAGGGCGCTTCTTCGATCCACGCCTGAATAACGCGATGCAATTCCCTATTGCGGCCGCAAATGGTTTCGGGGATCTGCCGCATATCAATCCTGACGACGATCTGATTACCAAGACGCTGCCGGCGCTGCAGTTCTATCAGCTCGCGATCGCCGCGCCACGCCCCAAACCTGGACGGGACTTCGACCCCGCGGCAGCCAAGCGAGGCGATGAGCTGTTCAGCGGGAAGGCGAAATGCAACAACTGCCATGTCGAACCGCTGTGGACCGAGCCGGGCTGGAACTTACATCCTGCATCGGACATTTGCATTGACGATTTTCAGGCGAATCGCGCGCCCGATCACAGCTATCGCACATCGCCGCTCGCCGGCATCTTCACGCACCAAAAAGGAGGGTTCTATCACGATGGCCGCTTCCGGACCCTTCATGACGTAGTGGATCATTACAACTCGTGCATGAGCCTGGGCCTGACTGAACAGGAAAAGCGGGACGTTGTGCAATACGTCCTCTCGCTGTAGTCGTATAACAACCCCATATTCCGCCGATTCGCGGATATTAGTTACTAACTTGTTAAGGAGCAGTTCATGTTACCGTCGAAACCTCACGTACTGCGTGTTCTCACAATGACATCTCTCACCAGGTCTGTCCGTCCTTTTCTACTGCTTGTTGGTTGCGTGTCTATGATGCTTTCCGCACATATTACATATGCGCAAACGCAACTGGCGCCCAACCAGACAAACGGGTTTGGAAACGGCCGGCTGGTGACATTCACTTACCTGCAGAATTTTGACTGCGTCGACCAGCCCACATTGGATTTAGATTTCAATGGGGTATTGGCGCAATCCGATCCGAATGAAATGCAGACTCCGATCTGCCAGCCGATCACAGAACCAACGGCCGATCCGAGCGGGACCGATATCAAACATACCGCTCATCTCTACGTGTTGATTCCAATGTTCTCCGTAGATAACGACCAAAACCCCGCCCACGCGATGCCTTGTCCGAACGGAGGGAGGGCTGGTGAGCTATGCGGGGTCGCTCTGGGGAAACAGCTCATTCAACTCTTCGGCTTTCTGCCGGAAGCTTGGAAGGCGACTGTCAATCCGGCCATTACGACCCAATGTCCCGATCCAAATAACCCCGTGCCTGGCACTTGCACGATGCACGCTTCTTCGGTTGACCTGTCCAAGACACTCAACGCACTCGGAAAGACCAGCGGTCCTCCGACGGGACCGATCTTCGTGCCAACCCCGAATCACAGCCACGTCGTCGACAATTCCCGTGTCAACACCGGAGCGATCTGGTGGGAGGTGAGACCGGTGCTGGTCTTATCTCAGGCAGACTGGCCGGCCGCCGATGGAAGCAGTGGAATCACCTCGTCAAAGGCGATGGACGCTGTGGAAGCAGAGGGCAGAGCGATCGAGGTTGGCTCCAATTTCTTCCTCTTTTTCCGCTCCGAACATGCGTCTATGAGCATGGCATCGCACCATTTACATGAAGGCCCATCAATCGACGGGACGCGGGCAGCCAATCAAGATGCTGCGCGGGGTGATGAAGAACGCGGCAGGATAGCGAAAACGGCGAAGTAGTACTAGCATCTCGAAAACAGTGGCTTCGAACCGGTGAGCACTCGAGGACTCTCCATGCTCACCGGGACCCCTAATGCCTAAGGCAGCGTGCTAGTCTGGCGTAAGCTGGTAACGCGCAAAAGAACCGCGCATGTAACGCGATCACACTGTTCACCAAGAAACTGGAATGCCTTGGGGCCTGTCGCGTGTACGCGCTCATAGAGAATCCGCCGTAACATGGATCGAGCACGCAGGCTGCGCATCTTGACGGCTTCGGGGGTGATTCCCAAACACTTCGCAGTCTCTGCCGTGCTAATTTCCTCGATAGAGCGCATCACAAAAACAACGCGCTCGGCTTCTGGCAATGCGCTAATCGCTTGTTCCAGAAATCTTCGAGCTTCGACTGTAAGCAGATCGTCCTCAGGCGTGTGAATCACATCGGTGGCTTTCCGCAAAGATGCTGTGGCCGCGTCGATATTACATTCCTTGATACGGCGCTTCACGCGACTCCAGGCTTCATGAATGGCGATCTTGGTCAGCCAGGTTGACAACCGGGATCGACCCGCGAATTGGATCAAGTGTTCGTAACCTCGAACATAGGTCTCTTGTATCACGTCCTGGGCCTCTTGCTCGTCCTTAACAATAGCCCATGCCACGCGATATAGGCAGCGATTATATCGCCGCATAATCACCTCGTACAGACCCGTATCACCACCGAGAACGCGTTCAACAATCTCGTTATCGCTCAATGTGTTTGGGTTTGGGTCCGCCATTGGGAAGCACTACTCGCGGCTCTGCGCTGTATACAACAACGGCGGCTCGCGACCTTACAATATTGAAGGGAGATGCGGCGCTTGTGGTCACTATCGAGTAAAGTTCGTGTAAATATAAACGGCCGATGACGCAACCCAATCGCTTGCCCGCATAAACTGTGATCGAGCGGTATCCTTGTTCTTCGTCATGTTCATCAAGGCCCACTCTGAGCGTCGCCAATTGCACCGGAACTGCTATTTATGGCTCGGCATCTTGTCTTTTATGGGTTGGAGCCTGAGCGTGGGACTAGAAGGTGCGACACCACTCCAAACCCAAGAAGTCATTTCTGGCATTAACAAGGCTCAAGAATATCGAGAGCAGAGGCTGGTTGGATATGCAGTGGTGGAACATTACACGGTTCGTAACAGCCACTTTGAGGAAGCGGCTGAAATGTTAGCGGATGTGCGATACCAAAAGGGAACCGGCAAAACATATCAAGTGTTGTGGCGCAAGGGGCCCGGATTTCTACAGAGGCGAGTGATCAATCGCATTCTAAGGGAGGACGGCAACCTAAGCCGGCCTTCGGAACGAATGCATACCCTCCTCACCTCGGCAAACTATTCAATGAAAGTGCAGGGAACGGAAATGCTGCGCGGGAAGCGATGTTACATCGTTAAGATCCACCCGCGAGCGCACAATTTCGCCCTGATTGAAGGAACAGCCTGGGTCGAGGTGAAAGACTTTTCGCTGGTGCGCATCGAAGGCAGGCCCGCCGCCAGTCCCTCTTTCTGGACTGGACGGCCGTTTATAGAACGCGAATACATTGCTCTGGAGGGGTTCTCCTTCCCGCAGCACAGCCGGGCTACTTCAAAAGGATTTTTCACTGGAAAATCCGAGTTAAATATCGACTACAGCCAATATGTGATTTCCACAGACCCGGTCGGGAATAAGA
>DATNAF010000384.1:0-32191 GCA_035572845.1 Terriglobales bacterium
TGGGATCAGATCGAAAACGCCGCCATCTGCAACGGAGCGCAATAGCTTCACATACTCAGCATGGGCCCACATCAACGGCATGGCCGACCCGGCTGGCTTTCCAAAATACATTCCGGCCGACTTTACGTCAGGACTGTCCCAGACCTGCTCTGGCAACATCCTTCCTCTGAACGCAAGCCGTTCCATCGCCCGAATCAGTTTGCGAACATCGCGTCCCGCAGCGAACTCGTAATGCGCGCGCTCGCCTGTCAGTAACGGCCATGCGCGTCCTTGCCCCCAGCCTTCAAACGGCCCTCCGTCCGCGTGCGATCCATAGCCATCGTTGTTGTAGCGCCGCCAACAAGGACCAAACGGGGTCTTCACCTTCAAAACAGCATCGACGACCCGCAATGAATCTTCGACGAGTGGATCGCCTGGCTTGCGAATACCGTACCGAACCAACTCGAGGAAACCGCCATCGGTGATGTCCTTTGCCGGGAACTGCCATGGCTGCCCCGGAGGGCGATTGTTAATGGTGAGCAGTCCGTGATTCGGATCCTCATCTGGCGAGACATCGTCGATCGCAGCAGGATGGATGCGAATATAGTGACGTTTTATTCCGGGAACGAGGGATCCGTCGGTAGTAACCGTCCAGCTTTCGATGTGCGATTCAAGAAAATCCGCGTAATCCAGGAGGAAGTTCGCATTATCCTGCTTGCCCCTTGCGCGCATGAAATCTGCAGCACAGACGAGGGCAGCAATGCTGACCGCCAACGTAGATGGTGAATATCCGCTGTCCTCTTCCCATCTTTCCTGCTGCGTTGCCGGCCCGTGCCGGACAAGGTAGGCCGCCGCGGAACGGATCATCGAGTACGGATCAAAATCTCTCAGAGCATCTTTCTTCCAGAGATGCCAAGCCAGGAGAATTGGAAACGCCACTTCATCGAGCTGAATACCTTGCCAATAAGGAGTGCCATCAATCCAGAAGTTTTGTGCGAATCCACCGTCGGCTTGTTGGCAGCAAGCCAGGTACACCAGCGCGCGAAACGGCGTCGCCATATCATCACAAGCGAGTAGAGCCAGCGCGCTGTTCACCATATCGCGAGTCCATACGAGGTGATACCCGCCCACGTCTTCGTCGCTCTTTGCATTTCCCCACGGAATACTCGCCGATGCAATCAGCGCGCCTGCAAATGTCTTATCTTCGTGCGCCAACAGCAAGTTTCTGCTGGTCCGGTACAAAGTTCCGCTGTCACTCGAAACGTCATCCAGTTTCTTCATGCGACTACAAGCTCGGTGCCACTGATCGACAAATCTCTTGCGATGTTCTCCGAAGGGAGTCGCCAGCGATTGCTCAAGGACTGTTAGCGCACCGTGAAGACTTTCACCAAACGCGATGCCAACTGTGAACTCCGGATTGTGTTCAAGATTAACTTCGCCGATAACAGCTACATTGCCGTCCTCAGCTGTGTCGAATTCCCAGTCGAGTTGGAAGTCCTTGTGAAGGTCCTGCCATCCATCGCTATGCCCGACGTAACCGCATGAAGTTTTGGTGAACCCGGCATTAGCTCCCATCGCCAGAAACGTACTGGCCTTCCACGCAATTAAAACGTTTTGATCGACAGTCTTGAATCGGCGAGCTGAATTTCCATAACCGCCGATTTCGAGGTGAGGCGCGAGAAGCGCGTAGACCCGCAATTTCTTCAGGAATTCTGGGTTGCCCTCAAGCCGAGTTTTGATAAGCACACATGATTGGTGTGGGTCAGAAATGATTTCTTTCACCAGCCGATACCGGTGATCGCGATCCGAGGTGGTTACGCGATATCCCAGGGCATCGGCCTCGACGCACTCAATTTCTGAGTCGAGGTCACGCCGTTCTTCATGAAAGAAGCTCTCACCGTCCGTGATCAGGAACTGCATATCCCTGGTTTGCGGGTGATCGATTGTGGGAAAGTAGATTTCGTTGAGAATGCCGTGTGAGATGGTGAACCATACGCGGCTTGAGGTTGAATAAGCCGTTCCGACGCCCGACTTCGAGCTAGACGTCCACTTTGGTGGCATCCCGGGTCGGCCGAACGCCTCACGCAGTTGTTCAGTGCCGTTGGCAGTCATTCAAGACCTCCAGCTTCTCAGATATGTGTCGCTATACTTGCAAAGTCGTTCGTGCCTCCCGCATCAGGAATCCGATTGCGGTTCGGGCCAGGCGATGGTGAGCAAGAACGCACTTTCTTCCAGTGCTTCGACGTTGTGTACCATGCCGCAGTCCAGGACCAATAGTTGTCCGACTGCCAGGTTGACTTTCTTATCCGTCAGATGGATACAAATGCTTCCCAGCAAGGCGTGAATCGAAACCCTGCCTTCGGCCCGATGCTCGTTCATTTGCGTGTTAGCCTTCATCAGGACCAGAATGATTCGGAGATCGGGATACTTCGCGAGAGTCTTGGAACTCCGTCCCGTCTGTCGCTGCCATGAGTCTTCGTGCCGGAGCTGTCGGAGTTCTTCGAGGAAATCGAATTGCAGTAAAGCCTCCGCTAATTGCGGAAGCCTGGTTAGGTCCTTACTGCTCTCCCCTGGATGGCAACTGCTGGCTTCTGCAATCATCTCAAAACTTCCGCGCTGCTGAATAAACTGGGCTCGCTGGAGTCACGCATCTTTGCGGCACGACTCCTGTCGGGAAGGATCGCAGGCCGTTCTTCGAGCGATGAGTCGCTGTATCCAGGTGATAAGCGCCCGAGGTTTGCTGCGCAGCACTACAGGCATGCTGCACCAATTCCAACCGATCACTGAGCTCCAGGAAATGCAACATCCACGCAATGCAGTTTTTAACCTTGTCGTCATCGAGGTTCAGCTGGCTCGCGATCTCCTTATCCGTCAGTCCTTGTCCCACCCGACGATAGATAGGAAGAAGTATGCCCAATCTCCCCCAAAAAGTACGCATTGCGCTCCTGCTTTCTCTCAAAGGTCATGTCGCGCTAGTTGAAAACAACCATTACTTTGGGGAGAGGAGACATTCAGGTTCAGTTGCGTTCTCTGAAGGTCATTCGCCCCTCCACAAACACAATGATCGACGATGTGCCCTTCCACAAACTGGTCAACAATGCACAGTCGGTACAAATGAAAATGAGGTATTCAGATGACCAGCCCGGCTTCTGAGTGAATTCGGGAGTGAGTATTTTGGAATGGCCAGTTTTCTCGCGTTTGCATTATGGGACCACGTTCACGGCCCAACCGCCAAACCTATAAGGCAGAATAAAGTGGAACTTTGTCTTGTAATCTCCTGCTCTTTCTTTTGACGGTACATACCACGGATTTCGAAGATGTCGTCGATGCACCCCGAGTTTCGATAACTTTTATGTCTGCGGCCGAAGCCCACGCGCCAATCGATGGTCGGCAACTACTCGCAAGAGCTTCCGATGGCAGATGAGAGAATCTTTCCATTGGCGCAAAGCTCCAACTGCTCCGTTGACCGTGACGCCGCACGTTGGTCATTGAGATAACGACTAGATAAACGTGACAGCACGATCAGCATATCGGCTTCGTAGTCAAGGTGAATGATCATCTTGCCAACGCCGGTTCCGGCAATGGCGTCGTCGTGGCCGAAATCGCCGGGGATTGTCGGAGTTGACGAGTCCGCCCGGCGATGTTCTGCAATACTGCGCCCTGCTGCAGATGCCGCGAGTGGCCAATGATGGTTACGTAGCGAATCCCAAGAAAACGCCGAGTGTGGATGTCGGTGATCTCAAAACCATTGCAATTGGTCCGTTCGCTTTTTCCCAAGGCTCGAATGACTGCCCGGCGAACGGAAATCGCGCTCCCCCATCCCAGCGAAAGGCCCTGAATTGCGCCACCGAGAAAGAAGAAGTTCCAATGCTCTCGTCGAATCTGCCGGTCGAGATCGTCGCCATTAAGGTTGATTATCTCTTCCCATCGAGGAGAGTACGTTTTCTTTTCAATCCAGACCGACTTGGGAACACAAGCGCCAGTCCGCAACAAAACCGTTCCGATCCTTAAGGAGTCTGACATTTGCGTGCCTCCGCTTCCCTGTGGCTCAAGCGTCTCTCTCGCCATTGACTTGTTCTTGCACGGCTGTTCTCAGGTCGTCATGACCAACATCGAGCAACAGAGCCAGTTCCGCGATGCGTTGCTCGGTGGGCAGTAGCACTCCCCTCCGCAAGTCCCACACGTCTTTAATGCTGGTGTGGAGGCTGACGGCAACATCGTTGGTGCTGAGATGGAGTTGTTCCATTCTGCGGCTAAGCAGTCGATTGAACGCTTTCATTGCTTCTTCATCCTTAGGGAAATTGCGCTTGGCGTCACTGTCCTGGGAAAGCTCGGAGGCCAAATCGCCATCTGACACCTGCATCACCGTCGGGGCATTCATTTGTTGCATGTGGAGCTCTCGCGTCTGGGTCAGGATAGCCAGAACGCGCGCGGGAAGAGGTCTACTCAGCCCGAATGATTCTGGACGGTCAATCAACTCACCCAGGCGCTCGTAGATCTCGCAGGTTTGGGATTTCCGAATCGAAGTCTGCATGTGACCTCCTTCACTGATCGCGCACACGCGAGAGGCAAAAGTCCTTACCTTCATTTGTAGGCTATCGGCGGCCCTGCTGACTGAGCAGTTTTATACAGTGCGAAAGCGGAGCGGGGCGGATCCAAGAGGCGCTTGGAAATTCCTGAATAATCGGCCCATACGGTGTGGACGCGCACTGATTCACTTCCCGCATCAGGCTGCCACATTTTGCAATCCGAAATAGCGCCGCTCGTCCTCGCTCATTTCGCGCCCAAAGGCGAGTTCGAACGTAACCTCGAAATTTTGAGGATGCGGGGATTGTGTTTCGCTGATTTGAGTTTTATGAGCAGAAGTCTGCAATTTTGAGTTGTCGGCCATGTCGATTGTGCCTGCTACTAATACGGCTTCCTGTTGTAGGCGATCGGCAAGCTGCTTGACTGTACAATTTTATACAGTTCGATGGCGAGAATCCGAATTCCCAGCAACCCTGTCGTTAGGCTTGGCAAGAAATGAAAGGACCCCAGCTCTGTGAGCTGGGGTCGAGCTTTGCATCGTAGCGAATCGTCTCAAGCGGCGACGACTGCGGACGCGGTCAGTTTGTGTGAAGTGGAGCTAAGCACGCTCGACACACGGACTTTGGGCGGACCATCGAGGAATTTGTCCAAGTTCTTCAAAATGGTCGGATACATTGTGTTGTTGTAGAGCTCGGCTTGTTCCTTGGACTCCCACAGACTGATGGCAGTCACATAGGTATCGTTGTCGCCGGCGAGAGCGATCTCATCGCGGAATCCCGCCTGCTTGCGCAGCATGGGTAACACTTCGTTTTCAAATGTCTGCTGGAAATCATGGAGAGTGTTCGGTTTTAGGCGGAGAGATACATTACGAGCGAACATTGCAACCTCCTAAAGGTTGTGGTGGGCTGCTAAGAAGGTAAAACTTCAGAGGGGCTGACTTAGTTCAGAGAATCTGAAAGAGGATAGGAAGTCTCACTCATCTTCGACTCTACGCTGATATCGATTATTGGTCAACTCCTAATTCAGTGCGCAAATACTTAAAAAGTAGAACCGCATGTTCGTAACTGCGTTTTACTTGCCGCCCCCGCGAACTCGTGACGCCAGGGCATTGATTACGATAAGGTCTATCTTAAGAACAAGTTCATTCGAGAAGCTCCACAATACCGCGAGCCCAAGGCAACCACCACCTGGAACCCTTTGTCAACGAGCGCACATAAGCTCCAGTTTTTCTACATAAGAACAACAGCAGCATCGGGGAAAGAGCGAGCATTGCCAAAGCAGTAATCGAAGCATTCAAGCGAAGCACGGGAATGAATGGATTGAATAGCACGGCGAGGGCTATGAATGCCGCCGTGCACCAGTGCATTCCAGTGTAGGCACTCTCCAAGGCGGCCACTAATATAGAAGCGCTTACCAGCACTTGCAACGCAAACCGTGCCTCACTCTTCAGCATCCAGAGAAATAAAAGAGAGAAGAAGACTAAGAACAGCCAGGGAAGTGCATTCCTTTTTTCAGCGACCGGAGGCACTGCAACTCTGGCGACCTGCATAAAGAGAGTCCTCAATTCTGAGAAGCCATTTCTGGGTTCAATTCGAGAATCGTTCCCGTTCTTGGCGGACAGCATAAGCGATTACATCCTGATCGCGCCGATCCCAGTTACTCGCGTCTCGACGCGATGAATCATTGAATAGAACTGGAGCCGATGGAGAATCACTGTCAGCCCCCTCAAAGTCACGAGGACGGGAAGTGCTTACCTCAGATCTCAGAATATCGCTTCAGCTTCCCGCAAGCTGGTCAAATGTGCACAGTTGCCGCAGCTCCCATTCCAGGTGTGCCATTTTGACCAGAGTTTAATCGTGCCCAGGCGCACAATTGAAAGTGGAAGAATGGAGTAACTTTTTGGAAACAAATCTCAGCAAACCGGCAACGAACCAGACGAACTGGATCACTGTCGGCTTCATGATGCTCTTCCATCTGGGCGCTTTGGCCGCAGTGTTCCTGTTTAGCTGGAAGGCGTTCTGGATAGCTCTGGCTTTATGGTGGATCGCCGGAGGATGGGGCATCGGCATGGGCTACCATCGCCTGCTCACCCATCGAGGGTATAAGACACCAAAGTGGCTGGAATATTTTCTCACTGTCTGCGGCGCTCTGGCGCTTGAGGGCGGCCCAATCTTTTGGGTGGCGACGCACCGCATTCACCATCGATACTCCGACAAAGAAGGTGACCCGCACACGCCGCGCGATGGCAGATGGTGGTCGCACGCCGGCTGGATCCTCACCGGCAAGTCCATGCATCACGAGACTGAGACGCTGAAGCGCTACGTGCCCGATCTCTACCGCAGCAGTTTTCACGTGTGGATCAGCAAGTGGCATTGGATACCGCTCGTAATTCTCGGACTTGCACTGGCAGTCGGCGGTTATCTCAATGGCGGGCTGTTCCTGGCGGCAAGTTTCCTCACTTGGGGCATATTTCTGCGCACCACGGTTGGCCTGCATTGCACCTGGCTGGTAAACTCCGCCACTCATCTGTGGGGTAATCGCCGCTCAGATACACGCGATGACTCTACTAACAACTGGTGGGTCGCTCTGCTCACCTTCGGCGAAGGATGGCACAACAACCACCATGCCAATCCCCTGTCGCCGCGCCACGGACTGGCATGGTACGAATTTGACATGAACTGGATCGGCATCTGCGCTTTGCGAGTGCTCGGCCTGGCAAGCGAGGTTCGTGCAGGAAGCATCAGAACATCCGGCGGGCAGGCCCTTCAGGATTGAGGAGCGCGTGGAAATTGGGTTTCATTGGTAGCAACTGTGGGATGGAAGTCCATAGTTCCCTTGTCAATGTTGTTCTCCACGAATAGCGCTTCATTTCGAAAATATGGATGCTCTCGTGCAGACTTGGCCACTCTCGGCTTCGCCATTTCCCTGGTGACTGCAGCCAGCGTCGCTTTGGCCGTTTGATTCTTTTTACTCATAGTGCCCATGATGCCACGGCGCGAACTTGTCGACCGGTCAATTGGAGACAACAGTTCAGCCTTGGCCTGTTATAGTGACAATGGGTGATAATTCCCTTCTCCTCTTTCAGGTCCTCTGAACTAAGCAGTCCATCTGAAGTTTCTCTTCTCTTAGCCCCAATGAAAGGGGCTCAATCATGGCTTTTGAAGCGATTCTGGATGAAGTTGATCAACTTCACAACGTGAGCATCCGGCTGGAAGGCTTGGCGGAGCGCTATCCTCCGGTATTAGAAGCGCTCCTGACGATCGCGGGAAATGTTCGGGGTACGGCCACCATATTGGCAGTTCTGGTAGCCACCAGGCTGCACGGCAGTGATGGAGACGCCTTGTCCGTCTCAGGGTGAAGCTCCGGCGCGACGTTTTGCTTCTTTACCTCTGCACCGTCAAAATCATTGCCCGACAGCGATTCGATGGGGGATTTGACCTGAGAAGCTGGCCATCGTTTGCGTGAGTTGCGAGTCCACTTCATCGGCGATAATCATCACATCGGTGAGCACCAGGGCCAAGTCCACTGCGCTGAGATTGCTGCGCAGGGTCTTGAAAATGCAGACCTGCAGGATGCGGGACTCTTCAACCAGCATGGCTGCGGAGTAGCCTTGTTGCTTGCGCGCCTTGCCGTGAGCGAGGGCTGCCGGAGAAAGCTGTGCCTGTCCTTCGTCCACATGAGGCATTCGGAGCCGCTGCACCAGCTCGCTAAGCAATACTCGTAGATGGACGGTTCGGGCTTCGTCACTCAGGACCACGCCGGCCAAAGCCGCACTCATGTTCACGCGGGTAAGCCATTCCCGGATGGTACCTACGGAATGGCGCTCCAATATGGTCGCCACCGGTTCGCGAACCTTTGAAACCCGATGCTTTGGATTGTGCAGCCTCTTCTTCAGCAGCACTACAACGTCCTGAAGCGGAACCGGCGTGACCAGGACCTCATCAGCTTGTGGGAGGAGCGCAGAGAGAGATTCCCTCAGTGCAGGATAGTCGCTCATAATCATGGTGATTGCGTCGGGGTGAAAGTGGCGCATCGCGTTCACTAATGTGAACCCGTCGCCCGCAGCCGGCAGGTGGAGATCGCATATCAGCGCCGCAAATTCTTCCGCGGCAAGGCAGCTCAGCGCCTCCTTGATCGTCGATTTCGCAACTACCTGGAAGCCGTTGCGAACGAGAGTTGAATGAAGATCGCTCGTCGCATGGGAATTTGCTTGCGCAAGAAGAACTCTGGACGGAGGCGGAGACTGATTTTCCTGCGATTGACGGGCGAGGGCAGATTTCAAGGTCATGACAATACTCCCATTCAAAACCCCACTTTAGTCCCTGCACAAAAAGCACTCTGAGCAAAATTGAGCAACTCTGAAGGGTGAGCGTCCGCTGATTTTTCCGCTTCGAACCTACGCGGCAAGACGGGCAACAATCTGTTTCTTGGCTTTTTTGGGGCGTCTCTTATTTTTTTGCAGTCTTCGGGACATGGACTCAATCGTAATGAACCCAGCGCGTCTCCGACTGTGCAATCTTATACATGGGTTCGAAGCTCTCACTGTCGGCTTTGTTGGGAAGCAAATAGTCCGCCGACTCTGTTCCGTATAAAACTGCTCAGCGCGCTTCCACATCAAGCACCATACTTGTGTCTCAGGAGAAATTTTCCGGGGGTGTTGCTATTCATCATTCGTGGAATTGCGGGGACGCCGGTGGGAATCGCGATCATTCCCGGTTTAATGCTCGTTCTTCTGGTTCTGCTCAAGCTCAGCTTCAGAGGACTTACGGTCAAGACGGCTGGTGCGTTAAGGCCCGAACCGGCAGCGAGCGCTCCTGCTACCAAATCAAAACAAAAGATTCGGAAAGGACCAGCGATGATTTCAGACGCTGCAATTCACGTTTTTAAGAGCGCTTCCATACAACCCAGGTTTCTCACTCTGACCCACGATGACGTTATCCGGCTCGAGTCGCTGGCGAGTCAGGTGAAGGAGATCCTCGATCGCGGAGCCGCGCGAGACGACACTCCGGAATGGTTGAAGCCTCCTGTAAATGGAAATGGGGTTGCCAAGTGACCGAGAACCCAGTCGGCGCGACAGATTGTTGAGAAGAAGGAGAATAACTGATGGATCGTTCTGAGCAACATAATCAAGAGCAGAATCGGAGTAATGGAGCTGCAGCGAAGGCAGGAACAGTCGTGAATGCCACCGCTGGCACTGTTGGGTCCAGTATGGGACAGATCGCTGCGAAGATCACAAGTGGATCTGAGCGCGGGGATCGCGGTGGTAGCGAACACAGCAAGACCAAGCACCGTCAGATGAGTCCGCAGGCTGAGAGAAGCCTAGACAGGAAGAAGCAGAAGAAGGCAGCGCACCGGCGTCGGTTACGGGCAGCCTCTGCTAGGGGATAGGTAGTCTGGTGAGGGCCCACACGTGTCTGACCGAGCATCGAGCAAATGCAAAAATTTCGATTCAGACGGTCCCCGGGGAAGTATGAGGGTACACATTCCCATCCCAAAGCAAGGTTGAACCGCCAGTTACGGGGACTGCTCGCGTTGGATTCGGCCATCTCTTCTGACATCGAGTCACTGAGAGAAAGTGCATTCCTTCTCACAATTTTGTGACCGACGCACTATGCGAGTTGGGAGAGCGAAGAGGCTACTGAGGAATGATTGCCGAATCCGCAGTCGAACCTCGCTGTCACAGACAAAACATTGAGCTTTCTCTAGGGCAACGGGTCCTAGGAATGGCTAAGCAACCCAGAGACGGTCCAAGGAGTTCTCCGAGTAAATGTCGCGCAAGGACTGAGGACGGAAGCAAGGCGATCGATGCTTTTCGAAAGGTCCGCGATGACCACACATCGCACAACCGCTACCTCGAAGTCGTCGAAGAGATGTTGAGACAGCGAGAGAACAATGGACGGGACCGGGACGAGTCTGCCGGAGCTGCTAAAAGACAATGAGTGAAATAGCTGTTATTGCTGGGAGGCCGAATGAGCTTATATGCATACGAAGATCGGCAAGCACATCGACACACTTTGACGGTCCATATGTCCGATTGTGGAAAGTGCAACGCCGGAAAGGGTAATTTGGACGGAAGGGATCGAATATTCGGCAAATGGTATGGTCCATTCGCCTCCCTAGATGATGCTTTTGCTGGAATGCACCATCTGCGCCACATAACGGAACTGCACGAGTGCACGACGATAGCCTCAGTATCGGAAAATCCCGATTCGAAACACGACAAGGAAGCTTTGTTGCGTTTGGATGATGACGGTGGTGCCAATTCCGCCGTTGTACGTCCTGGCGAGATCAACTGAGCTGGCTATTGCCATTGGCGCGCGCCTTCTGCCTCCAGCTCTTCTTTCTGGCATGAACCAATAACTCACGGCACGCGCGAGCTTAGCATCTCGGGTCTTGTGAGCTGTTTTGACCAGATTGCATATCTTACCAACAGCACATAATCTGACGGGTGAAAGCTATGCAGGTATTTTGCTCCTCGCCCAATGACCTACACCTATCAGGGCGTGGCCTCTATTCCGTCGAACCTTTCAAAACATCCTTGACTCTGGACTGCACTCCAGATTGTATGCTTGGGACATGTCGAGCAGTCAGAACGGGATGCAAACAACATTTCAGATCGGCGAACTCGCGCGGCGCACTGCTCTGAGCATCGATGCGATCCGGTTTTACGAGCGTCGCAAACTCTTGCCGACGGCGTTCCGTAGCGCGGGCCGATTTCGGCTTTATACGTCAGACGACATCGAGCGCCTGCGATTCGTGCAGCGGATGCAGCGCTTGGGATTTTCTCTGGAAGAAATTAAGCAGTTAATGGCTATTCGTGTAAGAGCGCATGCCTGCGCAGCCGTACGGCAATTCCTGCAAACGAAATTAAACTACGTCCGGACAAAGGCCCGAGAACTTCAGCAACTTGAAGCCGAACTGACGGCCGATCTGGGAAAGTGCAATCGAGCGTTGAAAAAGCGGCAAGGCAAAACGTGTGCCTGCCCCGTGCTCGAAGAAGTGAAACAGAAGAACGCATGAAGATCGAAGTTCTGTATTTCAAGGGTTGTCCAAACCACGCGCCGGCGATGGAAACGCTGCGAGAGGTCCTGGACTCATTAGGCCGCAAGGACCGGATTCATGAAGTTGAAGTCCGCAGCCAAACTGAGGCTGTGGGGATTGGATTTGTCGGCTCTCCGAGCATTCGCGTTAACGGTTCGGACATTGAGCCGTGGGCGCGCACGGCAAAAGATTTTGGTTTGAGTTGCCGCACTTATCTGACAGGTGAACAGCACGGCGGTGTTCCGTCGCGCGAGTTGCTTCGTCACGCAATCATGTAGGGCACTCGTGAAGGCAGTTGAGAGAGTCGCCCCTGCAGCGGCGATACTCGCGGCTTTATCGGCATTGACGTGCTGTTTGCCCTTCGGAATTGTGGGGGCTCTGGGGCTGGCAAGTATAAGTGTCTGGATCGCATGGCTACGTCCGTGGCTGCTCGGCGCAGCCGTCTTACTGCTCGTCTTAGGCTTCTGGCAGATCTATCGCCGCGGCAAGCAGTGCAGCACCCGGCCTAGTCGCGTCAGTGTGGCTCTGTTCTGGGTGGCAGCAGCTGTGGTCGTCCTGGTCACGATATTTCCTCAACTCATCGCGAACTGGCTTGCGGGATAGACACTGATGATACGAAAACGAGCTCTCTGGTTGCTGCTTGCAATTGCGATTCTTGTGGTCGGGTTTTATCTCTGGGGATCGACTTCCACTCCGTCCGGCCAGCCGCCCCTCGTCTTACTGAATGAAGCGAATGTTTCACCTTTTCAGCAAAGCTTCAATGCTGCGAGTTCCAACACGCGGATTGTGCTGCTTTTGTCTCCAACTTGACCAAAGTGTCTGCAGGGGGCCTCTGCAGTGGAACGCATTCTGGAACAAACTCAGTCCGAATCGGTGCGGGTGTTTGTGGTCTGGGAGCCAATGCTTCCGACCGATTGGTATCGCCCTACTCGGCCAACGCTGAAACGTGTCTCTGATTCACATGCAGTGCAATTCTGGGACAAGAGCCATTTGATCGCGGCCCAGGTGAAGCAGCAGTTGCAGCAATTTCATGGAAATGAGCCAAGCTGTTGCGACAACGGAGGGCACCTGTGGGATATGGCTGCTGTGTATCCATCCGGCACCAAATGGGGAGAGACCGCACCCGCTTTCGATGATGGTCCCGTTTATCGAATTGCGCTCACCATGCAACAGAAAATCTCAGCCATGCTCACGCACTTCGAGCGTGGCCGGAAGACTGAGGTCGATTTCATCAACGGCTATGTGGTGACGTTAGGCCACGCATCCGGAGTGCCGGTACATATGAACGCCGCAATCACCGACCTTGTACACCAGATCGAACGTGGAGTTCTCCGGCCGACACCAGAACGGATGAGCGAGCTAGCTGCTCAAATTGCGGATTGAGGCCGGCATAAAACCGACAATTTGAAGGCTGGTAACACACTAGGTAACAACCTTGCCAATATCTACCTATTTATGATCACGAAAGTGCTTGGGAAACCATTGATTTGTGGGTTGCTGATCGAAAATCAGTCAGTTGCTGGTTTGACTCCAGCCGCGCTCACCAACCTAGTATTCATCCGGGTTTCCGCACATCGGCATCACTGGCCGTAACAAATCTTGTAACAACCCAACAACGGCTGCGCCTCGATTCTCTAGGCAACACAAACTTCCATTCGCCTGCGGTGAACTTTGATCTCGGCACTAACGCGCTCATCTTCAAGCTGGAGCTTTTTCGATGATGGGAGTTCGCCTTATGTAAGGACGAAAAACCCTTTCTATGCGCCCGAGGGTCGGCCATTTCAGCGATAAGAGATATCCGAAACCAAGCCAGACGGCTGACAAGATCAGGAAAAACATCATTTCGAATATGTTCATCCGTACTGATGCAACGCCCGAAAGTGTTGATAACGGGCCTTCACAAAACGTGCGGATTGCAAAACTAGTTCAAAATCTTCGTCACGCCATCAAACAGAAAAATTGCTCCGGCCACGCTCACCGCCAAGCCAAACCATCGCCAGGAGGCAGCAATCGTGCTTTTCCCGGCGACCGCAAATACCACGCCGAGCACCATCATGCCTCCGCCAACAAACACCTCGTAGCCGTTCCAAATACCGTCGTTCATCCGCTGCCACATGGCTTCATTCCACCATTGCAGCACGTGCGCGAGACCAACCAGTAAAAGCCCGGAGCCAAAGAGTAAAAGCGAAGCGCGGCCTTGCCATGCCGATACTTGTATTCGCCCTCTGAGTCCTACCGTGAAGCGATCGGCCACAATCCCCATGAAGATGAGAAATACCCCGAGTATTATAGGAACCATGTGTCATTCCTTCTCAAAACGACGATCGTCCCCACATCCCACTAGCGGGAGACAAACAGATTTAAAAACCAGATAGTCCGACTGATTAATCACTGGGCGGTTGCCTCACCCGCCAAGCGTTGCCTCGCCCTCAAACGTTGTCTCGCCACACCCACTGCGACCCTGCCAAGTCCGGAGATGCCAATCATTGCGTATGCAAGAAAGAGAGGACCGTAAATAAGCGAAAAACCACGACCAAAATTTCCTGCGATAGATAGGTACAAAAAGCAAGCCCCACTGAATCCAAAGCCCAAAACCCACACCGCCCAAGCAATCGCGGTTCGGATACGAGGCCACAGGGCTAGACCGCATACCGAAAGCCCGAGGAACACGGCTGCATAGAGACCGATTCTCAGAGCAGCTGAACGTACCAGGTTCGCCAACCGTGCATGGATGCCGCAGAGTTGAACGAGTGCAAACAATTGTCCCGCCAATACAACAAGCGCAACTAGGTTTCCCCAGCCGTCAGAGGTGCTTCTGCCGCCTCTTCCTACGTTGATTTTCATTGACATTCCTGCCTGTCCAGTGCCATCGCTCAGCTCCTGCGCAGTTCCCTCAGTTTCTCTGAGCTTCCCTTCGCGATAATGTTTCCTCAAGCCGTTAAGGCGCCCAACAACCCCGCTAGAGCGAACACCGTTATCGTATGATCAAAGCTCTGGTTTCGCTCGGGTTGAACAGATACTTCTCCATGGCGATACCGGCAATCACTCCAAGTGCGCCACGGAAGATCTTCATATGATTCGGGCGAAGGATGATACATAGGGCCACTGGCGCGCCGCATGTGACAGCAGTATTGCGGTCGAGAGCGGATCCGCCGCGGAGACAGTACTGCCATGCAGCCGCCAGGCCCCACAGAAGGGAGAACCCGGCGATCACCGCAGATGGTAAAGTCCAGATGGCCCCACTGCCGCTGATCGTCTAGATTTCTCAATTCCCTTCTTCAATAATTTGAGCTTCATCGTGCAAAGCTCTCTTCTCGGAGAAAAACAAAACAGAGGCGCAACTGGTCGTTCGTCTCTCAAGCAGAAGGACGGCTGCTGCTTTCTTTAGCGGTAATCAGCACAAGGACAGCAATGAGAAACGGCAGCGGTATTAGAGGTCCCATTTCTTTGCGCCAAAAATATGCTCTCTCCAATTCGTCGCTGCTGACGTAGCGTAAAGAACCGTGCATTACGTACAGGGGGTAAATCATTCCGGCCGCAGGCTCTGGCATACCCGGCGAAGACACGTAGATCGTGATCTCCTGCTGCGTTGCCATCAGGCCGAGAAAGCAGAACAGCGCAAGAGAGAAGCAAATCGCCACTACTCGCCATGGAGGCAGATCCGCAAAATTTAAGCTTCTTCGCATGCTTGGTCCGTTGATAGAGCAATTCACAGCGGCAGCCGCGCGTTCATACCGAGTTAGCAAGGCTTCGCTTTTTAGTCGCCCGTTTCAGAGCGCGCGTTCCCTTTAGCACAGAGTCGAACCAGGCCGCGCAGAATGACGTGATAAACCGCCGCGTTGGTCGCAATCGTGACCGCTAGGACAACGGTAGGACTGTCGAAAAGAAAGCCGGCCAGCAATCCTAAAACGATGCCGGGCATTAATCGATACAGTCCCGCCTCGGTATGGTGCAGTTCGGCTACATTCTTTGCGTGCGTGCCAGAGAGGCATAGCGCGATAGCAAGCAGGATTGGAGCCAGCCACAGTGCTTGATCGCGCCGAGTCAACAGGTATCCTCCGGAAGTGCCTACTGAATCGTATCTCCGTTAATATCGGGCGTGCATTCGGAAATTGCTACCGGCTATGACACGTTAGTGCCAGCATTTAGGTAATGCTTGGGATCGCATCAGGCTCGAATGGTTGAACCCTCAACCGATCATTAAAGAATCGGGGAGGATGCGGCTGCCGCAAGCGGTTGATTTCGTGACAGATGCTCGGTTGAAGTTGATGACTTGTTCCCTAATTTGTGCCCCGAATCGGGACTTCGAATCCGGAAACCCGCATAAACAGTGGGGTTGGTGAGCGCGCTGGGAGTCGAACCCAGAACCTACTGATTCCGAATCAATAACCCATAAATCGAATCAATAACCCGGAAATCAATGGTTTGGGCGATTTCCCAAGCATATTCGAGTGCAGAAATAGGCGCGGTTATTACGAAATTTGTTACAAAGTTTTGAGCCTGATAGCACTGGGCGACTCGAGCTCGCTAAGTAGGCCATTGAGCGAAACAGTTAATTCAATCCAAGGGTTGTGGCATTCGCAGAATCGCGAAAGACATCTCAAGTGCCGGCCAAAACCTCATCAGCTTCCCGCTCTTGCATCAGATGATGAGGTGAATTGTGTTAATGACAGCAGATTGTTATCCGGATCCTTGAACCAGCAAACCTGAGCTCCGCTGGGCGAAAGCCATATCCCGAAATCATCCTGATCAATTCCGTCAAATCGCTCGAATCTCACGCCACGGCCAATAAGTTCTTTAATGGCCGATCTCATGTCTTCGACTTCCCATCCAAGGACCGTGAAGGGGAAGGGAGTGAACTTCTGAACCTTCTGAATACGCACCTTCGCGTTCGCGCTTTTCATAACGAGCGCAAACGGGCTTTCTTCTTCGAGGGATAAACCTAATAAATCGCGGTAAAAAGATCTGGCCCTTTCTGGCTGTGTGGTCGCCAGAAACGCTGTGACCCTATATTGCTCCAGCATTTCGAGGATTCCTCCTTGCTCTTATCTAATCGGGGTTCCGCAACAGACCTTCACCGTCCGCAGCAGACGACTTGGACGAAATTTTTGTCTTGCGCTCCAACTCACCAACTTTCGAACGTGAATGGCTGCGGTTCTTACTAGTCAAGTTGCCGCTCGCTGGAGCAAACATATGCCCGACCAAGGGCGTGATCCCTGTGGAGCGTTGGACTGCGGAAGCACGGACAGCAACCGCATTCCCAATGACAAGCTCTTGAGCCGCGCGGCAGTCTTGAGCGGTGATCTCACGTCCACCGCCTGCCAGCAGTAAGGCAACAAAACAGCGGGACCTTCCTGCGGCCCACATTTCAAGGATCCGGCCCGAGCTCTCGGTACAAATGTGCGATTCCGGAGCAGCTTCTCCTCTCAACGAACATTCGTTGCCCTGTAGCTAAGGATCGTTACATCGCTCGGAAGATCACGCTCCAGCTTCGAGCCTTCGTACCCGACCTTCAACGATCTTCTTGAATTCGTCTGGTTTCGTGGGCGGGGCTGTTTCGAGCGTGAGAGACATCTGATCTGGTGCAGATCTGATATAGGTCAAACGAAAACGCGGTGCTCCCTCCTGCTGATCACTCAAGAACGTAAGAGTTTTGCCGTCAGCAGAAAAGGAAGCCGTGTAGTTGATTACATGCTGCTCGGTGTCGTAATAGAACGCACGCGTAAGGTGAGTAATCGGATCGAAATAGAGGATCATTACGTCGTCATGCACATACTTGGGTCGATCCTTCGTAGCCGGGTATTCAGAATGGTTTCGTCGAATCCACGCTTTGTTCTGCAAATCGGGTTCAAACGTAAAATAGCCGGCCCCCTGACCAACCTCAGCAGACCCCTCTCCAACCCACTTACCCCTCAGGAACTGCCACGACTGCCAATTGGGTTCGCTGCTTTGCTGGGCAGCAACTCCAACGAACGGAATTAGCAATATCAAGCTAAGAGTTAACTTCTGTGGCCAGTGCATTTATTCGCTCCTGAAATGAGAATTCGCTGTCAAGGTGGCGCTCCGGGCTTATTTCATCTGGGCTTGCTTCACGTTAGCTTCTCAGTTCGGACACCCGCAGCGAACGCGCGCATGCGGCGGTCCACTTCCGCCGGTTCGAGAACCTCTTGTTCAGTAGCGATCGCCCAGACATGACCGTATGGGTCGGTCACACAACCGTACCGATCGCCCCAAAAGGCATCGAAGGGAGGCACGGTTGGCTGTGCGCCAGCATCCACAGCTCTCTTGTACGCTGTGTCGGCATCGGGCCAGAAGAACTGGATGACAGTAGACGTACCTCCAAGCGATTTTGGAGAAGAAATCCTGTAATGAGCTTCCAGTCGTCTCCTGTCGCGACTCTGGTCGTCGTCGGAAACAATTACTAGCGACTGCCCAATTCGCAAGTGAACATGTATCCCAATGCCAGTCGGCTGCGTTGAGCGATAAACTTCCCGCGCTCCGAATGCGGCTTTATAAAATTCAACGGCTCCCGCTGCGTCATCAACGACCAAATGCGGAATGACTTGGCCGACGCGCACCTCTGAACCTCTGACTGCCATTATTTTTTCCTCCGTCGGCTTGTGGCGGCTCGAACTTTGGAGTCTGTTCTTTCAGGAAGTCCTCCGAATGCCCAGGCGTGACCATAGGGATCGAAAACTTCGCGATACTTGAGGACCCACGCATACATCTCTCGAATCGGTTCGGCGGTCAGGCGATATCGCCTGAATCGGCCAGCTTTGCGCACCTGCACAAGTCCAGCCCGGCGCAAACTTTGTAAGTGTAATGAAACTGCTTGTTGGCTAGCAGAAAAGCCGGCACACAGCTCTGACGCAGTTTTCTCGCCGGACAAGAGCGAGTCCAGTAGCTTCCGACGTGTCACATCTGCGACGGCACGAAAAACACTGACACCATTCCGCACAGTGTGCCAATTATACAAGGCTTTACTTGTGCGTCAAGTCCTAGAACTGATCTGACCCACTCTCCGGCCTCAGACCCGACTGCTGATGGGAGTCAAAAAGTCAACCAGATTACCGTCCGGGTCGCGAGGCCGCACGGCGCAGCTTTTCGTGCCATGGGTGCGCTGATGGGCAGCGCGCTTATGCGCGCACTTGATGTACTCACGGGAATACTTCCGCGCGTTACCGCCACTTCGTTCGGAGGTGGCCTGCATATGGACGGGCCGAGTCGCAGAAGGTTTCTTGCCGGAGTAGGGCGCGACGGAGCCAGGGCCTTCCATGCCTACATGCGTGATGCTCGTAAAGCGGATGCGATTTATGAAAGCTTAGCATTTGCTCTTACGGCGCAATTCGGCGGGATTCCGATGTACACCATTTTCGGGGAACGCAACGATCCACTTGGCTTTCAAGCGCGCTGGAAGCAACTCTTCCCTGATGCTAGCCAGATCGTGGCGCCTAATGGCAATCACTTCCCAAGGTGGGATGATCCTGACCTGGTTGCAATGTTTATCCGCGAATTGCACCGCGAAGTGGGCCCACTTAATGAGGAAAAGATTCTTGTTGATTTCATGCCGCTATTTCTTTTACATTATAGTACAAATGAAGCGCGGAGACACTCTTGGCTCCTTGGAATATGTCATCCTGCTGGCCCTGATGCGACTGAACGGAGTCGGGCACGGAACCTTGGTCCGTCAAGAGATTGAGCGATGCACCGGACGAGACATATCGATTGGGGCAATTTACGCAACGCTGGAGCGACTCGAACAAAAAGGATACGTCAGCTCCTGCATAGGCGAGTCCACGGCGATGCGAGGGGGCCGAGCAAAGCGGCTGTTCCGGGTCGAGGCAGAAGGAAAGCGGGCGCTCCAGATCTCGAGCCAAACCATTCGCGATCTCACACGAGGTCTGAGGAAGCGTTGGCAAGCAATATGAAGAGCACCAACTCTCGACCGCCGATGCTCGCCTCGTGGCTTGTTCAGTCGGTATTACCGGCCGACCATGGCGCCGCCATGGTGGGCGATTTGATCGAGGAATACTACGAACGCTGCGAGAGCACGTCGCCGGCATCGGCCTCATGGTGGTTCTGGAGTCAGGCCTGCCGGTCGATTCCGTCGATAACCAAAATGTCGCTGCTGAGACATGATCGGCTGGGGAGTGCCAGCATTGCGATGAGCGTCTTCGTCGTAATGGCGACCCTCAAGGTTGTGGTCGAGCAGGTACTCTCGGCTTCCCATGTGCTCACCGATTCGAAACAGATTGTTCTCGCGCCAATGATTTTCTTGGCAACAACTTCGATCGCGGGTTGCATTGCGAGACTAATCCGACGAGGCGCGACCCTCTTTCTCGCGCTCTTTGTCTTAGTCGCGGTCATCGTGTTGATTTCGATTCGAGTATGCACCATCCCGGTGCCCTGGTGGTATGAGCTTACCTTTCTCATCCTGGGGCCGTCGTCGGTCTTGATTACTCCCGCGCTCATCTGGGCAATTCACTCAGAGCGCTGAATTCAAGGAGGAACGTTATATGGCATTTCTATTTCGGAAATCGCGATCCTACGCGGCGTTCGCGATTGCACTGATATCGTTTGCGGCTGGCTCGCTCGTTACGATTCGTCTGAGTCACGTTGAGCAGGTTAGAGCTGACGGCGGTCGGCTGTTCGAGCTCCGGATATATCACGATGTGCCGGGGAAGCTGCCAGTGATGGAAGCGCGGTTCCGTGACAAGACCTCGAATATTCTGGCCCGACACGGCCTGAATGTCCTTGGGTACTGGGAAACGACCGATCGTTCTGCTTCTGACAATCTCTTTGTATTCCTGCTGGCCCATCAGAGCCGCGATGAGGCGAAGAAAAATTGGCAGGCCGTCATTGCAGACCCGGAATTTCAAGAAGTAGAAAAAGCCGAGCAAAGCGAAAAAACGCTGGAGAAAGCTGAAGTGTTTTACCTGCGCCCAACACACTTTTCAGCCATGAAGTAAGCCTTCGTTGCCGGCATTCTGCCCTCCGGGCGAAATGAATCCCGTAAACCCGTCAGTTGGCCTCTTGGGGCAACGGTCTCACAATTCGCAGGCCGGGCGTACTAAACCGGTGCCTGCATCGACAACGTATGCTGTACTGTTCACCACAATTCCAATCGAAGGCCCGGCACGGTCAGCCAAGCAAACAATCTCGTCTTATGCGGCAAATTGCTTTGCACTTGAGGGGGATCCGATTGGCGCAAGGAACAGGAAGAGCACGAATGCCAGCGCGCAACACCTCCACTGCCTTCTCAGCATAAAAACTCCTTGCTTGTTTTTTGATAAGAGTCCGTTCGGTTTCGCAATCGAGACCGCCGACAGCTCCGGTCAACAGTTTTCGGCGGTTACGGATGCCCGGCTTGGGGCGATCATTGGGCTCCCCGTTGCTGGCCCCAGGGGCCGAACAGCGGTGGACCGGCGTAGTCCATCCCATAACTTGGCCATGACTTTGGTGATTTGTGCCGTCTCGGTGGGGGAGGTCTTGCCGATTTGGTCAAAGAACTTCTCAAAGCCTCCGGGTTGACACGCCATTAAAAGCTTGCCGCCGTATTGCGAAGCATTGCCCCAGACGTGCGCAATGCCGCGCGGCATCCAGACGCTCCCGCCTGGAGCGAGGTCGAGCTTATGATCGCCCACTTCGAAACGGAATTGACCAGCGATCACATAAATCCATTCATCTTCACGGTGGTGAACGTGGCGCGCAAGAGTCGGGACCGGGGTCGCGAGTTTTGCATTGGGAGTGGGTCTCGGATTTTTGCGAGGAGTGGGAGGAGAAAGCCGCTTGAGGAGCGGCTTTTTATGTTCGGCGGAATCTTAGCGTTAGCGCTTGGTGTTGATCCTTTAGCCTTTATGCGGCGACTTCGCCTGTGGCTGTCTTGCAGCCGGCGTGGCCGCAATTACATGCGAGTTCGACCGTGTCGCGCGCGTCGCTGCAGTACTGGCTGCAATATTTGCTGTCCTTCACGGCAGCGCAAGAGCACGCGGGATGTGCACATTTGTTCTTCTCTTCCATAACTCACCTCGTTCTTTCGGTTGGATGCACGAAGAGGGCCCGGGAGCCCCGCCTCGGTCCCGAGGTTTGCAGGATTTCCGTCGGGGAGGGAATGACGGAATTAACGAGGTCGGGTCCAGGCACCCAAATGGAGAAGTAATCTGCCGTTATGTGAGACGTAATGGAAAGATTATTTACCCGACAAATGCTAAAGTGTTCCGCTTTTTCCTCAAAGACGAACCCAAGCGGTGATCTTTAGCGTTTGCCTCCGACAGCTTCTCAGCATCCCTACAGATGATCATTGTGAGCGAATGAGTGGCAGTTGTTGCACATTCGCATTAGAACTGCGCAAGCATTCAGCGTCGCAGCGCGGGAGCAGACGAGCAGCGCGATGCGTTCTGCCGCGACGAATCGAAGCATTAGGGTTACGTAAGCATCCGACTCAATCAGGCACGCAGGGGAAAGACGCACGCGCAAACAGGCGCGAGCGCGAGAGCGCGCGTAGCCCGCGCATTATCTGTTACGCATGCGCACGACATACACACATACCCGCTGCAAGTTTGACGGGAACAGGAAGGAAGGGGGTGTCAGAGCCCCCTCGTGCCCGCGCTCGCCTGTCCCCCCGTGCTGAGTTGAACCGAACGCGCTCAGCTGAGCTGAACCTGATCCGATTTCCTGAAATGCAGTCGAGTCGAGAATCGTATAATTACGCATTAGTATGACTACCGGTACTGAACAAAGACGAATACCCTTTAAACTTTTTCTGGCGTTGTTTTTCTTTCTGCTCCACGGTTCTTGTTACGCGCAGTTTGCGGAAGAATGGCAAAGCCGGGTTTCCGCCACGCAAGGGGAGCAACCTCACTGGATCACGCCGCTGGTCACGGTCACACCGCGTCTGGAACAGGAGTTCCGTTTCGATGTGTTTCGTGAGCTTATGCCCAGTGGCGATGACCTGCTGAACTTGGGCGGAGGCAAAGGCCTGGAATTGATTCCGGCGCGCAACGTTGAGCTGATTATCGCCGCCCCGCCACCGTTCCTGATTCACAACAACTCCGCAATCAAAAACGGTTTCGGCGACCAAAGCTTTTTGATGAAATACCGCCTCGCTTCGGGGAATGAAGAACGCGGGAACTACATAATCACGGTGTTCCTGGGCGGGAGCATTCCCACCGGGTCGTACAGGAATGGTTCTTCTTCCGCGGTGGTTACACCGACGATCGCTGCCGGCAAAGGCTTCGGACGCCTGAGCGTGCAATCAACCTTGGGGGTTGCGCTGCCGATTGATGATCTGAACGGCATGGGACGCGCGCTCGTTTGGAACACGGCGGTGCAATGTCACGTCCAGCGCTTTCTGTGGCCGGAAGTTGAGATCAACTCCACCTTCAATGAGGGTGGCGCGAACAATGGCAAGAAGCAAACCTTTCTCACCCCCGGACTGGTGGTCGGGCGCATCCCCCTGCATGACCGCCTCGGCCTGACTCTGGGTGCGGGAATGCAAATTGCCGCAACACACTTTCATACCTACGATCACAACCTGCTTCTTAGTGCGCGCATGCCATTTTAGGGCAGCTTGGGTTAGCAACATCGTCGCGATCACAAGAACAACAGCTATATCCAGAGACTCAATTGGGCGGGAAGGCTTATAGACAGGGGAAAACTGCTACACGCTCAGCCGGATGGTGTTGAGCCGTGCAGTCTGGCTTAAGGTTGACGCACGAACCGCTTGCCGTTTTATGTTGGGCTGGCGGTTAGGTGGATAAAGGAGGCGCAAGAGCGTGGTGTCGCACGTCGGCGCCGCGTACCCAAAAGATCACGTCCTCCGCGATATTGGTGGCGTGATCGCCGATACGTTCTAGATTGCGGGCGATGATGAGGAAGTTGAGCAGATTTTGCGTCATTGCCGGCTCGGCGGCTTTCGCGGCCGCGACGGCCGTATAAGCATGATCGTTCATGGTGTCTAGGTCATCGTCAAGCAGGAGCACGGCCTGCGCTTCGGCGGCATCGCCGGTGACGAAGGCATTGAGGGCGCGGCGCAGCATCGTCCGGGCGAGTGATGCCATTTCGGGAAGATCCGCCGGCGAGTCAAATTCAGGCAGACCCAGCAACTTCTGGATGCATTCGGCGATATTCACCGCTTGGTCGCCCACGCGCTCCAGATCGGCAATGCACTTGCTGATGGCCAGGATCAAGCGCAGATCCACCGCCATTGGTTGCTGCATGGCCAGCAGGTCGAGCACAACTTCATCAAGCCGACGCTCAGTGGAATTGATAATTACTTCCCCCGAAAATACCTGCTGGCACAGAGACAAATCGCGCTCCGCATAGGCGCGAACCGCAAGCTCCACCGCGCGTTCGGCCATGCCGCCCATCGCGGTCAACTCCTGGCGCAGGCCTTCGAGGCCTTCATGAAAGCGGATACGACTCATCCGAACCTGCCTGTGACGTAATCTTCAGTGCGCTTGTCGCGTGGCCTGGTGAACATCTGCTCGGTGCGATCGAACTCGACTAATTCTCCCATTAGAAAAAATCCGGTGAATTCCGCGACGCGCGCTGCCTGCTGCATGTTGTGGGTCACGATCACTACGGTGACGCTCTGCTTCAGCTCGAAAAGCAGGTCTTCGATCTTCGCCGTGGCCATGGGATCGAGCGCGGAAGCGGGCTCATCCATCAGCAGCACTTCCGGCTCGACGGCGAGAGCGCGCGCGATGCACAGTCGCTGTTGCTGACCTCCGGAGAGACTCGCGCCGGATTTCTGTTTCAAGTCGTCCTTCACTTCATCCCACAGTGCAGCGCGGCGCAGCGCTTGTTCCACGACTTCACCCAGGCGGCGGCCGCGCTCCCAGCCGTTCAACTTCAAGCCAGCCGCCACATTGTCATAAATCGACATCGTGGGAAATGGATTTGGTTTCTGAAAGACCATTCCCACGCGACGGCGCACTTCGACAGGCGTGGTCCCGTTGGCGTAGATATCCGTGTTGCCGATGAATACTCGGCCGCCGGCGCGTGCCAAAGGATTGACCTCGTGCATGCGATTCAGGCAGCGCACGAAAGTGGATTTGCCGCAACCCGAAGGACCAATGATGGCGGTAGTGTGATAACCCTCGATGTTGATGCTGATATCGCGCAACGCCTGCTTATCGCCAAACCAGGCGTTCAGCAGCTCAACCCGGATACCCCCGCTGGTCAAACCATCACCTTGTAGAGGCTGCGCGCCGTGACCAGTCGGACCACCGCAACGGTACCGACGATGAGGAGAATTAAAACGAGGGCTCCCGCCCACGCCATGCGATGCCACTCGTCAAATGGTGAAATTGCATAAGTATAGATCTGCAACGGTAGCGCGGCGGTGGGTCGAGTGGGGCTCCAATTCCAGAACTGGTTGCCAAATGCGGTGAACAACAGCGGCGCAGTCTCTCCCGCAACTCGGGAAAATCCAAGCATCATGCCGGTCACAATTCCTGACTTTGCCGCCGGCAGCACAACTGATACGATCGTGCGCCAGCGCGGTATTCCCAGCCCGAGCGCGGCTTCTCTTATGGAATGCGGCACCATCAGCAGCATCTCCTCCGTCGAGCGCGAGATCGTCGGGATCATCATGATGGCCAGCGCAACGCCTCCGGCAAAGGCGGAAAAGTGCTTCTGCGTTACAACCAGGAGAGAGTACGCGGTAACACCGAGCACGATAGACGGAACGCCGTTCAGCACGTCGGCGGTGAAGCGTAGAATATCTCCCAGTCGATTGCGGCCATACTCGGCCAGAAACACTCCGCTGCCGATGCCAATCGGCATGCCGATCGCGCTGGCTATGAGCAGGATCATGCCGGAGCCGGCGATGGCATTTGCCATTCCACCACCGTTTTCGCCCACCGGGGTCGGAATGTGGGTGAAGAATGCCCAATTCAGAGAGCCTGCTCCACGGGCCGCCAGATAGGTCAGGATCATGATTAGCGGCGCAATCACCAGCACTGCAGACATGACCATGGCGCCCATGGCGATGTTGTTGCGCAGCCGGCGCGCGATGCCGATTCCGTTTTTTCCTGCCCATCCGGTACAGCGGATGGCATTGACTGGAGTCTTCATACGTTTGCCCGCGCCGGCATACCCCGGGTGACGCTCCAAACAAGCACCCGCGCCAGACCATTCACAATCAAAGTGATCAGGAAGAGGACCAATCCAATCTCGAATAAGGCGCTCAGGTAGAGATCGCCGGTCGCTTCGGAGAATTCATTGGCGATGACGCTGGCGAGCGAATATCCCGGAGCCAGCAGCGACTTTGAAACTTGCGGTGTGTTTCCGATGACCATTGTGACGGCCATGGTTTCGCCCAACGCCCGTCCTAGTCCCAAAATGACCGCGCCCAGAATGCCGGTACGCGCATTGCGAAGAACCGCCAGGCACACCACCTCCCAGCGCGTGGCCCCGAGCGCGAGCACTCCCTCACGCTGACTCATCGGGACGGCGAGAACGACCTCGCGCGCAACAGATCCAATGATGGGAATAATCATGATCGCCAGGATCATTCCCGCAGCGAACATGCCGATGCCAAACGGAGGACCCTCAAACAGGCCCGTCCAGCCAAAATAAGTCTCTAGCCAGGGTTCCGCGTATTGGCGGAGCAGCGGCGACAGCACGAAGATCCCCCACAATCCGTAAATCACGCTGGGAATCGCCGCCAGCAGCTCCAGCAGAAACGACACCGTCCCCTTGAGTCGCTTTGGACATAACTCGGTGATGAAGAGCGCCGAGCCAAGAGCGAGCGGAACGGCGACTACCAGCGCAATCAGGGATGAGACCAGAGTTCCATAAATGAACGGGAGCGCGCCGAAGTCGCCGGAAACCGGGTCCCAATTCATCCCGGCAAAAAATCGGAAGCCGAACTGGTGAAGAGACAGTTTGGATTGGCTCAGCAGTTCCCAAAAAATCAAAATCGCAGTTACCAGCAAGGAGAACGAGCATGCTGCCATCGCCGCGCGAAAGCCAGGATCGGCGCTTCGCCAGCTGCGCGGGCCAACTACTCGCCTCGGTGCCGCAACCGCTACCGGCCCAAGTGCACGCGGCTCAGCAAATTGAAATTTCGGCATTGCATTCACACTTGCATGCTAGCTGGCGGGTGTTAAAGGAGTATTACAAGGCAGTCTCGATGCACCTGCGGTTCCAGTCGCCCTTGACCGGTGCTCGTGGAAGGAGTCTCCGAAGTGGCAACCGAAAGACCGGGCCGGGCGCTCGGGACCACACGTGCATGGAAATCGCGTTAGTGGATCGCCTTAATCTCCGCGCGAACTTTATCCGCCACAGTTTTGGGCAGTGGAGCATAGTTCAAATCGCTGGTCATGCCTTCCCCGGTGTTCAGCATCCAGCTCAGAAAATCAACCACCACTCTGCGTTTCGCGCCATCAGACCACTTCGCTGGGATCAACAGCCAGGTGAAGCTCGAGATTGGATAAGCATTCTTTCCCGGCGCATTGGTAATGGAAACGCGAAAGTCTATAGGCATGTTCTTCGCCGAAGCCGCGGCTGCGGTCACCGATTCCAGGCTCCCCTTGATGAATTTCCCGGTCGAGTTCTGGACGGATCCAAAGGCAATTTTGTTTTGCAGAGCATAAATGAGCTCGATGTAACCAATGGCTCCCTGCATCTGCCGGATTTCTCCGGCGACGCCCTCATTGCCCTTCTGCCCAAGCCCTGTCGGCCAGTTTACTGAGGTGTTTTTTCCGACTTTCTGCTGCCACTCCGAACTGATCTTGCACAAGTAGTCAGTAAAGATATAGGTCGTGCCGCTTCCATCCGAACGATGCACAATGATGATGTCCGTATTCGGGAGTTTCACATTGGGATTCACATTCGCAATCGCCGCATCGTTCCATTTCTTGATCTTTCCCAGGAAAATATCGGCAAGCAGCTCCCCGCTGAATTTCAGGTCTGCGGAGATGCCGGGGAGGTTATAGGCTGGAACCACGGCGCCGAGCACAGTCGGGACATGCAGTACATCGGTGTGGCGCTTGTTTTTGAACTCAGTGATTTGCTGATCCGTCATCGGCCCATCGCTGGCTCCGAAGTCGACGGTACCTTCGGTTAGCTGGCGAATGCCAGCGCCGCTGCCCACCGACTGATAGTTGATTTCCACATCGGGATGCGCTTTGCGAAACTCACTGAACCACTTTTGATAGATGGGATTGGGGAACGTCGCCCCAGCTCCGTTCAAATCCTTTGCGGGCAAAGCAGATGCCGCCAGGGTGGTCGCACATACCACCAGCTTCAGCACTCGAAGCATAATCTTCTCCAGAACTGCAATCTGAGTCTTTTTTATCGAGCGCAGGTTAATACGTGGTTGCAGGAATGTGAATATTCGATGAAGACGCGACTGAGACGTTCTAGTTTGTCAACATGCTGTCGCCACGCTGGCCGAAAAGCCAAGCTAGGCGCCAGGCGAGCGAAGGATCTTCCGCGATATGAGGCGGGGCTTCCGAATGACAGATCTTAGATACTCTCGCTTTTCGTGAACGCGAGGCGCGGTCTCACCCAACAAGCTGACTGGGACGTTCGCTTGCTAAACCACTGGTGGCCTGGAACTCGCCGGCCACGGGCACAGAAAAATAGAATGCAGAACCGCCGCCCAAGTCGCTTTCAACCCTAACACGGCCATTGTGGTTGAGCACGATGTGCTTGACAATAGCGAGCCCCAAACCGGTACCGCCGCTTTCCCGCGAGCGAGCTTTGTCTACACGGTAAAAGCGCTCGAAGAGACGTGGGAGGTGCTCGGAGGAGATCCCTCGTCCGAAGTCGCGGACGTAGAATTCGATCTCATTTCGGGATTGAATTGCGCCTAGCTCGATTCGTTTGCCCTCAGCGGCGTACTTGATCGCATTCTCGATTAAATTCGTAAAAACCTGCTGTATAGCATCGCGATCGGCGGAGACCTCCGCTTCGGGAACGTCACGGATCGCCAACTCTATGCCGCGCTCCTGTGCCATCCCTGAAAGCGCTGAGTGCGCGTCGCAGAGGAGATCGTTCGCCTTCACTGCAGCCAGAACTAGCTTCTGCTCTCCTGACTCGACGCGCGCCAGCGTCAGCAAGTCTTCGGTGAGCCGCGACATCCGGCAAGCGTTACGCCGGATGATCTCGAGAAATTCGCGGTTCATGCTATCGGCCTCCAGCAGCGTCTCGGCGTAGCCTTGAACCGACGTCAGCGGCGTTCGCAACTCATGCGACACATTGGCGATGAAGTCGCGCCGGGTTTTTTCCACGCGTTCTGTTTCGGTTAGATCATGTAAAACGACGACGGCCGAATCCTTGGGCATTGGCGCCGCGCTCACCTGGAAGACCCTGCCGGGAGCGACACTGTGGGCCTTGGCCGTCGCCGACTCTCCTTTCAGAGCGGCGGCGGTCACGGAGAGCAGCTCCGGATCGCGAACATATTCCAGCAACGGCGAGCCGATCCGCACGCGCGTGTTCAGCAGTCGCTGGGTTGCGCCGTTCACCCACAAGATATGGCACTCGCCATTGATCGCGATCACCGCTTCCTGCATGCTGTTTAGCAATGCCTCGAGTTCGCCGCGGCTGCGACGCAGCTCGGCGAAACTTGTCTCCAGCGTTCTTGCGGTGCGGTCGAGCGCGGCGGCGACCTGTGCGATCTCGTCGCTGGAACTCTCAGCCATGCGCGCGCTGAGATCGCCTTGGGCGATGCACTCGGCGAAGATCATAATGCGCTGCAGCCGGCGCGAAATCAGGTGCGCAGCCCACGCCGCCAGGATGGCGGCAATCAGCAGCGTAATCCCGGACGCTCGCGCCAATACGCGCGGCGCTTCGGCCGTGGTTCGCGCGATGTCTGCAAGGGGATACGCCAGGCGCACAGCTCCTCCTGCCACCGGCACCGCTACATAGACAAACTCGATTCCCAGAGTGTGACTTCGTCGTGCATTGCTTCCGATTTTTCCGTTCAGAGCTGCGCGAAATTCCGGGCGCATGGAGTGGTTCTCCATCTCCTGCGGATTGGCTTCGGTATCGGCCAGCACCGTTCCATTTTGGGTGATCACAGTCGCGCGCGCATTGGCCGCCCGCGCAGTCTCCTCCGCGACCGTCTTCAATTCCGGATTGCGCACGGAAGCCATGCGGTCGGCGAACATCTGCGTTTTTTGGGTCAAATCAAGCGCGACTTGCTCGCGCAGGGAGTTTTCCCAAGCGCGCCGGATGGCGATGTCGAGGATGGCTGTCACTGCGATGACGATGAGGAGCGCTGCGCCGAACAGCTTGAAGAAGATGCGGCCCTTCACCTCGGAGCCTCAAACTTATAGCCGACTCCACGCATGGTTCTGAGGTATTCAGGATATTCCGGATCGCGTTCGATCTTCTCCCGCAGCCGGCGCACGTACACGTCAACCGAACGCGGAGTGACAAACGACGTATCCCGCCATACCGCGTCCAACAGCTTGTCGCGCGTGAAGACGCGGGCTGGATTCCGTGCCAGGTGTTCCAGGAGACGGAACTCCGTTGCGGTCACCGAAACGGACTCGCCGCGAACCTTCACCACCATGCCGACAGGATCGATCTCCAAATCTCCCGCTCTAATCGAGCCCTGGGACAGCGGACGCTCAAAGCGGCGCAGCACCGCCTTTACCCGCGCCACCAACTCGCGCGGACTAAAGGGCTTGGCGATGTAGTCATCGGCTCCCAACTCCAGCCCCAGGATGCGATCCGCCTCGGCCGCCTTGGCAGTAAGAAAGATGACTGGAATCACAGCGAGCGACGAGTTCCGCCGGATTTGCCGGCAAAGATTCAGTCCATCGCCGCCGGGAAGCATGATGTCCAGAACGAACAGGGCAGGCGGTTCATTCCTGGCGCACCCTACCACCTCATAAGCCGACGCAAAACTTCGCGTCTCGTACCCCACTGCCTCGAGATGATGAGCGACGAGCCGCGCTATATCGGGATCATCCTCCACAATCATGATCGACTGCTTCATGCAGAAATTCTACCCGTGCTCAAGTATGACAGTGGTATGTGAAAATTCCGTGAAAATACGTTGAAGGGATTTGAAACCGAAAGGAACCGTTATGAACTAGTCCCAATACCTGAACTGCGGCATCCTTCGAAGCCCTCTGCGAAATCAACCAGTTCATAGCCTGAGAAACACTCTGTACCACCGCAGGCGCATTCACGTATTGGAACCTCGCCGGGAGAGACAAGTGCTTGCCCTGCCTTGCAACAACGACCGAGGCACACGTGAGTAACACTGCAGAAATACAAAACGCCGACGATCTCAACGTTGCTCAACTGGACAGTCAAATCGGAGCGGGCGAAGCAATGGATCACGCATTCTAGATAGTCCATCCGAGCCATGCAACGGCTTTCTTAATTAGATCTGCGAAATACAGTGCGTGACATCCCCAAAAGTGTGCGCCCACCCGCGAGTGTCAGAAGCTCGTCTACAGCTTTGCGGTTCGGTTCTGCCTTAGCGCCATCGGGTGGCCGATTTCTTATTTCTGAGGGCTGGTAGAAAGGCTGCGTCGATTCGTAGCAGCACGCGAATTCGCTTCTGAATCAACGTTGAAGTTAATCTCTCTGTTCGTCGAGTGACCCGCCACAGGGCTTTTTGCCAGCACGTCAAATCAAGACATTTCCCATTGGGAGCGTGGCACTGCGCCTTCCACCAGTCCAAGCGGCGGATATTTGTTCTTGTATCCAGGCTCGATCAACAAGATGTTTTTCCCTGGCCATAACTATGCACGTCCTCTAAATAATTGCTCAATGGTCCCCATTGGAAGGAACAGCCGTCTTCCTTGTTTTGGAAGCTCTACAAATCCATATTTCTTGTAAAAAGCTAGTGCTTGGTCATCCTTGGCGTCGACAATGACTGCTGCCGACGCAATCTGCTTACTCAACTGAACCGCCCGGTACAATGCATCCATGAGCAACCGCTCTCCCAATCTCTGACCCCGAAAATCGTTGCTAACCGCCAGGCGCCCAAGCAGAGTCGCAGACCAGTGCGGATATTTGGGAAGTTTTTTGGCAACGTCTTCGGGTACTTCTCCGAGATCTATCGCGTACTGTGAAAGCGTGTAGAACCCGGCAATAGTTTTGTGATCCGACGTAATCACGAACGGAACCGCCGACCGCTTTTTTAGGTCTTGGCCGGCCTGCTTCTGCAGGTAGGAATCCAATTCGTCATTGCCACAAGAAAAAGCCGCCCGGCCGCGCTTTGCGCCGAGCGGCTCAATGACGAAATTGGACTTCTCAGGTCCGTTAGTCAATCACAATCCCATCTGTGCCTTATATCGCCGCGATGCCGCACGAAGAGCTTCGTTTGGGGCGGGAGGATTGAGCACCACCTTAATAAAGAGCTCGCGAGCATCATTCCGGAGCGTTAGTGTCTCAAAATCCTTGATCGTGGTGGCTGCGGCCTGTTGCGCGCTTACGACGACGAACTCTGTAACTGTCGTACCCCGCAACTCAGCGGCCCGCTCAATCAGCCGCTTTTGATCCGAAGTAACCCTGGCTTCCAATCGCTGCTCTTTGCGCGCATGACGCTTTGCCGCTATCACCATGACTCCTGCATAGGTTCAAGTGTACGGCGAACAGCCGGACACGTCAACATAGATGTACGACTACTACCCGTACAAACTTAGACGGCCTTGATTTCATAGAGTTG
>DATNAF010000385.1:0-22153 GCA_035572845.1 Terriglobales bacterium
TCGAGAGACATGCCCGAGTTAATTCCGTTGTACAACGCTCGCTCAATCACGTCAGCAAACTTTGCCTCTCCACTTGCCGCCAGCATGCGCCAGTTCCACATCATATTTCCTATGGCGGCGCAGCTTTCGCCATAAGCCTGAGCATTTGGCAACTCGTAAGCATTGCCGAAGGCTTCGCCTTCAGAACGCGCGCCAACCCCGCCCGTTATGTACATCTGACGCCGGGTCAAGTCTTCCCATAAAGTGTTCAGAGTTTTCCAATAGGCCGGATCGCCAGTTTCAAGGTAATAATCCGTTGCGCCGCAGCAGGCATACATGGCGCGCACGGCATGGCCTTCGAGCTTGGTGCGCGAGGGGAACGGGATTCCGCAGAACATGTACTTAATGCGTTGCGGCTCAATGGTCCAGCGATCGTCGCCATGCAGCACATATCCGGCTAGTTCAACATATTGGCGCTTTCCGGTGCTGCGATAGAGTTCAATCAGCGCCATTTCTATTTCAGGATGTCCGGAGATGATCGGCTTTTGATTCGGACCCGGCCCATAGTTCGGCAGCACAAAGTTGTCGACCATCCGCTGGCCAGCGTCCATCAGCGTGGTATCGCCAGTCGCGCGGTAGTAGGCGATCGCGCCCTGGATCATGTGACCCAGGCAATACATCTCATGACCCACTTCCTGGTCATGCTGCGACATGCGAAGCGCAACCCGATCACCCTGATAATAAGTATTCAGATATCCGCTTGGTTCCTGGATCGCCACCACTTCGCGGATCATCGAATCCGTTTTTCGGCGAAGCTCGGGCAGGGAATCGGACTGCAACGCCCAACCCACGGCATCAATCCACTTGTAAATATCGGAGTCGGAAAAATAGGGGCCTTTCTGGGGCTCGGAACTCTTTCCCACCAGCCGGCGAAAATTGTCCATGCGACCATGATCTTCGAGTTCCTGGCGCATGGTGGGAATGCTGCGCTCGACGTTAGTGGCGCGTCGCTTCGACCAGAATCCGTCTTCGATCGTGACCGCATGCACCGGTACGCTGTGCAGCTTGGCATAAGGAGAGTTAGCGGTATTGATCACGCCCTGGTCCTGCCATGGCAGAATCGAGGCAGCATTGGAGGCTGCCTCAAGCGGCCCAGCGGTCGAAAAAGTGCCGTGCGCCAGCGAAAATGCTGGACGCGCAAGCAGCGATGCCGCCGTCGAACCTGCCGCCGCGGAAAGAAACTGCCGTCGAGAAACTTCCTTGCGGGAACCCATAATCACTCCTTGTATCTTCCGCATGTAGGCTCGCAGGATTTGCGGCCTACAACCAAATGATAATCCGGCAAAATGAAAAAGTATCCACTCACCCTCGATCGCATCACGACAAAAGGGTGAGCGGGTTTTGCTCCCTCTCGCCGGTTCAAATGTTTAGAAAGAGATTCGTGCGCCAAGTTGAAGCTGTCTTGCGCTCAGCGCGGTAGTCACTCTTCCAAAGTTTGCGTCCCCCATGAAGTTATCGACACTTCCGAGGTTAACGTGGTTGAAGACATTCAGAAAATCAAAACGGAATTGTAAATTTCCTTGCTCACCCATCCAAGGGATATGCGTGTTTTTGAGCACACTGGCGTCCACCTGAACCAGGCCAGGATTGCGGTAAATGTTGCGTTTCAAATTGCCTTCCGTTTCCGCCGTCGGGGCCGGGAAATCCGCGGCCGTGAAAAGCCCAGTTATGTACTGTTGGCGACTGTGCGAGCCGGTAAAGTTCCGACTGGGAGTGTCAGGAATGTCGTAGCCCACGCCGTCGGCGTTGTAATCGCCACCCGCAGTCAAGGGGAGATTGTTGATTACCCAAAACGGCGTTCCACTCTGGATTGCGGCAATACTGGTGACCTCCCATCCGGAGGTCAATGCTTTTCCAATGCCGCTGTGCAAGCCGGGAAGGTTATATGAGCCGGACATTGAGAAGCGATTGCGAACGTCCCAATTCGCATCCGCAAAGTAGCTGAAATAAGCGTTTGGGTCGGGAATGTTTTGGCCAGCATCCTGATCGAAGCGAGTGCCGGCCTCGGGATAATCCTTTGCGTGAGAAAGCGTGTAAGACGCCTGGAAATTTCCGCGCGCTCCAGCATTCCCGCGCAAACTGAAGATCATTGCGTTGTAAGTCCCGGCATTGGAATTGGTGACGTAATCAATGCTGCCGAAACTCGGATTCAATCGCGTTATATTCTCGCCACCGCTAGTCAGAGTGGCACAACCCGCACAGCGATTCACATCGGTCCCGGTCAGACCGTTATAGCTATGCGAACCCGAATAATTTGCACCGGCCACAAGTTTCCAGGGAAGTTGATGTTCGACGCCAATCACGTAATTTGTCGCCATCGGAGCTTTGAAGTTGCGGTTCAGCGAATCAACGCCGGCCTGAATTCCGACGATGCCGCCCTGAGCGTTAAGGGAACCTGCCGGAATTGCAGGCAGCGGGAAGTTGAAAGGATAGCTTCCTGACGGAGCGAGCGCGAATACCGGCTGAGGCCCCGTCCCACCACTGGTAAAGGTGGGACTGATCACGCCCGGAGGATTGTTACGCATCTGATCCACGGTTTGACCGAGAACCACCCAGTCGTGGTAGACGCCGATGCCGCCGCGTACGCTCCACTTGCCGGTCTTTGTCGGATCCCATGCGAAACCCACACGCGGGCTCCACAAATTGGTCATCGAGTGTGCGAATACGGAAGGCACAGGATGCACGCCGGCGCTGGCTACCCGTTGTGCGAAAGTGCTTCCCGGGCCGAGCAAAAGACTGCTGAACTGAAATCCACTATTTCCCCATGGGCTGTGATTGGTGTAATCGTCCCAGCGCAAAGACAGAGTGAGAGAGAGATTCGACTTCACTTTCCAATCATCTTGCCCAAAGAAGCCGAAAGGTGTGCTTTGCCCGCCGAAGATTACGCTTCCGGCTAGTCCAGTCAGCGGGTTGTAGGCTCCCACACTTTCACTTACCGGCTTGTCCTGCACCAAGTCGAGCAGGTTATTAAACGTAAAATTGGGCCGCACATTTACTGGAGTGAAATTTCCGTGTTCGATCCCATGGCCCCCATCAAATCCGAACTTGATGCTATGTGCGCCACGGATCATGCTGATCACCGAGCGCCAGTTGTACATGGGGCCGCGGAATTCGCCAGGGCCCCACCCGCCGCCGATATGAAATCCTTGGCTGCCGTCATTCACTGAGATTTCCGGGACCTTGAGATCGGCGTCCTGCCCATTTGCTCCACCCACACTCGCGAAAGCAAAGCCCGATTCCCACATGAGCCTTGAATTGAATGTATGCGTGAAATCGGCCTGCCCGTAGTGGTTTCGCATAATATCCAGCGCCTGCAGACCTGCGCGGGGCGCAACCTGCTCCTGATCAAAGGAATCGTTGTAATAACTCAGATACAGCCGGTCGTTCTGGGTGAAATACTGATCAAGCCGAAAGTTATACTGCAGCGCGTTGTAGTAGGGGCTGCTGGCAAAATTCCCAAAGTCGAGCACCGGAAGATTACAGGGAATGTTGGCCGTAGCCGCCGTGCCACATGCGAGGCCCTTATTTGCAAAGTAGACTTGCGCGGTTTGGTTTTGCCCATTCGCGCGATCGAAGGTCGCGGGATAGAGATTCAGGACCTGGGACCCTACAGATCCTGGGAAATTTTGTTGTGCCCAGGCAACGAACTGCGGCGCCTCCCATACTGCGCTACCGCTCGGCCCAATCGCAGTGGGAGTTGTGGACCATAGTTTTTCGACATCAGCAAAAAAGAAGGTTTTGTTTTTGATAATTGGTCCGCCCAGCGTTCCGACTAAATCTTTGCGAGCGAACGGAGTGAAAGCCTGATTCGGACTGACGAATTCCTGGCGGGCCTGCAAGTCCTGGTCTGTAAAAAACAGACTCCCGGTCCCATGGAATTGATTTGTGCCAGATTTCGTCGTTACTTGAATCAGAATCGAACTCCCAAGATTGTTTTCGGCGTCCCAGGAATTCGTCTGAAGCGACGCTTCCTGCACAGCGTCTGGAACCGGCGCCAGAATAATGTTTCCATTCTGTACGGGGCTTGTGACGTTCATGCCGTCAACCATCACCAGGTTCCCGGTATAACTTCTACCGTTGGCGCTAAGTTGCGGAGTCTGCGTCCCGAAATTATCAGCGCCTCCGCCGGGTGATTCACCTGGGCCGCGAGTTCCGGTTCCAACTACTCCTGGTGTGACCGCGAGAACGTCCCACAGATTTCGATTCAGCTGGGGAAGATCTCTGACAGAACTCGCGGAAAGCGTCTCCTGAATTCTGTTCTCGTCAACGTCGAGCTCAGCCGCCTCAGTTGTTACCGTGATTTGAGTGCTGGCGGAAGCAAGCGACAAGTGAATGTCGATACCCTGGGTTTGATCGGTACTGAGCGTGAAGTGAACTTCAGTCTTTTTGAAGCCGGCGGTTTCAGCAGAGACTACGTAGTTTCCAGGCTGCAAGTTGTTGAAGCGGTAATTGCCGGACGGGGAAGTCTTGGCCGTGTTCTCAAGTCTGGTAGCGACGTTAAGCAAGCTGACCGAGGCGCCGGCTACAGCCGCCCCGCTTTGGTCAAGCACCAATCCTTGAACATTGCTGTTGTATTGAGCGTTAGCAAAACTGCCCAAGAGCAAGATGGAAGCGAAAACAGCGGCGAGAAAAACCTGGGGGGCCCATTGCATCCTCATACGTCCCTCCGAGGCGGATTAATTCCGCGATGATGAGTTGATGGACTGTTCTAGTGCACGATAATGGGAAAACGTTTACTAAAGCTTGGATACAGTATCCTGCATCCAGGAACGCTGTCAAGCAAGAAATTTGTTCTTATTTGGAGACAATGCAGGACCTAAACGACCGCGTCACCGAGCTTCGCCAAGATTCGGAACGAATCCCGCTCCCTCTTTCACCGTGATCAGTTGGTCAATTTTGAGCTCTTTCAATGTGTCATGTGTTCCGCTGGGCCAAAAAATCTCGAGATCGGCTGTGGTTGCCGCACCTAGCCCGAAGTGCAGCCTCGGATCATTTGAAGAGTAGAAACTTGATTGGCTCATTACCGCCTGCGCCTGTTTTTTTCCGCCGTAGTGCACGACAACACGCGCCCCGATCGCGCTGCGATTCGATTTCGTCCCTACCAATTTTATTTTCAACCAGTGGTGATCGCCGCGTATGTCATTCCGCAGCAGGGACGGCGGTTCATTGAGATTGATAATAAGAATGTCCAGGTCGCCGTCGTTGTCGAAATCTCCAAAGGCGCATCCGCGGCTGCAGTGCGCCGCCGCAACTCCCGGACCGGCTTCTTCGATCAATTCTTCAAAAGTGCCGTTCCCCAGGTTCCGAAACACAACTCGCGGGTTATTTTTGGCATATTGCGGCAGCGTCTTTTCGATTTGGGGATAAACGCTGCCGGCGGTCATGAACAGGTCTGGAAGCCCATCATTGTCGAGATCGACCATTCCAGCGCCCCAACAGATGTAATGGGTCTCGACTCCGATTTTTGCTTTTCGAGTAACATCCTCGAAGTTCCCCGTCCCGTCATTGTGATAAAGGCCGTTAGTGTCTTCGGCGAAATGGGTTTTGAAAATATCGAGGTGCCCGTCGAGGTCGTAGTCTCCTATTCCAATCCCCATGCCCGCCTGTTCCATCCCGTCATCACTCAATGCCACCCCGCGCAAGACCCCTTCTTCATTAAATGTGTTCTTGCCGGTGTTCATCAGTAGAAGGCTCGGAGTGGAATCGCAAGCCACGTAAATGTCAGGCCAGCCATCTTCGTTGAAGTCAGCAGTAACCGCAGTCATGCCATAACTCTCGCGAAGCTCCGAAATACCGGCTTGATGGCTTACGTCAGTAAAGGTTCCGTCGCCGTTATTGCGATACAGAGAGTGATATCCAGGCGGCAAGCCTCGCGGACCGCACTCGACCGGAACTCCCTTCCAGTTGCAATTGCTGTTTGCGCCGGGCTTAGGCACATGCTTGAAATCAAACTGAAGATAATTTGAAACGAACAAGTCCAAGTGACCGTCACGGTTGTAATCCACAAAGGTGCAACCGGCGCCCCAGCGTGGACTGTCGTTCAGCAGCCCCGCCTGTTTGGTTACATCTGTGAAAGTCCCATCACCGTTGTTGCGGAAAAGCTTGTTCTGTCCAAAATACGTGCAGAAGAGATCTTCGAAGCCGTCATTGTTGTAATCTCCTACGCAGACGCCGCATGCCCAGCCCACCGAATGTAGTCCGGCTTTTTCGGTAACATCAGTAAAAGTTCCGTCACGATTGTTTTTATATAAGCGGTTCGTCGCGTCCGGTGGCGCGCCTTCGATGCGGGTGCCGCACAGCAGGAAGATATCCATCCAGCCGTCGTTGTCGTAGTCCAAAAACGCGCAGCCGCATCCCGTCGCCTCAAGAATGTAATCCTTCGAATCAGGATTGCCGTAGACAGTGGGTACAACCAGCCCTGCCTCTTTGGCGACATCAACAAAATGCGTGTTGAACGGTCTTCCTGAAGGGGTCGGCTTCGCCTGCGCTTTGACGGCGCGCGTCGCCACGCCTTGCGCAAACAACCTATTTGCCGAGGCGGCTGCTGAAAGAGTTATAAAAAGACGACGGGTAATACTCATGAGATCGCGATGATTGAATCTGCTCCACTGGAATCCAACACGGCTGCGTTTGCGGAAACGTTTACTGGCCATCTATTCTATCCGACAGCTTCATAACGGACATCACAAGTTCATGGTGAACATGAGAAAAGGATGAACATGGAAACTCGCCGGCTAGGAAACAGCGACTTACAAATTTCGGTTCTTGGAATCGGTGCGTGGGCGATTGGTGGCAGCGGCTGGGTTGGCAGCATGGGCCCGCAAAATGAAGCAGAGTCAATTCCCGCTATTCACGCCGCGCTTGATCGTGGCATGAGCTGGATCGACACCGCCGCTCTCTACGGCCTCGGTCACTCTGAAGAAGTGGTCGCAGAAGCCATTAAGAGTCGAAACCCACGACCCTATGTATTCACCAAATGCGAGCGCGTGTGGGACAGCAAGCGTCAAGTCGGAGCGTCGCTTAAGGCCGACTCCATTCGTCGAGAATGCGAAGACAGTCTGCGCCGTCTGAAAACCGATGCCATCGATCTTTACCAGATCCACTGGCCGGAGCCGGATGAAGACATTGAAGAAGGCTGGACCGAGATGGCGCGGCTGAAAGAAGAAGGGAAGGTGCGCTACATCGGAGTCTCAAATTTCAGTGTTTCTCAAATGAAGCGAGCACACGCAATCGCGCCGATCACTTCGTTGCAGCCCCCATACTCGCTTGTGACCCGCGCGATAGAAAAAGACGTGCTCCCGTATGCGAAGACCAACAACATCGGTGTGATTGTCTATTCACCAATGTCCGCAGGTCTGCTGACCGGTTCAATGACCCGTGAACGCGTTGCCAACTTTACCGCTGAAGATTGGAGAAGGAACCTGCCCAATTTCCGTGAGCCGCAGCTGTCGCGCAATTTGCAACTTGTGGAAGAGTTGCGCAGAATCGGGCAGCGGCAAGGTCGCTCGCCCGGTGAAGTCGCGATTGCATGGACACTGAATAATCCTGCCGTGACTGGCGCAATCGTAGGATTCCGCAGCCCGAAGCAAGTGGAAGGCATCATCGGAGCAGCGGAATTCCGGCTCACAGCTCGCGATTTGGAAGAAATTGAAAATGCCATCGGACGCGAGTCTGCCGCCTAAGTTGTTACTGCTTTGACTGGTTCGCGATCCAGGCTTCTACTCGTGCGTGCAATACATCGAGTGGCAGAGGTCCGCTGTCGAGCGCCTCGTCGTGAAAACCCCTGATATCGAATTTGGCGCCGAGTTTCTGACGGGCTTCTTCGCGCAGCTTCAAAAATTCCAGTTGGCCTAACTTGTAGGCCAGCGCCTGCCCCGGCCATGAAATATAGCGGTCGACTTCGGACTGAACGTTGGGCTCATCCATTGCCGTGTATTTGTGAAAGTACTCGACCATCTGATCGCGTGACCAGTGTTTCGAATGCACTCCGGTATCAATCACCAATCGGATGTCGCGCCACATTTCATTTTCAAGCCGGCCGTACTCGCTATACGGGTCCTGATATTCGCCAACTTCCTTGCCCAGCCGCTCGGCGTAAAAGGCCCATCCTTCAATGAATGCGGTGTAGCCTCCATAGCGGCGAAATGCAGGCAAGTCGGGGAGCTCCTGTGCCAGCGAAATCTGCAAGTGATGGCCGGGGATACCTTCGTGGTATGCAATGGCTTCCACGTTCAATAGCAGTCTGTGCTCCGGATTGTATTCATTCACATTGATGTGGCCAGGGCGCGATCCGTCCGCGGTGCCAGGGGTGTAGTCAGCGGGGACAGCATTTTTGGCACGCGCTGGCTCCATTTGGATCGCAACCAGTTTGGCTTTCGGCAAGCGCCCGAACAGCTGCGGCAACTTCGGCTCCATGTCGCGAACATACTTTGCATAGAGATCAAGTAACTGCTGCCCGGAGGTTGCATAGAGCTTGCGATCGTTCTTGATATGTTCGTTGAAGCTGGCGAGATCTTTGAATCCAAATTTATTCGCCACCGCCAACATTTGTGTTTCGGTCTGATGCAGTTCTTTCAAGCCTATTTCATGGATCTCATCCGGACTGAGATCGGTGGTAGTCATCCGCCGAACCGCAAATCGATATCGCGCTTCTCCGTCTGGCAGCGCCCAAACTCCGGGCTCGGTTCGGCCATGTGGTGCGTAGTCATTTCGTACAAAGCTGGAGAACTTGCGATAGGCAGGAATGACTTCGTCATCAATCGCCGAAAGAATAGCCGCACTTAATCGTTTTTGCTCGGCGGCAGGAATCGTCGACGGAAATTCTTTTAACGGCTTGGCAAAAGGGCTGCTCTCGCCGCTCGCGTTTGCAATGTCATCGACCTCAGGAGGGACCTTCTCCAGGAGAAAGCGCGGCGGCATCAGGTGGTCAGCCATGCCTTGCCGCATGTTGGACATGGTCTGATCGAACAGGTGCGGAATTTTATGAAGACGCGAAATGTAGTCTTCATAGTCCTTCACCGATTTGAACGGCGTGAGCGTTACCAGATCAGGAAGCTCGAGGTGCGGCCCACCCATCTGATTGACCGGCATCTCCCAGTTTTTAAATTTCGCGCCCTCAATCTCCTCGCGCAGCTGTCGAATCATCAGGTCGCGGCTAAGGCGGTCCGGCTCGGAAAATCCTGTGGGATCGATGGCTTCAAAGCCGGCGAGGAATTTTCGCTCCTGTTCAACGTCGGAGCGGAAGAACTCGGGTGAATTGTCGCTGAGCTTGTCGTTGTATCGGGGGTCGCCAATTGAGGTCGCGAATTCGGGGCTGGTGCGCAGTTCATACTGCCACTCTTCGTCTAACCGCGCCTTCAGTTCGTGGCTGCGGCTCTCGATGCCACTGCTCGGCTTCTCTTGAGAAAACGTCAACCTCCACGATGGCAAAAACAACCCAAGTGCAACTAGACACAAGAAAGTACGAGAGACTGCAGGCAGCATAATTCGTCTCCTGGAATTGTCACTGAGCATCCCGCTACTATGCCGTCTTCTGGTTCACCTTCCAATAGACGGCATAGCGTTCAGGGATGATCGTGTAAAGCGGGACCAGCGTCATCGATTGACTTTGCCCGACGGCTTCAAACTGCAACGGCCGTTTCGGATCGGATTTTACCCAGGCCGTAGGATTCGCTTTATCCGCTACGATTTCCGGCACCTTGTACAAGTCCGCCGGCTTTGGCTCGTAATCGCCATACATCATTTCCTTCGATACCGGATCGAACTTGCCTGCAAGCACGAGCGGGCCGTACATCATCGCCTGCACTGTTTGATCGTCGGGCATGGGTGAGATGTGCAGGTCCATGGGCAGATTGAGATCAATTCTGTCGCCCGGCTTCCACACGCGATTGAGCGCCAGATAACTGCTCGGACTCGAGAAGGCCGGCAACTCCGCGCCATTGATTTTTACGCTGCCGCCCTTTGCCCAGTAAGGAACGCGCAGATTGATCTGCAACTGCACCGGAGCTTTTCCAGAAATAACAAGTGATGTTCCTTGCTGTTCGGGAAACTTGGTCTCCTGGCGAACGCTGATACCTTTTTCCGGCCATTCAAGTTGCGACGCCACAAAGAGGTTCACGTACAACGAATCGTCATCGTGAAAATAGATCGTGTCGGTGAGCTTCGCGTACTCTTCCGATCCGGTGCCGGTGCAGCACCAGAATGCGTCAAAGGGTTTGCCGAATGTCTTCCAATAACCAGAGGCGAGCGGCAGGTAGTACATCATGGTGCCATCTTCCGGATTGATCGTACCCAGCCGATGGTTGAACATCAGGCGCTCGTAGTAATCCATGAGGCGAGCGTCAGGCTGCCAGCCGAACAAATGCCGCGTCAGCTTCATCATGTTGTAAGCGCAGCAGTCTTCAGTAGTGTTGGTGCTGAGTTCGGACGCCAGTTTCCCAGGATCGGTATTCCAGGATTCATGATTGCTGGTACCACCGGTGCAATAACTCCGTTCGCTGACAACTTCATACCAGAAATATTCAGCGATGTCGCGGTAGTACTGATCGCCGGTAAGTTCGTAATATCGGGCGGCAGCAATCACCTGCGGAATATGCGTGTTTACGTGTAGGCCTTTCAGTTCGTCCCGATGCTGCGACAGCGGATCGAAAAACCATTTCTTATCGAAGCGTTGCGCCACGTGCAGGTAATAAGGATTTCCAGTGACTGCGTACAGATTCGAAAGTGTCTCGCCCATGCCGCCGTATTCTGTGCCAAGAATGCGCTGCATGTGATCGTAGCTGAGCGCGCCGGTGTAGCCTGCAGTCCAACCTGCCATTTGCTCGACCATGTCTAACGCCTGCTCGTTTCCCGTGTAGACATACATGTCCAGCAAGCCTGCCATGATCTTGTGAATTGTGTAGAACGGCGCCCAAACTTTTTCGCGATTGCGCAGGCGATCAAAAAACTCGATCGGAAACGCGCTCAGATATCCGCCGTTATTCAGCCCCTTCTGGCACTTCGCCAATTCTCCAACGACGATATTCCCATTCTTCTTCAGGTCTTCGTCGCCGGTGCTCGCGTACATTAACGCCACGGCCGAAAGATAATGTCCGCCTGCGTAGTGACCGCGCAGTTCGCAATCCGGGGCCTCCCAACCGCCAAGCGGCTGAGCGGAAGACGCGATTCCGGAGTTAATGCGGAATGTATGCAGCAGTCGATCAGGAGGTAGAGAACTAAGGAAGCGTCGGTCGGCTTCCATCGCTGCTTTGCAGGGGCCGTCGCCAAGCCGTACTTGCTTCATCGGAAATGGGCGGGCTTTCCACGCGACTTTCTCGCGGCCTGTATTCTTTCCGGTCGGTCGCATTGCATCAACCACAGGATCTTGCGCCAGCAGACGCTTGGGAATGAGGGCTGAGCCGGCTGCAGCGGCGGCGGCGGTGGCAATGAAATTTCGGCGAGAAGAATTGAACGGTGAGGTCACGTCAGCCTCCTGGGAACGGTGGTGGATATTGTATACACTACTCGGAAGTAGCTGATGACGCAAGGAGCTCATTCAGCTGTGTTTCAAGTGGCGGGATATACTGCCCAGCAGAACGGAGTCGAATGTATAAACCCGGTAGTGCCATCCTCGGCTTTTTCCCGCTTCATATATATGTAGCATTCCTTTGTTTGATGGCTTTGTCGATCGACGGCAAGGTGTTTGCGCTCGATACGACATCCGCCACTCAAGCCATCATCCTTGCTCAAAAGGGTCGCTGTCGCGAAGCTCTGCCGCTTTTGAAAAAATCAACATCGCAGATCACAGACAAACAACTGAGATATCAGACTGTGATGATGACTGCGCGCTGCGCCATGAGCCTGGATCAGACGGAGTCAGCAGTACGGGCTTTGCTGCTATTGAATCGCGAATTCCCGCGTGATCCTGACGTGCTGTACACCACGACCCATTTTTATTCTGAGCTGGCCTCGCGTGCTTCGCAGGAGTTGGCCGCGACTGCCCCCAACTCTCCACAAGCCCAACAACTCGAGGCCGAAGCATTTGAATCGCAGGGAAATTGGGACAAGGCGGCGGCACAGTATAAGCAGATTTTGCAGCAAGCCCCAAATACTCCCGGCATTCACTATCGGCTTGGCCGAATCGATCTCTCCAAAACTCCACCCGAAACAGACAACGCCAAAAAAGAATTTGAGCGAGAGTTGAAGATCGATCCCGGCAATGCGTCGGCAGAATTCATGCTCGGCGAAACTTCGCGCCAGGCAGGTCAATGGGAAGACGCAATAGCCCATTTCTCTCGCGCCTCGCAACTGGACGAAAGTTTCGTGGAAGCATATCTGGCTCTGGGCATGTCGTTGAACTCTGCCGGAAAATTTTCTGAGGCGGTCACACCGCTCGAAAAATATGTGAAGTCGCAGCCCGGCGATCCTGCTGGACATTATCAGTTGGCCACCGCTTACGCCCGCATCGGACGCAAGCCCGAAGCCGAACACGAGATGACATTGCAACGCGAAGCGGCGGCGAAAAATCCTGAGCAACCGCACTGATCGATGTCAAAGATCCGAACTAAAACGCGGAATTATCTTTCTCGTCGCAAATTTCTGCAGACCCTGGGCCTGTTTCCGGCATTTGCGTTGCCCGTGTGGCGAGGGGCGTCCACGCCCGTCCTCTCGATCGAAGATCGACCGGGCTCGGGTAACTCAGGTACTGACTTCGAGGAGATTCCAGCCACCATCAGTGGTATCCAATGGACTCACGTCAATGGTCGTTCCCCCATGGCTCACCTGCCCGAAACTGTCGGCGCGGGCTGTGCCTTTCTTGACTACGACAACGATGGTTGGATGGACATCTATCTGGTGAATAGCGGACCCTGCGATTTCTATAAGCCGCCGCAACCGTTACGTAACGCGCTGTACCACAATAATCGCGATGGCACCTTCACAGATGTGACTGCGAAGGCTGGCGTCGGTGGAGACGCCTATGGAATGGGCGTTGCTGTCGGCGATTACGACGGCGACGGTTTACCAGATATGTATGTCACCCAATATCCGCACAGCATTCTTTATCACAATAACGGCGATGGCACATTCACCGATGTCACTGTCAAGGCCGGAGTTGCCGCCCCCGGATGGGCAACCAGTGCCGTATGGTTCGACTACGACAATGATGGCCGGCTCGATCTCTTCGTTTGCCATTTCGTCGACTACAGCAAAGACAAGTTGAAATTTTGTGGCGACAAGCTGACCGGTGAGCGTGCGTATTGCATTCCGACCATCTACGATCCCATGCCGTGCTGGCTATTCCACAATAACGGCGACGGTACATTCACCGATGTCAGCAGGCAATCGGGAATCGCGCAGTCGCTGGCAAAGGCCTGGGGCGTGGTCGCTGCAGACGTGAACAACGATGGGATGATGGATCTGTACGTGACCAATGACACCGTGCCCAATTTTCTTTTTGCGAACCGAGGTAAAGGCAAGTTTGAAGAGATCGGCTTGTTGGCAGGCGTCGGAGTGAACACATTTGGAAAGCCACGCTCCGGGATGGGGGTCGACGCGGCTGACTACGATCAAGACGGATGGACCGATCTATTCGAAGCTAATGTAGACCACGAAATGTACTCGCTCTATCACAACGACAAGAACGAAGCCTTCAGCGACGTAGCATTGCCGACAGGCATTGGCGAAGCCACCCGACTTATGAGCGGCTGGGGCTTGAAGTTTTTCGATTACGATAACGACGGAAATTTAGATTTGCTGCTTTGCAATGGACATCCCGACGACAAAGTGGACAAGAAGATTCCTGGCGTCACTTATCGCGAACCGATGTTGTTATTCGAGAACGATGGCAAGCACTTTAAGAGCGTCAGCGCAAGAAGCGGTCCGATTTTCTCCCGCCCCCTTGCCGGACGTGGCCTGGCACTAGGTGATTTCGATAACAACGGATCGGTTGATGCGCTGATAACACAAAATAACTCTGCGCCAATTCTGTTGCGAAACAATGCGGGCAACCAAAACCACTGGCTGGGTCTGAAACTCATTGGGAGAAAAGCCAACATCGATGCCATCGGCGCCAAGATTACATACCATGCGGGAGACCTGGAGCGTCATCAATTCAAAGTCGGAGCGGGAAGTTATCTCTCGTCACACGATCCGCGCATGGTCCTGGGATTAGGACAACAAACTAAACTCGATTGGCTCGAAGTGAAATGGCCGCAGCCCAGCGGCAAAACCGAGCGATTTACGAATCTGCCGATTGACCGCTACATCACAATTGTGGAAGGCGAAGGGAAGTGGAAATAACGAAGACGCATCGGCTCTTTCGCCTTACGAAATGTTTGATAAGAGACGCGGTATTTGCCGGCCTGTTTGCTGCCAGCGTGCTGATAAGTATTCGCGCCAAGGCCCAGGCCAACTCTGGGTCAATGCCCAATCTGCCAGGTGCCCCGAATGCGGCGCCACGCGCGGCAGATGACTTTGCCGGAGATACACAGGCCGAAGCCGAATTACAGCAGGGAACTGCTCTCACCCGCAGCGGCAAATTCGCAGAAGCGATTCCGCATCTGGTCGCGTCGCGCGGCAGAGTAGCCAACAACTATGCCGCCAGTTTCAACCTGGCGCTGTGCTACGTTGCTACCGGTCAGTCGCAGCGTGCAATTCCTGTTTTGACTGACCTTCGCGCAAGTGGGCACGAGAACACAGCGGTCAATAATCTACTTGCGCAGGCGTACATCGGCGATTCACAGGACGACAAAGCTCTCGATGCCACTCGCCGCGCCGCCGGCCTGAGCCCATCCAACGAAAAGCTTTACATGTTTGTGGCCGACGCTTGCATGGCGAAACAGAATTACGCGCTCGGATTGCAAATCGTCGATCTTGGACTGAATAACCTGCCCAATTCTGCGCGGCTGCATTTCGAACGCGCAATGTTCCTCTCTTTGCTCGATCAATTCGATAATGCAAAAAAAGATTTCGAACTCGCACGCAGCTTAGCGCCAGATTCCGATATTGCATTTCTGGCCGCGGCGCAGGAATCAATGTTCGAAGGCAATATTGCGGAGGCCGTGCGGGTGGCTCGAGATGGAATCAGCAAAGGCCATGAGAATTTCATGCTGTTGACATTGCTCGGCGAGGCGCTGCTACGTTCAGGAATTGCGCCCGGACAACCGGAATTCGAAGAAGCTCGTCGAGCACTGGAGAAGGCCGTTTCGCAACGTGCCGACTACGCAAACTCGCAACTTACGCTGGGAAAGCTTTACTTAATGGAAGGCCAACTCAACGACGCAATTATTCACCTTGAAGCCGCGCGGCAACTGAATCCCGACAACACGGCGATTTACTCAAACCTGGCCACCGCTTATCGCAAGCAGGGAAAAAATTCCCAGGCTCACGATGTGCTGGAGATGTTAGCGAAGTTGAACCGAGCGCAAGCGGAGAAGATTCGCGACGCTCCCGGCGACCGCAAATCCAGTTACGCCGGAACTTCTCGCGAGCACGATCCTTAGAAGTCTCAACTCACGAGACACGAAGCTCACTTCGCTGAAACTCGCGGAAACGGCCGCTCCACGATTCCGGTGCCTTCTTTGACCGCAATGATCTGATCGCATTTCAGGTCTCGCAGCGTAGTGACCATTCCGCTTGGCCATTTGATTTCGACCGAGTCGATTTTCCCGCGCTGCCCCAATCCAAAGTGCAGGCGCGGATCTTGTGCCGATTGGTAGCTCATTCCTCCTTTGCGCTGATCGTAAAGAACCAGGTCTCCTGCCGTAAGCTTCACTCGCGCGCCAACTCCATCACGATTCGATTTCGTCCCAATCAGCAAAATCTCCAGCCAGTGATTTTCATTTCCGCCATCGTTTCTTAAAAGTTGCGGCGCCTCACCGTTGTTGATTACCAGAATATCGAGATCGCCATCGTTGTCGTAGTCTCCGACAGCAAGTCCGCGGCTGACTCGCGGAACCAGAAGGTCTGGCCCAAGTTGATCACTTACGTTCTTGAAAATTCCACGACCGTTGTTGCGAAAGATGAGTTTCGGTTCGGCGTACGATGTCTCGGAATGGTAGCGCTGAATATTGTCCAGGACGTGACCGTTGGCCATAACTAAGTCGCGCGCGCCGTCATTGTCGTAATCGACAAACCGGGTACCGAAGCCGCTCAGATGGAAAGTCGCATAAGAAAGTTTCGACCGGAAAGTTGCATCATCAAATGACCCACCGCCCGCGTTCTGGTAAAAGCGCGCCAGTTGCATATCAAGATGAGTGACCACAATATCCATGCGGCCGCTCCCGGTTACGTCGGCCGCGTCGGTGCCCATGCCCGCTTCAAACTGTCCATCGCTGCTGACCGCGACCCCAGCCAAATACCCCACTTCGCTAAATGTCCCGTCACGATTGTTGTGAAAGAGCGAATTCGGCATGTGGTCATTCGCAATAAAAATGTCCTGCCAGCCATCGTCGTCGTAATCGAACGTCACAATGCCGAGCCCGTTGCCGGCATGATTGGCTAATCCTGAAGACTTGCTCGCGTCGGTGAACGTGCCATCGCCATTGTTGTGGTAGAGAGTTGGCGCCTGTGGATGGAAATCATCAGGGTGGCAGTAGCTCCTCATTCCAGGTCCGCGATCGCCACAATAAAAGTTATGCTCGGGCGACCAATCGACATAGTTCGCGATTACCAGATCAAGCAGCCCGTCGTTGTCGTAGTCAAACCACGCCGCACTCGACGCCCATCGGCCAGAGTTCTCAACCCCCGCATGATCAGTAATGTCGGTAAATGTACCGTCACCATTATTGTGATAGAGAATGCACCTGCCATAGCCGCAGACGAAAAGATCGGGAAACGCACCATTACCGAAGTCGCCCACAGCGATTCCCATTCCAAATAAGCCTTCGGCACCCACACCAGCCCGCCGGGTGACGTCGGAAAATGTGCCATCCCCGTTGTTGTGGTAAAGAGCGCTTCGCAACTGGTGCGCCGGTTTGTAGGCCTGAGTTGCCGCGCTGTTCACCAGGTAAAGATCGAGCAATCCGTCCTGATCGTAATCAATCCAGCCACACCCCGAGCCCATAGTCTCGATCAGAAACTTTTCGGCAGAAGCCGCATTATCGTGCTCAAAGGTGATTCCGGCAGTGCGAGTTACATCCACAAACTTAATGCGGGGCTGCGATAGCGATTGACCCGACACCAACGGCGAAAGCGCCAGAGCAGAGCCAGATGAAGCGATTCCTCGTAGAAAACTGCGCCGGTTGATAGGCAAGGGATTCTGCACAAACCTTTAGATAACGTTGATATCGAGGAACTCTAATCGAATTTGACAATTAAGTGCTTGACAACGCTATCGAATAAAGTATACAAAATCCAACCAGTGGGCGGTAAACGTTTGCCCTTAGTGTTTTCGCGGGCTTGCTAAAGGGCGGACATTAGGGTTTGGCAGTCTCTTCGAGTTCGTTTGAGGAGGAGTGTATGTCCAAGAGGTCTGTACTTCCTTTCTATGTCACCATCGCCGCAACCGTCCTGACTCTGATCCTCTCTGTACCGCTTGCGTTCTCGCAGCACGGCTCGGAAGGCACGGTAGCGGTCACGGTCTTTGACCCCAGCGGCAGCGTAGTGCCTGGCGCACAAGTGGAACTACGGGACATTGGCACCGCCGTGACTCGTAAAGGCGAGACGACATCCTCCGGTACCCATACATTTGTCAACTTGCCGTTAGGAACGTACAGGCTGTCTGTTTCAAAACAGGGTTTTAAGTCGCAAGTGTTTGACGCTGTGCTTGTGCAGGCGACAAAAACTACTGATGTCAGCGCAACTTTGACGGTTGGCGCATTAACCGAAACGGTGGAGGTGACTGCAGCCGCTGCGCCACTCATCGAAACGAGCTCGAACGCGATCGGTCACGTCATCGACATGAAACAGATTGAAGATTTGCCAATTCAGGGCCGCGACTTGACGGCAATGTCGACGCTGGTTCCTGGCTATACAGGCTCCCTACTCGACGGCGGCGGCACGTTCAACGGTTTGCCGACCGTAGCTCAGGGCAGCAATATTGACGGCGTGATTGGAAACGCCGGCCGCATGAAATTCGATGGTGGAATGGCCAATCCGCCCGTCGAGCCGCGTATTGAAAACATTCAGGAGATGACTGTTCAGACCGATCAATTAGATCTCAACCAGGGCTACGGGAACTCCAGCATGCAGGTGAACTTCGTAACCAGAAGTGGCACGAATGCCTTTCACGGTCGCGTGTTTGAAGACTTTAGAAACGACTGGTTGAATGCGAACAGCTGGGACAACGACTACATCAACGCCCAAAACCCCCGCGGGCCCGACGGCAAGGTGCTCTTCCCCAAGAACAAAGTGATCTTGAATGAATTCGGTGGCAGCGTTGGGGGTCCGATTATCAAGAACAAGTTGTTCTTCTTCGGAACGTTTTCTATGCGGAAGCAGCCAGGGGTTACCAACGCCAATGTGTGGATGTTGACCCCAGCCGCGCAAGCAGGCAATTTCGTAGAACCGAGTACTGGCAACACCGTGAATGTGTACAACTTGATCTCGGGCTGCACAACGTGCGGTTCTTCGGCGCCATTGCCTACCACGCCGAGTGGCCAGACCTCTTCAATTCTGAGCGCTGTCAACGGTGTAAAGTCCAACGGTGTATTGACGTCACTCTCCGATCCAAATTTCCAGCTGTTAAATTGGCAGATCAGCAACCCAGACACACGGTATTTCCCGGCGGTACGGGTGGATTACAACGCCAGCGACAAGATGCGCTTCAATGTTGCTTGGAACTACACGAAACGAATTGATCCGGGCGCGATTGCCCCCAACCTGCCCGGTTCGGCGTTCACGAAAACAGGTGCAGGTAACCGGTTCAAGAACTACACCGCAGCCCTGGGCTTTGACTATACGATTTCTCCATCTATCGTGAACGAATTGCGCGGAGGCTTCCTCTATGTAGGCAACTTCTTCGGCTACAACGGAGTGACTCCTACACCGACGACCGAGCAGATTCAGTGGAATTTTGACGAACTCCCTTTCCCGCAGAACACTAATATGAACGGGACAAACTTCCCAATTCCAACTGGTTCGTATTACCCGGTGTTCAACGCCTCGGATACGGTGACTTGGCAGAAACGCGCCCACACCATGAATTTTGGATTTTCCTGGTGGCGCGAGCAGGACCACTATTACAACGGCGTGTTGGGTTGGCCTGCCATCAGCCTTGGTTTGGCCTCGACAGATCCGGCCATCAATGCTTTCACCGCCGGCTCAATGGGCGACAGCAATACCGCCGACCTCAAGGAAGCCCAGGAGTTGTACGCAGTGTTGGTTGGGCGTATCAACGCTGTTACCGGGAGCTACACCTACAACCAGAAAACCAACTCATATGGTGAAGGCGAAATCGGCGCTTATAACTTGGACGAAGTGCAAAAATCCTATGGCCTGTTTTTCCAGGACTCGTACCGTTTGCGGCCGAATCTGACTCTGAACTATGGGCTGCGCTGGGATGCCATCTACCCCGATCAGGATGTGACCCACGCTTACCACTCGGCTTTGGATGCAGCGATCTGGGGCCCCTCGGGAATCGGCAACATCTTTAATCCCGGTTCGCTGAAGGGAACCAACAACCCGATGATTACCCAGACCAGCGCGCCCGCAAAGCGGCAGTCGGTTCCTCAGCCAGCTTTCGGTTTCGCATGGAGTCCAGGAAACAGCGGGAAGACGGTGCTTCGCGCCGGCTTCTCGCTCCGAATGTTCACGGAGCCGCAACAGTATTTCTGGAACGAAGCTTCGGATTTTGGCGCGTTCTATTTCCAAGGCTTCAGTTTCAATCCCCTAAAGAGTAGCGGAACCCAGCCTACTGGAACCTTCGCTCCCGGCAACTTCTCGTTGGGTTCGCAAGACGGCGAACTAATCCTTAACGGTTCGACCCAAGCCTTATCAACCTTTACTTGCCCGACGGGTGGTGCAACCGGCGCTACTCTATATGCCTGTAGTCCTGCTACCTACCAGGTGAATGAGCCGGAGTCGGACTTTACCTATGTTGCCAACTCTCCCGGTGTTAATGGTGTCAGCTCCAAATTCAAACAGCCTTACACGGAGTCATGGAATGTCGGGATTCAGCGGCAAATCGGGGAAAGCCAGGCGCTCGAAATCCGATATATCGGTAACCGAAGCCTGCGGCAGTGGATCAACATCAATCCGAATGAAGTGAATATTTTCGAAAATGGATTTCTCAAGGAATTTAAGAACGCACAAGCAAACCTCGCGCTGAATGGCGGTACGAGTTTTGCTGACAGCATCCATGGCGGTGCGGCGGGTACTATTCCACTGCCCATTATGGATTCCGCTTTTTCTGGCGACAGCAACCTCGCCGACACGTTTCAGAATGGCGGATTTATTACCAACTTGCAGAATGGGCAGGCTGGATCGTTTGCTAATGCGCTGGCAACTACGCCGCAATGGTTCTGCGACATGGTCGGAAGCACAGCATTCTCACCTTGCGCGAACAATGCGGGGATTAGTGTTGCAGGTGCAGGGTATCCCATTAACTTCTTCCAGGTGAACCCGTATGCCGCAGGTGGCATTACTCAATTGGTGTCCGAGGGATACTCCAATTACAACGCACTGCAGGTAGACTTCCGCCAGCGTACGTGGCACGGGATGCAGTTTGACGCAAACTACACCTGGTCGCACACTCTCGGCGTTTCAACCCCGAACAACTGGCTCGGTCAGACGAACACTTTGACGCTTCGTAATGAGCGCTTGGCTTATGGGCCATTGCTTTACGACATCCGTCACGCTGTGCACATCAGTGGGACTTACGATCTACCCTTCGGAAGAGGCAAAACCTATCTGGCATCCGGTAGTGCCCTAGATCGAATTGTCGGCGGCTGGACTATTGGCACCATCTTCACGTTGCAGAGTGGCAATCCTTTCGAGTTGCAGGCAGCTTTTCCGAACGGGGATGGCACGTTCAATGACTACGCTGATGGCGGCGTAATTTTGCATGGGGTTACCACGTCGCAATTGCAAGACTCCGTTGGTGTATATCCGGTCGCGGGTCAGCCCAACGTTTCCTTCATCAATCCCAAGTACCTCTCAGGCGGTGGCGCCAACCCCACTTACATAACGCCAAACACAACGCCTGGCACTCTCAGCCGGCCAATTTTCTTATATGGCCCTCGCTTCGTAAATGACGACCTGTCCTTAACCAAGCGAATTGCGATCACGGAGCGCATTCGGTTCAGCCTGCAGATGGAGGCATTGAACGCATTCAACCACCCTCAATTTCAACCGGGATCAGGGCACGGGTGCAATTTTGTCTGTGGCGCGGGCGGCGGTTTCCCAGTTGTGCAGTCTTCCGGCTTTGGAATTGGTGGGCTATCGCCAAGCTATCAGCCGCGTGTAGTTGAGTTACGCGCGAATGTGGAGTTCTAGAATTGATCCAAACCACAGGCGTTACAGGGCAGCAGACTTTTGCTGCCCTGTGCTTTTGTAACTTGAGCTTATGGCTTGAGAGACTGCGCTAAGTTGGATGTTTGCGTGTTCATGCCGCAGTCTTGCAGTAATGCAACTGAAGTAGCTACGTCGACGCTCTTCTTTCTTGAACTGCCTGTTTCAACGATTGGCCTGCGTGTTTGATGTGCTGCCCGAGAAGCTTGCAGGCAGCCTCTACGTCTCGTTTGCGGCACAGGGACAAGATTTGGTGATGCTCCTCATTAGCGCGCTTGATGCCGTGCGTCAGGTACAGCTGTAAGCGCGTGTAGCGTTCCCCGCTGTTGTTTACATTGCGAATGATGGCCATCGAGTGCGGACGCTCGGCGCGTGAATAAAGAATCGAGTGGAACTGCCAATTCAGCCGTCCCCACGAAAACAGATGGTCTTCATGCTGCAGTTCGCCTTCATAGCGCCGCAGTACCACGTCGGCCTCGGAGAAATCTTCTTCAGTAAGCCGGGGAATTGAGTGTTTGAGAATTTCTGGTTCGAGCAGCGCGCGGATGGTGAACAGTTCCTCAATATCCGTAGGAGAAAGTGCAGGAACAATGGCGCCGCGGTTGGGCACGATGGTAATGAGCCCCTCGGCGTCGAGCTGACGGAGCGCCTCGCGCACCGGGATCCGGCTGACGTGATACTGCATGGC